>DROJ01000514.1 GCA_011321935.1 Bacteroidota bacterium | reverse complement strand
TCCAGATGATGGTTTTGATGCCGCCTTTAAAAGTATAGACCCAAATGAGCAGTATGGTAATGACTACTGTAATTTCAAAGGGCACATTGAAAGGGGGCACGCCGACCACAAATTTGTCCAAAACAATGGCTACCAAAAACAGCCGGAACGATGCCCCGATCACCCTCGACAAAAGGAAAAATGCCGAGCCCGTTTTGTTGGCGTAATAGCCAAAACGCTCCCCTAAAAAACCATAAATAGAAGTCAGCTTGAGCCGGTAATAAAGCGGCAGCAAAACGGTGGCAATGACCAGGTAGCCGAGCAAATAGCCCAAAACGACCTGCATATAAGAGAAGCCCTGGTTCAGGCCGCCGCCGCCGACTGCCCCGGGGATGGATATAAAAGTGACCCCCGACATGGTAGCCCCCACCATGCCAAAGGCAACAATGAACCAGGGCGCTTTCCGACCGGCCACAAAAAAATCCTTGCTGTCGGCATTGCGGCCTGTGACAAATGAGATGCCGATCAGCACCATAAAATAAGCGGCGATGGTAACGATGATGAGGGTAGGGGAGAGGGTCATATTTTAAATGGTTGAATGGTTAAATGGTTGAATGGCTCGAATGGTTAATTCCTCGATAGCGGAAAAAACCATTTAAACCATCCAACCATTCAACCATTTTTAATAATTTTATTTGCAATAAAAACAGCGGCGGCCAAAAATAATAGGGTCACTGTTATTGGTATTTGTAATTCGTCCCCCGTGTTCATTTCCGCCAATTTTTCTTGGTTGAAATAAGCGGTGAGGACTTGTGTGCCGTTAAAAACGAGATGCCCGGCAATGGGCACCCACAGGTTTTTTGTCCAGTGAAAAAGCAGCCCCAGCACGGTGCCGAGCAGGAAGATGGCAAAGAACCGCTGCACCTGAAAATGTGCTAAACCGAAAATCAAAGCAGTCACCAAAACGGCAACAATTGGATTGGCAAAGAGCCGCTGCAATTGTTTTTGCACGAGGCCCCGGAAGAGCATTTCCTCCCCCACGGCAGGCACGATGGCCATCACCAAAAAGCTGAAAGCCAGCTCGAAAGGGCTTTGCATGACCAGCAGCCCTTCCATCAAATTCTCGGTGGCCGATTCCGTCTGCACCAGTGCTTCCAGCCAGCCTATCCTTTCCACCAGCCAACGGTTGGCCGAAAAAGCGGCCTGCGCCAAAGGGAAGCACAGGGCAACCAGCAGGACGCCGAGGGCGAGGTTCCGCACATCGGGCGCATACCGCACGCCGAGTTCCGTCGGCCAGTTTTTTTTATAAAAAACCCAGCCCGTAATCATGGCCGGCACGAGGAAGGAAAGCAGGTGGTTGGACATCAGCGCCCCCCTCATAAAGTTGCGCAGTTCGGCCGAGCTGTCCTGCCCAAAACTTTTTACTACTTCCTGAAAATCAAGCCCCTGCAGCTTGCAGGCCACTGCAATAATGCCCGAGCCGAGTATCATGCACATAAAAACCACTGCCGCCAAAAACAGCAGCACATGTTTTGGCGAATCCAAAAATGCCTTTTTTTTGCCAGTATTCAATGATCCGTTTTCCATGCCTCCAATATTCCTATTTTTGCGACATTCACAATTCACAATTCACAATTCAAATGGTCAGATTAAGTGTCAACGTGAACAAAATCGCCCTGCTGCGCAATGCAAGGGGCGGCAACTTACCGAACCTTTTTCAGGTATCCAAAGATTGCGAAGAATTTGGGGCGCAGGGCATCACCGTGCACCCCCGCCCCGACGAGCGGCACATCCGTTATTCCGATGTGCCGGTGCTGAAAAAACAGGTGACAACGGAGTTTAATATCGAGGGAAAGCCCGTTCCGAAGTTCATCGAATTGGTATTGGAAAACAGGCCGGACCAAGTGACCCTCGTGCCCGATTCGGAAGACCAACTGACCTCCGACCACGGCTGGGACACGGTCAAACATGCCAGTTATTTGACCGATATAATAGCCCCGTTCAAGGAGGCGGGCATCCGGGTTTCGATTTTTGTTGACCCCGACGGGAGGCATATAGAAGGGGCGAAAAAGGTAGGTGCGGACAGGGTGGAATTTTACACAGGGCCATATGCCCATGATTTTCATAAAAATAAGGAGGCCGCAATTGTGCCTTATAAAAAGAGCGCTGTGCTTGCCAACCAGATCGGCATCGGCATCAACGCAGGGCATGACCTCAACTTGGACAACCTGCGTTTTTTCAAAGAAAACATCCCCGGTTTAATGGAAGTGTCCATCGGCCATGCGCTGGTGGCCGATGCGCTTTACTTTGGCTTGGCCAATACGGTGCAGATGTATTTGCGGCAGTTGAGGTGAGAGGGTTCAAAGAGGTCAGTCCGACTCTCCGATCAACCATTTTTTGAACACAGGGGTACGCACTGTGCTGACAATTACCTCGATATCGGAGGAGGACGCCAAGGTGACTTTTATCCTTGATTTTGGGTGTCGCCACATTTTCTTGATGGCTTGCATATTTATGACAAACTGCCGGTTGATGCGGAAAAAGGTCTTTGGGTCGGCCATTTTTTCGATATGGTTCAGCGAGAAATCAATGGGGTATCTTTTGCCTGTATGCGTCATCAGGAAAGTGATTTTCGATTCGGTATAAAAATAGGCCACATCGTCCATTTCTATTACTTTGATCTGTTTCCCCGTATTGACGATCAGTTTCTGGCTATAATGGCAATTAATGTTTTTATAGCGCCCGGTAGCCAGTCCTGGCAATCTTTTTATGAGTGCTGGTTCTTTTGTAAATGGCAGAGATTTGATCGGTTCTATCATTTTATTGATTGTTTAAATCTAACTATTCAGCACAGGTCGTTCATAGCCGCGAATTGCGCTAATTTTCAGGAATGAATCCACGAATGGTTATGGATAATTCGTGAAAAGTAGTGCAATTCGCGGCAAGCTGAATAGTTGCGTTTAAATTAAAATATAGGGCATCCCATACTGCTGAAAACAAGCTGATAATGTTTTGCAGTATTATGTGGGATGCCCGTATAGTTAAACCCCAAAAAATTCATTTTCAATTTTTGTGTTTATTTGTTGGGTTGTTTTCTGCCAGTACGCAAGTTGTTTTTAAGGGGTTGCCTG
>DROJ01000513.1 GCA_011321935.1 Bacteroidota bacterium | reverse complement strand
TTATTAATTATTAATTATTAATTATTAATTATTAATGATTAACCATTAATCATTAACTACAAATCGGTTTAATTTAAAATATTATGTTGAATAATTTCAAAAATATATTCGCAGACCAAAAGCAATACCATCTCTTTTTATTGCTTTGTTTGACCAGCTTGTTGGACTTTGCATTGATTGCGTACCGCATATATTTTGTCGGTTTCGATATTGGCCAAATAGACAGTGTCCGAGATGTGGCCAATACCCGGAGCCTTACTTATATGTTCCTTGTTTGGAATTTATTCTTGGCATGGATCCCATATTTTATTTCCCTGACCTTAGATTATTTTCCGTCAAAATGGCTGGCTGCCCCTGCGCTTGCTATATGGCTGGTCTTTTTGCCAAATGCGCCTTACCTCGTCACCGATCTATTGCACGTCGGCTACCACCCGCCCGTGCCTATGTGGTACGATATGATGATCCTTTTTTCGTTTGCTTGGACAGGGCTGATGCTCGGTTTTATATCGCTCGTTGATGTGCAAAAATATTTGGAAAAAAATACCACAAAAAAGGTGGCCAATATATTGACGTGGACGGCCATTGGCCTCTGCTCCTTCGGGGTATATCTGGGCCGCTACCAACGCTGGAATACGTGGGACATTATTGCGCAGCCCTATCAATTGTTTATGGAAATATTGGCGGTGGTCACGCACCCGCTGGCATATCTTGGCTCGCTCGGATTGGCAGTGGTTATGGCAGGGGTATTGAGCCTGGGATTTTTGACGGTGCGGACTTTGGTGAGGGAGTAAAGGGAAGATTTGTTGAATGTTAGATTTCTGGTTTATTATGATTATCGTGGATTATTCCATTAATTAAATACTATTGACGAATGATAAATAATGCATTATTTGGCTATGTTGTTATTCTTATCCTTGTTGTTTTATTTGTTGCGCCTCCTATATATGTGGTGTTCAACTTTATTTATTTTATGATAAATAGGGCGCGGTTAACGGGGGCTAAATTTTTCAGGATTATAGAAGTTTGGACAATTATTATTTTGCCCATATTATTTATGTTATTTGATGTTGGAAAGGATAATAACTGCTGTTCGGACAGTGCGTTGTTTTCTCCAGGGCATAGGGTCGGCATTTATTTATTGATTGTTGCTTGTATGTTTTCTTATATGGTGTCAATTTTCAGGAAACAAATACTTGCTCCCATATTGGAGTTACTATTGAATGTGTTTTTGATATTGGGCATAATAATAAATGTTTTGCTTTGTGTCCACTTAAACACCGGTGCAGAGCCTGTTTTATGGATGGTCGGAAATGTTCCGATATTGATGTTATTATTAATGGAACTATCCAAAAACCACCTTTTGTTGAAAACCTATATTGATGAAAACGAAATAGAGGTGGATGGTTTTTTTGGAAAATTTTCATGGGCCGTTTTAAATTTAAACCCGATAATGAAATACCCGGTTTTGCTTTTAATGCTCGTGCCGATTTTGATTTTGCTTTCGCTTTTTTTAATGCTGTTTGGGCAAAAGCCCGATTCGTTGATAAGGGCATTTACGGATACTTACAAACATGGGTTTTCGCAACTTGATTATATGTGCGACAATGTGCAGTGCGGTGGGCATTTCCTGTGTTCAGTGGGCGCCAATGGCCATCAATCAATAGTAAAACCAATCAGGTACGGAGAAAGGAACGGCAGGAAAATAATCTGCAACAGGCAACTTTTGATTTCAAACGCATTTGAAAATTTACTGGAAGAAAAATTTCCAGCTTTTCATTTGTTTATCAGGAATAGATATAATAGGGTCGGTCGTTTTGTCCATAAATATTATGGCCTATTCAAAATAAAAATAATTTCTGATGTTGTTTATATAATTATGAAGCCATTGGAATGGTTGTTTTTATTATGCTTATATACATTCGATAAGAAGCCCGAAAACCGGATCGGGAAACAATATTTAAGTGAAACAGACAGGAGGGCAATTGATACGAAAAGCAATGTTATTGGATAAAGGTCGAGTATAAAATAGTCTCCGGTTTTGTAGCGGACAGCTCCGGTTGTCAACCGATTTCCATCAAAGCGTTGTTAAATTAATCATGCAACCAGCCAGCATGTTATGAAATCCCGAAGGGATTAAACTTGAATAACCCCGGATGAAATCCGGGGAGTGGTAAAAGCGGGCGGCAACCCCGGAGGGGTTGAATATCTGCTATAGTTCAACCCCTCTGGGGTTGTCACATTACGCTACATATTTCCCCGGATTTCCTGCCTATCGGCAGGCAGGCATCCGGGGTTATTCAAGTTTAATCCCTTCGGGATTTCATAACATGCTGGCTGAATTGTTACTTTATTATTTTGCCCCCCCCCTCACACCCTCTCCAACATCTCCAAAAGCCATTCCCTTTCCGTCAACCTTTCCGTCCCGGATATTTGCTTTCGCAGCTCGTTTTTCTTTTTATTATCAAAAGGATTTAATTCAATAATAGCCTGGGTGAAACGAATAATGTTCAAATAATTTTCGCGGTGGTACCCGAAGGCACGTTTGCGGCGGATATATGTTTTCATGCTCCGCAGGTGGGGCTCCAATACTTCCAGTTCATCAGTCTCGTAATATATTTTCAATTGCAGGGTTTTTGCGATCACATTGTTTATAAAATCTTTATAATCTGATTTTTGCAAATTCAAAAGCGCCTCGCCGTAATTTTTTTTCGCATATTCCAGCCTTGCCAGGTTAAGGGAAAAGGTGACGTTGCGGTGTTTCCTGTCCAGATGGTTTTTAAAAGAATGGATAAAATTCCCGACCCATTCATTTTCCCCGATCCGCAGTCCGATGGCTACGATGTTGTTGTATGCAAAATGCGAAAGCTGCCCGTTTTGCAGCAGCAGGCCGTTCTCGATGGCCTTTTTATAAAGGTCAAGGACGGGGCGGTAATATTCCGGCCGCAATGCGTTTATTTGGCGAATGCCAAAATTAATGGCCAGCAAGTATAGGTTTTGCCGCTCCTCTTTGGGCAGGCGGCCGGCCTGTTCGGAAAGCAATTGGTTGAAGGTTTGGAACTGCCGTTCGTTGTTTTTGGTGAGCGCAATATAGCAGTGGTAGTACAGGCCGACGGCGGGTTTTGCGAGCAGGGCGGGCGTTTTGGAAACGGTGTCGAGGACGGCTTCGAGCAGGCCAAATTCATATTCGGTTTTATAGACGGCCTGATGGGAAATGGAGAAGCAGGCATGCCTCAGTTTGCGGGCGATAAAGGCAGTGTCCATCGCATCCGAGGTTTCCTGGAGGTTTAAAGTTTCGGTGCGTTTGCCACTTGAAAGCATCCGGTATCTTACTTCTTCTAATAGGTATTGGTTTTCAAAATGGCGCGCTGATTCTTGTTTTTGGCCCGCCAATAATTTTTCGGTAGAAAGGACGGTGCGCTGCAGGTGGCCGTCCAATTCCCGTTTTTGGTAGGCTTCGGCCAACTGCAGTTTTGGTAGGAAATCGTCCTCGTTCCTTGTTTGCAAAGAAATGAACTGCTCGGCCAGCTTGTATAGTTGCGAAAGGCTCAACCGCCATTTTTTCACCTCAAAAGTTTCGTCCGGGAAGGCGGCCTGAAAGGCATTTTCCGCAACCGGCACTTTGCCCTCTTGCTTGCATTTGACCAAATAGTCCAATAAAAGCAAGAGCTGTTTTCGGCCATTGAAATACGGAGAGGCCACGAATTTTTTGAATTGCTTGTCTTCCGTTGGCGAAAAAGTCGAAAATAAAAGGTGGAAAAAGGTGTTTTTCAAAATTTTGGATTATTGTAAGGCGGCATGCAATTAATAATGTACGCACATGTCTGTCAAAATTTTCAACGCAAGGCTGCAAAGGTGCAAGGGAACGCAAGGGCTAAAAGTCTTGCCTTGCGTTTCCTTGCACCTTTGCGGCCTTGCGTTGAAAATTTTGACAGACATGTGCGTACATTATTAATTGCATGCCGCCTAAATACTGAACACCCTCGAAATCCCGAAGGGATTGAACATGAATAACCCCGGATGAAATCCGGGGGACAGCGGTAACTATGGGCAATAACCCCGGAGGGGTTGAATGTCTGCTGCCTGGATCAACATTCAACCCCTCCGGGGTTGCTGCTCATCCTCATCGCCCCCCGGATTTCATCCGGGGTTATTCATGTTCAATCCCTTCGGGATTTCGAGGGTGTTCAGTAGTTGTGAATTATTATTAATTTTATAAAATATTGATAATCAACTTGAAAAGACAAAAATAGAAAATATTTGCGTTATTATTTGCTTTTTTTGTATTTGTCCAATAACAAAGAAACCCCAACTTTTGTATCGTAAAAAAACATGGACATCAACCATTAAAATAAATCATTATGCGAAGCATGAAAAAAATCCAAACCCGTCTGTTTTTAAGTTCTCTCTTTTCTTTTCTCTGTTTTTTGAGTTGGGCGCAGCCCTCTATTAGTGGGCCAATGTTTCCTTGCCCGGGGGCAGAGGCAACCTATTCAGTAGCAACCTTTTGCGATTCGGCCTATGTCTGGAGCCTTGATTCTCCTTTGGGAAGCATTCAAGGGGCTAATGATGGCCAATCCGTTACCATTGATTGGGAGAGCGAAGGCTCGGCAGTCATCTTGTTGACCGTCATTGAATCCACTTCCGACACTTGTTCGGGAGGTGGCCAATACACCGTTCCCATCAGCATAGAGATAGTGCCGATCCAAACGGAGCTTTCTTTTACGGCCTGCAACGGCACCTGTGTCGAGTACAACGGGGATCAATTGTGCGACTCCGGCACCTATACGTATGTGTTCACCTCTTGGCTGGGCTGCGACAGTACCGTCTTGGTGGACGTGGCGGTCAACCCCGGTCCGATCGTTATAGACATGGGCACCATCTGCGCCGGAAGTGCCTTTATCTGCGGGCAGGAATTCACCCTGCCCGGCAGCTATGAAACCACCTGTTATTGTGATACCACCGTGCAGTTTACCATTGCGCCCGCCCCTTCGATCACCCTGCAGCCCGCCTCCATGCCTTGCGATGGCAGCGACCTGACATTGCAGGCTTCCGTGACGCCCGCCAATGCTGCCTTGCAATGGACTGCGGCCAATGGCGGCGAAATAATCAGCGCTGCGCAAAGCCTCCAGCCCGTCGTTGGCTCGCCGGGGGTCTATTGCCTCCTCGCCAACGACCCCGACAGTGGCTGCACCTCCGAGTCTTGCATGTTTGTCAGCCCCGCCATCCTGCTTGACGTGGGTTTCGACACCCTGCCATGTGCTGGGCCTAACGAAATAGTTTATCAAATTGGGGGCAGTGTCAACACGCCGTTTACTTTTTTCCTTTCGGAAAATGGCGAAGCGCCGTCTTCCTTCCAGACCTCCGAGCTGGCCGGCAGTTTTGAAACGGATATTACCGAGGATACGCAGTTCCAGTTTTGGGTAGTTGACAACGAAGGCTGTGTGAGCGATACCACTGAACTGGCAGTTGATGTTTTTTCTGGCGACATTGAGTTTACGGTCGAACAAGAGGGCTGCGACCCAGCTACCGTCACCGCCATTTTCAATAATTTGATAGACACTGTTATCGTCTATGATTGGAGCAATAATGGTGGGTTTGGGCCTTCAATAGAGGTTAGTTCATCCGGCTGGTACGCTGTAACAATTACTGATCTTTTCACAAACTGCAACATTGTTGATTCTGTTTTTGTGGACTTGGATTATTCAGGCACCTGTGCCATTATTGAGGGGCAGGTAAACGAAGACCTGAACGATGACTGCCTGCCCGGCAACGACGACCCCGCATTGGAAGGTTGGCTGGTCGTCGCCTCCGGCAACAATGTTTATTATGGAACAACAGACGCAGCGGGGCATTATTCGATTCCCGTTGAACCGGGCAGCTACACCGTTTCCATCGAAACCCCCAACCCTTTTTGGGAGGCATGTGAAAACAGCCTGCCCGTTGCGCTGCCCACTGCGGACGAGACCGCCAACGTGGATTTTTTGCTGGATCGGCTGCCCGGCTGCCCCATCATGACGGTCGAGATTTCAACCCCTAATTTGCGCCGTTGTTCCTCCAATAATTTTTATTACGTCCACTATTGCAACGATGGGGTGGAGGCAGCCGAGGATGCTTATGTTGTCGTCAACTTCGACCCATTTATCCAGATTATTTCCTCGCCCCTCGCTTATCAAGACCTCGGCAACAACGCCTACCGGTTCGACCTCGGAACAGTGGGGGCAGGCGAATGCGGTGATTTTCAAGTGCAGGTCATGGTGGGCTGCAATGCTTTTCTCGGGCAGACCCATTGCACCGATGCGCATATTTACCCCGATACCACTTGCCTGCCGCCCGACCCGCAATGGCTGGGCGCAAGCCTGGACATGCAGGTAGAATGCCTTGATTCTGTTTATTTTACGATAGAAAACGTGGGCACTGCGCCCATGTCCCAACCGCTCGAATACCTAGTGATCGAAGATGCCGTGATGCTCATGACCGTACCCGATGGGCCCATCCTGAACCCCGGCGAAAGCGTCCGGTTGGCCTATCCCGCCAATGGCTCGACTTGGCGGGTGGAGGTGCAGCAAGAGGCTTTTCATCCCGCTGCCGTGGCACCCGTTTTGGTGGTGGAAGGCTGCAATGCCGGAGGGGGCGAGGTGAGCGCAGGTTTTGTCAACCAGTTTTCCCTGGGCGATGAGGTCGGCTTTGTGGACATTGACTGCACCGAAAATTCAGGCAGCTACGACCCGAACGACAAGCAGGGCATCCCCGTCGGTTACGGCACCGAACACTACCTCAAACCGGGCACTCCGGTGGACTACCTGATCCGCTTCCAGAACACGGGCACCGACACTGCTTTTAACGTGGTGGTCAAGGATACGCTCAGCCGGTTTTTGGACGTGGCCAGCGTCCGCCCGGGGGCAAGCAGCCATTTTTATAAATTTGAAACTTACGGCGAGGGCATCCTGAAATTCACTTTCCCCGACATCATGCTGCCCGACAGCAACGTCAACGTGGAAGGCTCGCAGGGCTTCGTGAAATTCAAGGTGTGGCCAAAAAGCAACGTGCCGCTCGGGTCATTACTGGAGAACAGCGCAGCCATCTTTTTCGACTTCAACGAACCCGTCATCACCAACACGGTCAGCCATGTCATTGACGAAAATTTCATCACCGTGACGGGCATCCATACCGCTATCGAAAATGTGGAAATGAAGGCATACCCAAACCCTTTCGATGAGTCCGTGAAATTTGAAATTGATGGTTACCCAGTCGGTAAACCGCTGATTTTTAGGCTGATAGACCAATTGGGCAGAGAGGTGGAGCAGAAGGATTTCCAAGCACCGGGCTTTGATTTTGTAAATAATGAACTGCCGTCCGGTTTGTACTTTTTTGAAATAAAAGATGGCGGGGATTTGGTCGCTGCGGGGAAATTGTTGAGGAGGTGATGGTTTTAAATTTTTCTAGGTAAGCACATAAAGCCCAGTCCCAAATATCCGCTCTTTTGTCATCCGCCTTTAGGCGGATCTGTTCTCGTTAAAATGGCAGCCATGGCTGCCATTTTAACGTCAACAAAGGCATATCAGAAACCATGATTTTTTCTCCATTCCCCTTCAATCTCACCGCCTTTTTTTTCAAAACAAAAACACTGTCCACGCCTAGCGGCAAATAACGGACAAACGGAAAGGCGTTCTCTTTTTTTAACCTTTCAAGTTGTTGCCGAAGTTGCCACGGGCAGCAGCCACTATCCATTTCTTGATAATCAACCTCTCCAAGTCGGCCCTAACCAATTTGCCAATAGCCGCGTCCGCTTTCAGATAGCCACCAATAAAAGCGGGAAAAGCAGGTTTGGCCTCCTAAAAAGAAAGTTTTTCAAAGATTTCTTAAAATTTTCTTAATTTTTTTTCGGGTTATCTGTAAAGCCTTTTAACTTGGCAGTCAGAATAAAAAAATGTAAAGTTCAATATTTGCCCAAGCTCATTGTCTGATTGAAACAAAAAAGATTATTTTTTTCGGAAATCCGGCTCGGCAAACGAAAAACTTTCCTGGGTGAAAATTAAATAATAGTACATTTTTCTATTCTTGTGGAGGCTCTTTAGCCTTCATAATAACAGTCGGGTGATTTCTTATAAGAGTGCAGCATTAGACTGCGCTCTTTTTTTTAAATGGCTGAATGGTTAGGGGTCGGCGAATAATAACCTTCCGTTTATGCTTGTTCTTTTTAATGCAGGCTTCTTTAAAAAAATGTCAAATAGAACCACTATGCTCTATTTTTTTGCATCGCCTGCATCAAAAATAACGTCGCCTAAATCGGAAGGTTA
>DROJ01000512.1 GCA_011321935.1 Bacteroidota bacterium | reverse complement strand
AGACGGGCCATACAAACCGCACTTTGAGAAATTAAAACGATACCTGTTCAATACAAAACACTTACCGCCGCCAATTGCGCTAATTCCCACTAATTTTAGGGGGAATTAATTCCCCCTCTTTCGGAAGGGCACGGAGACAGGCCATACAAACCGCACTTTGAGAAATTAAAACGATACCTGTTCAATACAAAACACTTACCGCCGCCAATTGCGCTAATTCCCACTAATTTTAGGCTTTATGGTCAATACGCGAAAATTCGCGCAATTCGCGGCAAGCTAAACTACTGTTTGTTTTTTTCGGAAATAATTTCCGCTGCAATACTCACCGCAATTTCCGCTGGGGTTTTACTGGAAATGGGCAGCCCGATAGGGGCATGGACTTTTTCCAACAATTCCGGTTTTACGCCTTCCGCTTTCAATTCTTTGTATAATTCTCCGGTTTTTGCCGCACTGCCCATCATGCCGATATAGCGGAAATTTTTGTTCAACAATTGTTTCAAAACAATTTTATCGCTGCGGTAGCCGAAGGTCATTATTACCGCATATTGATCCCTGCCATCGGATATTTTTTCACCAATATTTTTATAGTCCAAAATTATTTTTTCATCAGCAAAAGAATTGCCTTGCATGGTGTTCAAACCTTTGCGGTCGTCGTATATTTTTATATAAAAACCCAGTGTGGACATCAATCTGGAAAATGCCAGCCCGACATGCCCCCCGCCGATGATGTGCAATATATTTTTAAAATTTACCTGCTCGCTGTATTCCCATTCATTTTCGTTTTTATATTTAAATAAAAATGGCTTTTCAGAAATAATATTTTTTTTAAAAAACAAATTGCCGGGTTGAATGACCAATGTCCCATTTTCATTGCCCGCCAATGTTTCAAATAATTTATTTAATTCTTTTTTTATTTTTTTATTTAAAAATATAAGCACCAGTTTTTGTTCGCCAGAACATATCATGCCCGACTGTTCGGTTGCACTTGTTTTATTGTGGATTTGTTTTTTATAAATAAATGCGTCTTCTTTTTTTTGCAATATATCCCGCGCCGTTTCCACCCATTTATGCTCCATGATACCACCGCCGATAGAGCCGCATATTTCGCCGTCGGCGGCCACGGCCATTTTAAAGCCCTGCCTGCCGGGGCTGCTGCCGCTGCTTTCCAGAACATATAGCAGCACGGTCGCTATATCTTTTTTTATTTTATTTTTTATGAAATTCCACATAAAAAAAGGTATGCCCCTTGAGGCGATGCCTTTGCGCGTGGAAGGCGGGGGGAAAGGCGTTGCCTCAAAGATATGCACAGAGGCAACGCCTTTCTTCCCGCCCTCCACGCGCAAAGGCATCACCTCTTTACTTCTTCCTGTTTTCTAATATTTTCAAAAATGAGCGGCCCCTTATTTCATCCAAAGTCAGCCCCGTGGCCAATATATCTTCTTCGGTAATAGCCCCACTATTTAATGCCCGCAAAAAATAATTCAACAAACCCTGTCCCGTTGCCGCATCATCAAATACATCGCCGATCAAACTTGCCCGTGCCGCTTTTTCGACAAAAGTTTTTAGCCGCAAAGTAGCATCGTCCATGCTCTCCAAAAAGAAGGCAAATACCGCCGCATAACGCATCGGCAATTGCGCGGGGTTCAAATCCCAGCCCTGATAAAACCCGTTCCATAGCGAGTGGCGCACATGGTCGTAGCCCTGCTTCCATGCGCGGTGGACCACTTGCCTATTTTCCTTTTTTTGTTTTTTATTTAAATCTTTTCCGCGGTGCGGGCCCACGGGCATAATATTGGTCGCGCCATCGGACAGCCATATGCCGGTATGTGCCAAAGCCACCTTGGTCATATGGTGGGCGAAATCGCAAACGGGGTGATCCATCGTCTGGTATTTTGCAGTAATATTGCAGGAAGCGGTATAATCATATGTTCCAAAATGGCAGGCAATCAGCCGTCCTTTCCCGGCCAATACAAAACGCCGCAATGGGTTCGTTCCGTCCGGCGCCATAATGGCCTGCGTGGTCTCCACCATCATTTCCATTTTTAATGCGCCGGGTTTTAATTTATTTTCTTTTTCTATTATTTCAAAAAACTTGACCAGCGCCGATACCTGTTCCGTGATGGTGACTTTGGGCAGCATGACCACAAAATTGTCCGGCATTTTTCCTTTTGTTGCATTTAATAAAGTGCTCAAAAAAATATCCAAAGTGCGCAGCCCCCGCTCTTTCATTTCTTCGGTAAATGGTTTTATGCGGATGCCGATATATGGTGGCAGGGTTTTTAGTTTCATGCCCTTTGCCACTTCCAATGCGGCGCGTTCGGCAGTGGCATCTTCCTCCTCGTCGGAGCGGTTGCCGAAGCCATCCTCAAAATCAATGCGGAAATCTTCGACCGCTTCCGCCTGCAATTTATTGGTGACTTTTGCATATACTTCACGGGCCAATTTGCCGGGCAGTTTTTTCCGTTTTTTGGGCGAAGCCTTTTCCCATTTTTTTATCAGCTTCTTTATTTCTTTTTTCGCCTTCGGCAAATCTCCACTTCCGGGTAAATTAAATGCCCGCGCAAATACCACAAAATTGGGCGCATATGTTTTCAAAGAATTTAGCGCAATCCTTCCCAAACTTTCCGCCGTGTTATATTTGAACAAATTGGCGCCGCCATATACGGTATGCACGGGCTGCCGTTCCGGCGAGTCGCCGGGATATATTTTTTGGAATGCAAGGTTGGCCGTTTTCAGGTTTTTGAAAATAGCGGCTTTTTTATTTTTTGAAATGCTTTTTTTCATTTTTTATTTTTATGATTTAATAAGTGAAATATTAAGGGCTTTCTTATAAAAATGTAAAGACCACTAATCTTGTCATTTTAATAGGATTCCTTCATAGTCGGGGTTTTGCAACCCCGAACTGATTTATAATTTAATAGAAGTTCGGGGTTACAAAACCCCGACTACGATGGAATCCTATTAAAAAGTCATTCAGTTCGTATCATTTTAATATGCCGAGGCAAACGACCGAATCTGACACCCCGTCTCCGTGCCCTTCCGAAAGAGGGGGAATTAATTCCCCCTCTTTCGGAAGGGCACGGAGACGGGGTAAACATACCGTACCTTGAAGATTTAAAATGATACTTCAGTTCGTTGTTTTTAACTCCCCCTATACGTCGAATATCCAAACGGGTTCAACAGCAACGGCACATGGTAATGGCTGTCGTCAAAAACAGTAAAATGAATAATTACTTTTGGATAAAAACTCTTTTTGTTTTGTTTTGAAAAATAGCCCCCCGTATCGAAAACCATTTCGTAATCCCCGGTTTCCAATATTTTATTTTTTGGCAATAAATTACTGATGCGGCCATCGCTATTGGTAATGCCTTCGGCAATTAACTTTCCGCTTTTTTGCAAACGTATATTTACTCCTTCGGCCGGTGTGCCGATGGAAGTGTCGAGGATATGGGTTGTTATTTGGCTCATAAATTTATCGGTTTATTGGTTTAAAGGTTTATTGGTTTAAAGGGTGATGGTACTTGGATGCGGGATGCTATCTTTATAAATCAGTAAACTGATTTGAGCGATAGGTCGGTATGCTGGAATATTAGAAACAGCGCTCTCAATTTTATTGTAGTGCTCCCTATAAACCATTAAACCATTAAACCATTAAACCATTTGTTCAATCTTATTTCAGTTATTTTATGTTGCTCCTGCATGGCGATCAATATTTCTTTTTCGGGATCATTATTTAATCGGCCATTTAATATGTCCAACATTTCCTGCGCACTTTTTCCAGTGGCACAGACGATGAATATGTAGCCGTATTTTTTTTCGTATTTTTCGTTGCCCTCGGCCAATGCTTTTAATGTTTCCATGGAAGCCGATTCTACGCCAGATTGTTCTTTGCCTGCGAGGTCTTTTGTGTTGGCATATTTTTTTGCCAAACTGTCTATATCTCCGATTTTTGGGTGCGCCGAAAATGCTTCCAGCCAATCTTCTTTTTTGCATTTATTGAACCATATATTTTTGGCATTAAAAAACAAATCGTCTTTATTTTTAAAAGGTTGGCATCCCGCCAATTGCGAAGCCCAATTTACAGAAGCACAGCATTTTAAAAATGCAGTAAGCAATGCTTCTTTATCCAGATTGTTTATGGCCCTTATATTAATCATTAATAATTAATCATTTACCATTATAAATTCGCGCCCTGCTCGATCCAGCATTGTATCAGGTCGCGTTCTTTTTGTGTCATGCCCGTTTTATTGTTTTGCGGCATCGTCTTCGTGAGTACCACGCGCTGCATTATTTTGTCTTTTAAATTTACGACCACATCCGGCGTTTCATAACTGATGCCATTTGGCGGAGCCGAATATAATTCATCGGTCGGACGTGAGGAGTGGCAGGGCAGGCAACGCTCTTTAATTATCGGATATATTTGCGTAAAAGAAACTTCGTCTTTACAGCCGTCGGTATTTACATCGGGTGCGGTAACAAACACAATGCCCAGCATCATCGCAACCCCGATGGGCAACATCCAAACGGTGGGGTCTCCTTTTTCTGTTAAATTATGGTAATGTTTAATTATCGCACTTGCCAAAGCAATAGCCGCCAATATTGCCCAATTATATGGATGCCCAAAAGTGCTCGGAAAATGGTTGCTTATCATGATGAACAATACCGGTAGCGTCATATAATTATTATGCAACGAACGCAGCCCTGCATGTTTCCCTAATTCTGGATTTAATGGCTTTCCTTCTTTTGCGGCTTTTACCATCGCCTTTTGTGCGGGTATAATTACAAAAAAAACATTGCCCGCCATGAGCGTTCCCAATATAGCGCCGACATGTATATATGCCGCCCGGCTGCTGAAATATTGGGAAAAGAACCAGGCCAAAAAGGTAATCCACAAAAAGCCGATTATAGAAAATAACACCCCGTTTTTCACCAGCGGCGTTTTGCATACAAAAGCATACAGCAACCACGAAATCACCATCGCCCCGATGCCGATACTGATGCCCGTCAGGGCAGATATGTCCGCCACGTTTTTGTCGAGCAACATACCGCCGGCATTAAAATAATAAACAATAAACAATAAGGTAATTCCGCTGACCCAAGTGAAATAGGCTTCGTATTTAAACCAGTGCAATTCCTCCGGTATTTTTTCCGGTGCGACTTTATATTTTTCCAAATAATAAAAACCGCCGCCATGTACTGCCCATAAATTCCCGGCCAGTTCGTCGCGCAGGTTTTTGGTTCGGTTCAAACTGTTTTCCAAAAAAACAAAATAAAAAGACGCACCGATCCACGCAATGCCAATGGTTATATGAAACCACCGAACGAGCAAATTGAGCCATTCGAAAAAATGGCCTTCATATGGTGTGCCTTTTATATAAAAATATACGACGGCAAGCAAAGCGGCAACCAACATAGCCACCCCTGCGAATAAATAGCCCCGGGAGGTGCCAAGCCGTTCTGCCGAAGACTCTTCTCCTTTTTCTTTTGCGGTTTCCATTAATTTACCGAGCCGCCCAGCGAGGACGAAAAAGAAGATAATCAGTAATACTATGGTAATGGTAATAGCTGTCATTTATATCTCATGTATTTATGAAAAAATATTTTTTTTGAGGCTCTTAATATTTTGGTAGCATAGCGTTTACGCTGTCCTGTCGAGCGACGTTTACGTCGCTCTGTTTGTGAACGACGTGAACGTCGTTTACCGGGACAGCGTGAACGCTGTGCTACCAAAAACCCGCAACCGACTCACCCCCCCATCAGGAAAAATATTCAACCGGACATGTGTAAACGGCCCGGCATTTTTTATTTCTTCAATAAAAAAATGTTCGCAATCGGCCTGCAATTTAGTGGGCGGCAATATTACCGTCCAATTTATTTTTTCTGCATCAAATTTATTTTCCTCATTAAAAAAACAACCTTCCAAAGAAAATTTATCGGGATAATTCCCTTTAAAATGGCAGGTGTCCAAAAGCACTTTTTTTATATGCCCGGCAGTTGCCAATTTTATAATTACCCAGTCTCTGTTATTTGGGGTTCTATTTCTTTTTGTTTCCCAGCCATCGCCCATGTTTAGGCCGCGGCCGGGCATAATCAGGTTGTCCATTTTGCTGAAAAACATGTCATTACATTGCAGTGCTTTGCCGCCATTGATGGCTGCGGCCAAGTCAATAATTTCCCCTTTTTTAAATTGTTTAAATACCTCGCCATATGCGCGGAAACGAGCCACGCCGCCGTCGGGGTATATATTCAATTTTAGGTGCGTCCATATATTGTCCGAATTTATTTCAAAAAAATGTTGGCTGCCGGGATTGAGCGGGGACTTGGGCAGCACTTCCGTCCATTTTATATTTTCTGATTTAATATCTGCTTCACTCGGTTCATTTTTTAAAACCGCCGCCTCCACCGAAGCAAAAGGCGGGTGGTTTCCCAAAAAATGATTGGTATCAATATCAAAGCCTTTTATTTTTCCCGGCACTGCCAATTGTATAATGCAAAAATCATGTCCCGGCGTGCGCTTGCGGCGGCTTTCCCATCCGTCCATCCATTTGCCGCGGTCGGTATATTTATCTGGAATAAAAATGCCCCGGCCGGGTTTTATCAGGTTTTCTTTTTCTGCAAAAAAATCGTCGGTGGTATATAGCACTTTGCCGCCGAGGCGTTCGGCAGCAAGGTCGGTAAGGCTTGTAAATGTTGGCTCTTGCATTTAATGTTTTTTAGATGGGATTGGACACTGATTGAACTGACTTAACAGATAAGAACTGATTTTTTTAAACCTGCAAAAACACCATCCTGCCGTTGGGCAGGCGTTTTTGCCAATCAGTTTTAATCTGTTCAATCAGTTAAATCAGTGTGCAATCCCGCCTATTTTCATCTATGTAAAATCACTTTTCCGCGGGCCCCCGCCGCTATCCCCCCGTCCTCAAATAATGTTTTTCAGGTGGGATTGGACACAGATTTAACAGATAAGAACTGATTTTTTTAAACCTGCAAAAACACCATCCTGCCGTTGGGCAGGCGTTTTTGCCAATCAGTTTTAATCTGTTAAATCAGTTCAATCAGTGTCCAATCCCGCCTATTTTTCATTTATGTAAAATCACTTTTCCGCGGGTCCCCGCCGCTATCCCCCCGTCCTCAAAAACCTTTGCGCCGCCAATATAAGTTTGTATTGTTTTTCCAAAAAGTTGTTGCCCCAAATAAGGCGTTATTTTATGTCGGTGGAATATATTTTCCGTTTTTATTTCAAATATTTCCTCCGGCTGCCATACCACCAGATCGGCATCATATCCGACGGCAATTTTTCCTTTCCGGTGGCCTTGCCCAATAAATTGCGCGGGCTTTTCGACGAGCCAAGCTACAATATTTTTTAATTCAAATCCCCGTTGCCGCGCGGCTGTCCATATTATCGGCAACAAAAATTGCAAACTCGAAATGCCGCCCCATGCTTTCCGCAAATCCCCGCTTTCCAACTGTTTCATTTCCGGCGGCGCAGGGGAGTGGTCGGTAGCGAGAAAATCAATGGTACCGTTGCGGAGTGCCTCCCAAAGTTGTTCATTATTTTCCTTTTCCCGGATGGGCGGCGCGCATTTATAGCGGGTATCGGCGTCGGGGATATTTTCGGCATCGAAATATAAATAATGGGCACAGGTTTCCACCGTCAACGGCAGCCCTTCTTTTTTTGCTTTTATAATCACCGGCAGCGCCTCCGCCGACGAAAGGTGGACGATGTGGGTGCGGCAACCAAACTCCCGGCAGAGCGAAACCATCAATTCGATGGCGGCGTTTTCCCATGCTTTTGGGCGGGAACGGAGATAGGATTGATAAGACCTAAGGTCAGCGGTGACAACACTTGCCGCCGCATTTTCCAGCTCGCAATGCACCAACAAGGGCAGCCCTGATTTGGCGATAGCCGACATGCCTTTGCGCAGGTCGGCCGCCGTCACGTTCGGAAATTCATCAATGCCTGAATGGGTGAGGAATGCCTTGATGCCCAAAACGCCGCTTGCCAACAAGGCTTCCATTTCGCCCGCATTTGAGGGGACGATGCCTCCCCAAAAGCCGCAATTTACGTGCAGCTTCCCCTCGGCTGCCGCCAGTTTTTTTTGAAAATTTTGTGGGGAGGTGGTCACGGGGCTGGAGTTGAGCGGCATGTCCACGAGGGTGGTGATGCCGCCTGCCGCAGCGGCTTTTGTGGCCGTATCGAAGCCTTCCCAATCGGTGCGACCCGGCTCGTTGATGTGAACGTGCGGGTCGGTGAGGCCGGGCATCAAAACGGCATTGCCGACCTCTTCGAGGGGGCAACCTATATGTCCGGGCTTTCCTTTTTTTATGGAATGGATGCGGCCGTTTTTTATGAAAACAGTGGCCGGCTGGAAGTGGCCGTCGAGGTAGGTGCGGTGGGAGTGGATGGCGTGGGTTGGAGGCATGGATTATTATGTTTTTTCGTACCATTCTAATCATACAAGGCAAAAGGCCGGGTATGTTGGCAAGACTCCGTGCCCTTCCAAAAGAGGGGGAATTAATTCCCCCTCTTTTGGAAGGGCACGGAGCCTTGCTTTAAAAAGATACGTTTTTTCGCTAATTGTGCCTGTCTGTAAAGCAGCACTAAAAGTCTTACAGCTTGTAAGACTTTTCAGCCAATAATTCCTAAAAAAGAATATAGGTGATATTGTTTTTAGAAATACTGAAAAGCCAAATAAGCCGGAATTTATTTTGAATGTTTTCTTTTAAATATTATTTTTCCTGATAACTACCTACCCCCCCTCGAAATCCCGGAGGGATTGAATATGAATAGCCCCGGATGCAATCCGGGGGGTAGCGGTAACGATGGGAAACAACCCCGGAGGGGTTGAATGTCGGTCATCTGGATTCACATTCAACCCCTCTGGGGTTGTCATCGGCCCTCCATCGCACATCCCCGGATTGCATCCGGGGCTATTCATATTCAATCCCTCCGGGATTTCGAGGGGGGGGTAAGTAGTTAATTTTCCTGAAAATAATAAAAAATGAACCCATTGCTCGATAGGATTTCAGTCAATCCAAATATCTGTTTTGGAAAGCCTTGCATCAAAGGCACCCGGATTTGGGTTGCCCTTGTTTTGGATTTTTTGGCATCCGGCACTTCTGTTGAAGAAGTCCTGAAAAATTACCCCCAATTAAAAAAAGAAGATATTTATGCCTGCCTTGCCTATGGTGCAACCATGAGCCGTGAAAATATTGTAGAACTCCAACCTGCCGCCTGATACCAGAAAACCACCAAAGGCTCATTCTCTCATTTTTCCCATCCTCTTCCCCAGAAAACGAAAACAAAAGAAAACGAACGGCAATACTGCTCTCAAACTCTCATTCCTCTCAAACTCTCAAACTCTCAAACTCTCAAACTCTCAAACTCTCATTCCTCTCAACCTCCCCATACAGTCCCATCAACACCTTCTCCGGCGTCATCGGCGCAGAAAATTTTTCCAGCTTCAAATTAGGATTAAAGGCCAGCATTGCATTTAAAATAGCAAAATACGCCCCGATGCCGTACATCAGCGGCGGCTCGCCGACGGCCTTCGAGCGGAAGATAGCCAACTCCGAACCGTCGGTATTCAGGAAATGCACGTCTATTTCTTTTGGCACCGAATACACGTCGGGCACCTTATAAGTGGAGAGGGCATTGCTCATCAGGCGGCCGTTTTTGTCGTACATCAGTTCCTCCATCGTCATCCAGCCGATGCCCTGCACGATGCCGCCTTCGGCCTGTCCGAGGTCAATCATGCGGTTCATGCTGGCGCCGAAATCATGCACTGTTTTAACTGAGTCAAACTCATATCGGCCGCGCAGGCAGTCCACCGTGGCAGTGATGATGGCGGTGCCGTAAACATGGTAGGCAAAGGGATGCCCCTTCTCTGTTTTTTTATCAAAATGAATGAGCGGAGTGGCATAATGGCCTTTTGCGCTGAGGTTGACGCGCTGCGAAAAGGCGAGCGAAACGAGTTGCTCCCAGTGCAGGGAAGTAGGCTTTCCGCTGACCCAAACACGGTCGTTTTTCAGTTCGATATTTTCTGCTTTGGTGTCCAGTTCCGCAGCGGCCGTTTTTTGCAGGCGCCCTTTTATTTGCCGGCAGGCGATAGTCAAAGCCTTGCCGTTGAGGTCGGCGGTGGCGCTCGCTGCGGAGGGGGAAGTATTGGCCACCCGCGTGGTGTTGGTGGTCTCTATTTTTATTTTTTTTATGGAAATGCCGAACACGTCGGCGGCCACTTGCAGCATCTTCGTGTTCACCCCTTGCCCCATCTCGACCGCCCCCGTGCTGACGCCGACGCTGCCGTCGCTATATACATGCACGAGGGCGCGGGCATTGTTCATTTGGGTGTTGGTAAATGAAATTCCAAAACAAATCGGCATCAGCGCCAGCCCTTTTTTGAACACATCATTTTGGGCGTTGAAATCTGCTATTTTTTTGCGCATCTCTTCCAAATGGTAGCGCTCCGCTGCGCCGTCCCAACAGGCGATGGCCTCCTTTGCTTCCGCAATCTGGCCGTATGGAAACAGGTCGCCGTTTTTCAATAAATTCTTGCGTTGGATGTCGGTGGCGGGGACGCCCATTTCCCTCGCCGCATGGTGGATGGCCGCCTCGATAACGAACATGGCCTGCGGCCCGCCGAAGCCGCGGAAGGCTGTATTTGGCGGTAAATTGGTGCGGCAGGAATAGGCCGTTGCCGTCACGTTTGGCACAAAGTAACTGTTGGTGGCGTGAAATAAAGTGCGCTCCATAATGGCCGGGGAAAGGTCGGCGGCAGCGCCCGCGTTTTGGTAGTAAGTGGCCTCGTAGGCGACGATGTTGAGTTCCGCATCGAGGCCGATTTTATAGTCGGAAGAATAGGGGTGGCGCTTGCCCGTCATGGCCATGTCGTCCATGCGGTGCAGTATCAGTTTGACGGGTTTTTGCAAATGAAAAACGGCGAGCGCTACCATGACCGCCCAGCCCGTGGCCTGGTCTTCTTTACCGCCGAAGCCGCCGCCGAGACGGGTCACGTCCACCTCGATTTTGTGCATGGGCAGGCCGAGTACTTTTGCCACCGTGCGCTGCACTGCCGTCGGCCCCTGCGTGGAGGAGGAAATGCGGATGCTGCCGTTTTCCATCGGGTAGCCATAGGCGCCCTGCGTCTCTATATATAGGTGTTCCTGTCCGCCCGATTCGGCGATGCCCTCGAAAACGTGCTCGCATTTTTGAAATGCCGCCGCCGCATCGCCGAGGCGGAAGGTGCGGGGAGGGATGATAAGCTGTCCCGCTGCCTGCGCCTCCCGTGGGTCGGTGATGACGGGCAGGGGTTCTATTTCTACTTTTATTTTGTGCAATGCCGCCCGTGCCTGTGCCTCCGTTTCGGCAACGGCCAAGGCGATGGGCTGCCCCCGGAAATGTATTTCGCCTTCGGCAAATAATGGCTCATCGGGAAGGATGCCGCCGATCTGGTTTTCGCCGGGCACGTCGGCATGGGTGAAGATGCGCAGGACGCCGGGTTCGTTTTGCGCAGCGGATAGGTCGAGGTTTTTTATTTTCCCGTGGGCAACGGGGGAGGGGAATACGGCGGCGTGGAGGGTGCCGCTGCGCACGGGGATGTCGTCCACGTATATTGACTGGCCACGGACGTGGGAGTGGGAGTCGAGGTTGGGGAGGGTCGGGGGTATGTGCTGGGTTGGTGATTTCATTTATTTATTTCTTGAAATGTTTTGAACGCTCTTTTTTATTTATAAAAAATTCATTACCGTACACTTTTATTCAAGTTGAAAATCAGGAAAGTTCTTTGAAAATTGGAAAGAAACCCTTAAGCCGTGCTTGATGTAGTAAAGCAGCCCCTGCAGCCCCAATTGGAAGACAGAGAGGTCGTCCACCCTGTCCTT
>DROJ01000511.1 GCA_011321935.1 Bacteroidota bacterium | reverse complement strand
ATTGCGACCTTGGCCCCTTCGGCAAGCATTTTCCCGGCAGTCGTTTTGCCGATTCCTTTTCCACCGCCCGTGATGACGGCTGTCTTGTTTTTTAACCTTTGCATATATAGAGTTGTTGTTTTATAAAATATGGTAACTGTTTAGCAGGGCTCAATTTTTTTTTGAAACACAACTTGTCCCGCATTTTATATCGGGATAGACAACATAGAGGTTTTCACATAGAAAACATAGACAGAAAACTATGTTTTCTATGTGAAAACCTCTATGTTGTCTATCCCGATATAAAATGCGGGACAAGTTGTGTTTCAAAAAAAATTGAGCTGGTAAATATTTTATTAGCGCATTAGCGGCAATTAAAATTAAAAATAAATATTCGTCATTATTTTTTCAAAAAAGAAATCACGTTCTCATTAAAGACCCCCGCCTGTTCGAACTGTGCAAAATGCCCTGCTTTGTCAACCATCACCAATTTGCAATCGGGTATTTGTTCCGCTCCTGCCCGGGCATATTTTTCTGTATTTCCGCCATTTAAAAAACGGTTCGGGATGAGGTTGTCGTTTTTCCCGAACAAAACCAAAACGGGCTGTTTTATTTCTTTTAAATATTCGAACACCGGGGCATCCACCATGCCCTGCACATTTTTCGGGATAATATAGGCATACCAGTCAAAGTCATCGGCCGTCCGCATTTCGATGCGGTCTTTAATCATAAATTCCGCATCTTTTGGCATATTGTAAAAATTATTGGCGAGGTTGTTTTTAATATTTTCCACGGGCGTATATTTCACCAAATCGGAAGTGAACACATCCCGCAGCCATTGTTTTTGGCCTTTGGTAAAAGTTTCAAAACCCGCCGGGGATGCCAATATGAGTTTGTCAATTTTTCCGGGAAAAGCCAATGCGGTGGTGACGGCAATTTGGCCGCCCATGGAATGTCCCGCCAATACCACTTTCCCCAAATTCATATTGTCAATAAATTCCGCCGTTATTTTGGAATAAAACTGCATACTGCCCTCGTATTTCCCTTTGCTCGATTTGCCGTATCCCGGCCAGTCAAAGGCAATGCAACGGAAATGTTTTTTCAGTTCCGGGATATTGTTTTTCCAGGCCATCATATTGCTGCCGAGGCCGTGCAGGAAAAGGATGGTCGTTTCACCCCCGCCCTGTTCGGTATAGGCGATTTCTATATTGTTTTTTAATTTTATTTTTTTCACGTCGAAAGGATAATTTATGTCTTCTATTTTTTTTACCGGGGAAATTGATTTTTGGAAAGAACAGGACATAAATAAAATCCCGGCAATAAACAGGTATATTGTTTTTTTCATTTTTTTATTATTTTATAACTGCAAAGCAGGTGCCCATGAGGTGATGCCCCGAACCCTCGGGGCATCACCTCATGGGCCATGTATTTTAAAACATCAACCATTTAAAAGAAACAAAAACCGTCCAGGGGTTTACCGGCCGGTTTTCCGAATCCCCGTTCACCCGTCGGCTGTCATAAAAGCTGCCCAGTTTTGCAAAGGCCGCATGACCTTCCAAGTGCATAAAGGGGCCTAATTGATAACTGATTTTCCCGTTTATTTCCGTGCCTATATGTTTGCCGCCGCCGGGCGGGGCGACATTGCTCATGGCCCATGCGCCGCCAATTTTACCGCTCAATTTATGTGGAATAAATGCCCTGCCAAAATTGACCGTGCCGCCCGTCACGCCATATCCTATATTCGACAAATCCGGCACGAGCGCCCAATACCTGTTCACCACATTGCCGTGCGGGAAAATCAAATAACCGCCATGCCCGATATATAATGCGCCCGGTGTGCCCCATGTGTTCCCGGTCAATACGCCGGAATATTTTTTATCGGATATACCATTGTCGTCGCCGCTCGAATATATCATGTCCGTCCATATTGCATCCTCTTCCGTTTGTCCATATCTATATCCGAAACGCAAATTGGCGGCCAAGCCGGATATGTCAATATCTTTTTTAAAAGTGCCTTTCTCTTTTAATTTCACGGCCCCGAAATTGGCATTGATAAAACCCGAGCCGAAAAAACGGTGCATCATATAATCTTGGTTAAAATCAAAATATACGCCCGGCCAAAAAACATCCGCCTGATATGCGGTGCTGCCAAATGGAAAACGATATGTCCCATTATATCCATTTAATGAAGCGTTCAGCCCCTGCCCCAAAATGGAAACGCCGCCCTCGCCGTTTGCATGGTCGCGCACATAATATATGGAGCCGCCCAAATTCCACCGCAATCCCAATTGGTGCTGATAAGTAAACTCCGATAAAACCACGTCATCGTCTTCCTGTGTATTGTTTTCATATAATTGGTAAAAACCGATTTTATATTTATAAAAATCAGCGTCGCGCCGCAGGTTGATGCCCACCGCATCGGAGCCCCAATAAGACAGGCGGTATCCCGTCCGCAGCATTTTATCAAAAAAAGTGCGGTAAGTATTGTGCGGCGTGTCATATAATCTTTGCAGTCCGATATTGACCGCCCACCCGGCTTTGGGTATCAGTTCCAGTTCAATGTTTTGGGTCTGTATATTCACTTGGTCGGCCGAAAAAGCGGAGCCGCCATTGCCGCCCGTGCCATAAGAAACGTCGCCCCATGTCCAGTCAATTTCCAGCGAAGCCCGCAGGGTGGCCCGCCCGTCGAACAATTTTGGGGAATATATAAAAAAGGGCAAAATCCTTTGTTCAAAATATTGCGGGCGAAGGCTGTCGGAGGTGGTGGCCGTATTTAAACCAAACAAGCGCCCGACCACTTGGCCTTTTAATAAAGTGTTTTCCGTAAAAATATTATTGCGGACCCCTTTGGTGAAAAAGAAAGCCAAAAACTGAAATTCCTTGTTCGCTTTTTCTGGCACCTCTTGGTCGAACACCTGCAAAAAATTTTCTTCCTGCGCTTCTATATTTGGGAAAAATACAGCGAAAAAAAACAGGGGCAATAATATTTTTTTCATGATATAGTAGTTTAACGCCGTCAAGGTTTATAATCCTGACGGCGTTTTTATATTTTATATTATAACTGTTTAGCAGGGCCTTTGAGGCGATGTCCCGAATTCACTTCGGGGCATCGCCTCAAAGACCCTGCAAAAGCAATTACTTTTATATTTAAAAACAATTATTCAACCTTCTCATAAGTCTGCACGTTCCAGTCCGACAATGCCCCGCCGTTGGTGCTTCCGAAACCGTCGGTGGCAGTCGGTGGCGTGGCCCCGATATCCGGCTCGGTCTGCACCACCTCATAAGTCAAAATATTTCCGTCGGCAGAAATTTCATATATGCCGACCGCCGTCAGCGCACTCGGGGAGGACTGCATGAGGGTAATGTCCCATATATTTCCGGTGCCCGATTCGGTTTGCGAATAACTGCCGTCGAGGTCAATTTTCACCCCGCCGGAAAACTGCTCGACATGATAGGTCAGCTCTTCAAATTCGACATATATGGAGTCCACATTAAAAGGCGGGCCGGCCAAAAGCGTGGCCACATTGTCGCCGGAGGACTGCCATTTTGTGCCCTGCAAACCGACGAGGCAAACGGGGCAATTGGTGCCGCCGCAGTCCACGCCTTCCTCGTCTCCGTTTTGGATTCCGTCGTCGCAGGTGGGGCAGGCGGTGCAGCTTCCACCGCAGTCCACGCCGGTTTCGTCGCCGTTCTGAACGCCGTCCGAACAAGTGGGGCAGGCCGCGCAACTGCTTCCGCCGCAGTCCACTCCGGTCTCATCGCCGTTTTGGATTCCGTCGGAACAGGTGGTCACATCTTCGTCGTCGCCGCATCCATAATTGGTGGCCACGGTTGCCGCCAGGGCAATTACCATTAAAAAGATTTTGAAATTTTTCATGATTGAAAATTTTAGGTTCATTAAATAAAAACTATGGACTTTCACATAAGCCACTTATGTTTCCTATGTGAAACCCTCTATGTTTTCTATGTGTTGAAATTATGTTTTATATGTGTTAAAAAAAAACAATCAAGCCCAGTTTTTCAATGCTTCCCGGTCAATTTTTCCCATATCGTTTTTCGGCAGTTTATTTATAAAAACAAAAAACTTCGGCACTTTGAATTTTGCGAGTTTGGATTTACAAAAATCCATTAAATCGTTTTTATTTAATCCCGCATTTGTTTTTTTGACAATATAAGCCTTTCCGACCTCGCCCCATTTTTCGTGCGGCACACCGACAACTGCCACTTCTGATACTGCGCCATGTCCCAAAATCACCCGCTCGATTTCTGCCGGATATATATTTTCGCCGCCCGAAATAAACATGTTTTTAATCCGGTCCACCACATATAAATATCCCTCCCCGTCTTGCCGCACCATATCGCCCGTATGGAACCATCCGTCAGAAAAGGCTTTTTCGGTGGCCGGTTTATTTTGCCAATATCCGGGCGTGACCATGGGGCCTTTTAATAATAGTTCGCCCGCTTCACCGCCCGTCACTTTATTTCCGTTTTTATCAATGATTTTTATTTCCACATAAAAATTCGGGCGGCCGATAGAACCTTTTTTCCGGATGGCATCGTCTTGGTGCAATGAGGTCAAATTGGGGCCCACTTCCGTCATGCCATATCCCTGCCGGACAGGCACGTTTTTCCGGTGCCATATTTCAATCAAAGGGATGGGCATGGGTTCGCCGCCGACTATCATATAATATAAATGCGATAAATCCGCTTCCGCAAAACCCGGTTCATCGGCCATCATTTTGAGCATGGTCGGCACGCCCATGAACATGCTTGCCTTTTCTTTTTGCAATAAAACCAAAACTGTTTTCGGGTCGAAATTTTTCATTAAACAAATATATCCGCCGTGGTGCAAAAAGGGGGTGGTCAGCACATTCCATCCGCCCGTATGGAAAGGCGGCATGCAATTCACCGTGCGGCTTTCCGTATTTATGACAAGGCTCATGGCCGTATTGATGCTGTTCCAAAAAAGCATTTTATGCGAATATATCGCCCCTTTCGGAAAGCCCGTCGTGCCGGAGGTATATAGGATAAATATGGGGTCGTTTTCCTCCACGGGGTTTATTTCAAAAAAACCGTCTTTTGTTCCAAAAGGCTTTTTGCATAATTTGTTTAATTCTTTTATCGTCCATTTTTTCAAGCCATTTTCTTTTTGTAAAACACCTTTTATTTTTCCCAAAAACATATTTTCATAAACAAGCAATTTGGGTTTTGCATCGGCAATCAGATATTCGATTTCGGCTGGGGCCAGGCGGTAATTCAATGGCACGAGCACCGCCCCCGTTTTTTGTGCTGCCGAAAAAAGGACGATATATTCCAAACAGTTTTCCGCCAATATGGCAATGCGGTCGCCTTTTTTTATTTTAAAATTATTTATTAAAAAACAGGCCGTCCGGTTGGCACAGCGGTTCAGTTCGAGATAGGTGAGGCTGCGGCCTGTCCCCTGTTCTTTGACTGCCGTTTTATGGGGGCGGTATATCGCCCATTTTGCCATCCAGTCCTGTTGGTATATTTTCATTTATTGTTCCTTTGCCGGGCAACTTCCCGTTGCCCCGCAATTAAATTACCGTATGGTTCAGCACCATATTATATTGCACGGCTTCGGTCAAATCTTTTAAATTAAAATGCCCATAAGGTGCGGACGTATATTTTTTCTGTCCCGTTTGCCCGGGTATTTTACAGGTATTTTTTCCATAAACAATGCAGCCATATCCGACCACTTGGTCAACCGTTGACCACATGCTGTACCTATATGCCCCCTCATAAGCGGAAGCTGAATTTATATTTACCAAATAATCGGACACGCCATAAGGCCCATACCATCCCCACATATATCCGGGATAAAAACCAATCACGTCATCGCAGGTGGGCACCGAACTCGAATAATAACAATTGACCAAACCCTGATTGGCCGCGGCAATTCCGACAAAGGCATCCACGCTGTTGGTGAGCGCCGGGCCGACATAATAATTCCCGGTGGAGGGGTCGTATGCCCAGCCGCCTTTTACCGCCTGTCGGCAAAGCGTGACCCCCATGGAATGCGAAATTATATCCACTTTGCTCGCCCCCGTATATGTTTTCACCGCTTCGATAAATTTCCGCACACGCATCACAAAATCTTTTTTATGGTTATTGTTTGCCGAATTTAATGGGTTGGCATCGCCCCATGTGATGGCATATAATTCCGACTGTGTATATCCATTGTTCAAAAAATAATTGAGGCTTTGTGTCCAGCCGCTTTGGCCATATATGGTGCCGACGGCCTTGTCCGCATTTCCATGTATAAATATGACGGGCTGATGGTTGACGGGCGTGCTGTTGCTTGTTTTCCCGCCATAGCTGTCGCCCGTTATATTTGGGTTGGAAAAATTATAGCTGCCATATCCATTTGCGCTCAACCAGTTTTGGAAATGTGTGGTCAGGGTGGAATTGACAGGCACGCTGCGGTCGGCCACTCCGCCCGTGTTTTGGGAAAGGAAACCCGTGTCGTAACTGTCCAGTCCGGTTTCATTATATGTGGATATATTGGCGTTTAAATCCGGGCCCGTTTTTTCCAGTTCGCTTTCTTTTTTTTGACAAGAAAAAATAAAAGTGAATATAAAAAGGGCGGATAAAATTTTAATTGATTGTTTCATGATTT
>DROJ01000510.1 GCA_011321935.1 Bacteroidota bacterium | reverse complement strand
TTTGCCACAATATACGAACCCGGCAAATCCAGTTTCCAAAACAGCGACATTTGCATCGGGGGAATAAATTCCCCCTCTATCGGAAGGGCACGGAGACGGGGCATTGTTGTCCCTGCATAATTTGCCACAAAATACCAATCCGACATCTGCGTTTCCAAAACAGCGACATCTGCAATCGGGGGAATGAATTCCCCCGCTATCGGAAGGGCAGGGAGACGGGGCATTGTTGTCCCTGCATAATTTGCCACAATATACGAACCCGGCAAATCCAGTTTCCAAAACAGCGACATTTGCATCGGGGGAATAAATTCCCCCTCTATCGGAAGGGCACGGAGATAGGGCATTATTATTCTTGCATAATTTGCCATAATATACGAACCCGGCAAATCCGTTTTAAAAATACAGCGACATTTGCAGACCTCAACTCCATGCCCTTCCAAAAGCGGGGGAATTTATTCCCCCGATTGTAAGATTGTAAGCCAAATAATCCGAAAATATGAAACAACCACTACTCCTGATTTTCCTCCTTTTCCAGTGTTCCCTTTCCCATGCGCAAGCCCCCGACGGCTACACTTACGGCGACGACGACACCGACCAAGGTTACCACCTCGCTCTCGCCCCCAACGGCGACTACCTCCTCACCGGAACGACCCGCCGCAACGGCAACAACGACATCCTGCTCATGCGCCTGGACGAGTACGGCAGCCTCGTTTGGGAGCGCGCCATCGGCGGCCAAAAGACCGACAGAGGCTTTTGGGTCAGCCTCGATTCGGAGGGCAATATCCTGCTCGCAGGCACTTCCCAAAAGGACGGTGAGCTACCGCTTTACCGCTTTTTTGTTTCCAAACTGAGGCCCGACGGCAGTACCCTTTGGCAAAAACATTTCCTGAAAAGGAGGGCCTATTGCATCAAAGAACTGCCGGGCGGAGAGTATGGTGTGCTGGGCTTCCAGATATTCGACGCAGGCTGGGGCGGCTATGGCATGCTCACCCTCGGCAGGGACGGCGAGTGGCTGGCCACGCATTCTTACGAAGCCGAAGAACAGGAGAAGGATTATGGTTTTGAATTTGAAATAACGCCCGACGGAGGCCTGCTGATGGTCGGTACTTCGTGGGGCTTCCACTCGCCGGAAGGGCATGATTACAAAGTGCATGATTCCGATGTTTTCTTGGTGAAAGCCGATGCCGGCGGCAATGAAATTTGGCGCAAAACGCTGGGCGGCCCCGGCCATGATTTTGCGAAGCAGATAGAAAAAGCGCCCGGTGGTGGCTATTATATCATCGGCTCGACGCAGAGCGAAGGGGCAGGCAGCTTCGACCTGTTTTTGATGAAAATAGACGAGCAGGGAAACGCCGAATGGACGAAAACTTTTGGCGGCGAAGAGTTTGAATACGGGGCTTCCGTTGCGGTCAACAGCAATAACGAAATCTTCCTCTGCGGCACTGCCAACAGCTATGGCGACGGCGACCACCCCGACATGTTCATCCTAAAAACCGACCTCGACGGCAACGAAATCTGGCGGCACCTCATCGGCGGCGACGGTTCGGAATATGGCCACGACATCAAAGCCCTGCCCGACAGCGGCTGCGTGGCCATCGGCAGCAGCAAGAGTTTTGGCAGCGGCCGCGACGATGTTTACCTCGTCCGCCTCGACAGTGCCGGCAATTTTAATTTGATAAAACCCATGCCGCCTGCCGCAGGCACTGCCCTGTTTTCGCCCAACCCCATGACCTCCATCGGCCGCTTGGAGGTGGGTACGCCTTCGGCGAACGACCAATTTGAGCTCCGCATTTTTAATGCCGCGGGCCAACTATTGAGAGAAGAAAAAATAGACGGCTCAACCGCTTTTGTGCTGCGCAACAATTTGGCCGCAGGCCATTATTTTTATGAAATAATTTTGGGAAACGGCAAGCGGATAGCTGGGAAGTTTGTGGTGCAGTAGGAGAGTTTGAGAGAATGAGAGTTTGAGAGTTTGAGAGCAGTATCGAGAAGGGACTCTTTGGCCTCTCGAACGAATATCAAAGAGTCCCTTCTCGATACTGCTCTCAAACTCTCAAACTCTCATTCTCTCAAACTCTGGTTTTTCTCAAACTCTGGTCTTCTCAAACTCTCCTTACTTGTGCGCTTCATAAAGCGAGTCCAAATCTTGGTATTCCCACCTTAAAAGGCGCTCGTCGGGGATGTGCTCAAAAATCAGGACTTTGTCTTTTGGGGCATTTTGGAAAGCCACCGTATCGGGCAGGAAGAAGGTATTGTTGATGCCGGAGGAGAGGAAGTTGATGCCGTCGTCGGAGAGGGCTGCGCCGCCTTTGTTCCAGCCTGCGTCGCCCATGATGCAGAGCACTTCGATGCCCCTCGCTTTCACTTCGAGCAGCTTTGGGTAAATGGTATTGGAGAAATAATTATCGGCATCGTAGCAGTTGGTGTTCCAGTGTTCGAGGCCTCCGTTACCGAAAAAACTGGGGGGCGGCAGGCCGGGCACATCCTTCCAGATGTGGTGGTGCATCAGCAATATCAAATGCGAGGATGCTTGGATGCTATCGCAAACATTGGCGACCATGTGGAACTGCCGGTCGAGGTCTTCGCAATTGGAGGGGTTGAGGTTGGTGTTCATCACCACCGTCGTTATACCATCTTGATAATGAGCGTGGTAGGGGCGGCGCCCGGTCACTTCTTCGTACCATTCGAGGTTGCCGTTGCGGTGGCAGTGGTTGCCGAGGGTCCAATGGTTGCCGGGGTCGGAGAGGTCGAAAAGGCTGTCGAGGTATTCGATGATGCTGCGTTCCGAGAGGGCTTCCGAGGTCACGTCGCCGCCGAGCCAAACGCGGTCGTAAATGGAGTAGTCGAGCGCTTCGAGCCGGAAATCCACCCGTTTGTGGTGCCCCCAAAAATAGGTGTGACCAGCGAAGAAATAGCGAAGGGTATCGCCTGAAACCATGAAACCTGAACTTGGCGAAGGCTGCGGCACATCGCCCGCCGACAAAAAGAAAAAGGCGAGGCACGAGGCAAAAAGGAAGCGTAAAATGTTTTTCATAAGATTTGTTTTTTGCGCCCAACATTCCGGCTGCAATTTAGAAAATAAAAAAAACGAATAATACCAAGAACCGTCTCCCTGCCCTTCCGAAAGAGGGGGAATTTATTCCCCCTCTTAAAAAATGTCCGGTACCGGAAACACAAATAGGAAGTCTCCTCAAAAGCAATTTACTTTGCCGCTATGAAAATGTTTTCCAACATCTACCACACCGCCAAAGCTGCGGTATCCGCCGTGCAAAAGTGGCAAGAAATGACCAAACTGGTAAAACCAAAACGCCCCTTCGACCCATCAACAACGCCCGATCCTTTGGATTATTTTTCGCTGCACTCATGGGCGGCGCATCCGCAAAAAAAATCGAAAGCCCTGCTCGTGCCCCCCGGCGAGACATTGGCCATTGACCCAAAAGTGGACGTGTTTTTTGTCCACCCCACCACCTATTTCGGCAAGGACAACTGGAACCAGCCTTTTGGCCACCAGCCATCTTCCATCCTTTTGGACGAAATGATAATGGCCGCGCAGGCATCGGTGTTCAACGGCAGTTGCCGCATCTTCGCACCTAAATTCCGGCAGGCCACTTTTTATGTTTTCCTCACTGCCGACGGCAACGCCTCCCAAGCCCTCGAACTGGCTTACACGGATGTCGAAAAGGCATTCGACCACTACCTCCGGCACTTCAACAACGGACGCCCGTTTATCATTGCGAGCCATAGCCAGGGCACCGTCCATGCGGTGCGTTTGCTGGAAGAAAAAATAGACCCTTCGGAAAAATTGGTGCAGCAGATGGTGGCGGCCTATACGGTCGGTTTCCAGTTTCCGATGGACAAGTTCACGCGCACTTTGCAGCGCATCAAACCGAGCAGTTCGCCGACCGACCTGCATACCGTCGTCGCTTGGGACACCTTCGGCTATGGCGGCACGCCCAAATCGCCGCTCGACCGCACCCGGCATTGGTACAAGGATACCCGCCAATGGGAGATGCGCCACAAAAAGAAAAACTTCGGCATCAACCCGCTGACATTTACCGACCACAACGAGGTGGCAGGCGCTTCGCTAAATTTGGGCGCCCTGCGGGTGGAATACGAGAAGCCCTTTAGTTTCGGCGCGTGGTGGAAAGGCGATGAAATTGATATGAATGCGACAGCACTTGCAGCACCATTTAAAAATGAAGTTTCGGCGGAACTGAAACCCGACCGCTTTGTCTATATTTCTGAACCGAAACACCGCGATTTTAAATTGGCAATGCTGCCGGGCAAGAATTACCATAATTACGATTACTCGCTTTTTTATATGAATTTGAGGAAGAATATTGGGGATAGGGTGAGAACGTATGAGAAAGCGTGAATATGGAATTTGCCTTACCATTTTTAACAATAACAAAGGGTATGCGAATGATTTTTGCGAGAGACTTGTAGCAGTGGGTGCGTCAACCAAAAATTGTTATTTTTGCTCATGTGAAAGCAAAGTTTTTGATGGACAGGCAAAGTGGCATCAGCGGAATAAATATACTGAGGGAGCAGCGAAAAATAACCTTCCGATTTCAAATTGGCCTATAATCCAGTAAAATCTGTTTCCTATGATTTTACGAGAATATGGTTGTTTTTCAAATCGGAAGGTTATTTTTCACCGCTCCCTGAACCAATATAAATTTCCCCAAAGTTCGGGAAAACCTATATTAGCCTATTAGAAGTCAAATAAGCAAAAAATATGGTCAAATCAATATTAATTTTTCTCTCTTTTCTTTTTCTTTCTTCATGCACCATCTCTCAAGAGGCCGATGGGTCTTTTTTTAGTAAAGATTTATTGTGCGGATCATGGATGTCTCATGATGTGAGAATCATAAAATACAGCAACGCTAAACGGGTATATTATTATCAAAGCCTTTCTATTTATCAATTTGAAAAAGATAGTTTTAAGCGGGTGAATTATAGTGCGGATAGAGACACAGATTTGGTTACAGTTGGCACTTATTATCTTTGCTCCGATACGCTTGTTTTATATGGAAAGGATTACAAGGGCAAGAATAGCAAATATATCTATAGAATAGAAGTGGTCGCTGATGGCATTATAGATATTGTTGGGAGGTTTGACCATTCTTCTCATTACCGACTTACAAAACTTGATATTCTTGAAACATTGGACACGTTCAAAATTAATTCAATCTTATCAAAAAATATATGTAAGATAGAGAATGAAAGCCAATCTCAAGAAGGAATAGAAAGGTCTAAAAAGATTGAACCTCAAAATACCTTTTCAAATAGCAGGCTTTTCTTATACACAGTTCATAATTCTTCCGGTAATATGGAGCAGTCAAGACTTGCCAATGTTAACTCAAAATTGGTATTTGATGAACATTCAAATAATAGCTTTTTGCTGTTCTCTAATTACCAGAAAGCGATCCAGATACTGGAAGTCAGCAATGATTCAATAATTGGTATAGAAATAGGTAAAGGTTTTGAAAAACTGAAAATTTATCCTGTTGACTCAATAGGCTTGCCAGAGGATTGTTATAGAAAATGGGAGGTTTATGAGACTAATGGCTTGAAAGAAATAGAAGCAATAGAAATAAATAAAGATACTGTTTATTACCAGCTTTCAAATAGGAAAATAGACTTGTTCGGGTTTGATTTTCAGCCTTTTATAGCT
>DROJ01000509.1 GCA_011321935.1 Bacteroidota bacterium | reverse complement strand
GCCAAGTTCATGTTCGACGTTGTGGCCGTTGATGACGACGATGAACTCGACCCTTTCCTCATCCGCGGCTGGTCGCCCGATGCAGGCGGGGCAAACTTTGGCAATATGGACGATGCCGGGGAAGCTGAACTGGCCGGAGACCCGCCGGTGACTTATTCGCAGGTTACCATTTTCAGTGATAACACGCCCCCAGTAATTGACGGGGATATATCTGATTGGGACGGCATTGATGCCCATGCAATGGAATATGCAGAAGGTGGCTTTACGACCACCGCAGAAGATTATTCTGCTTACTGGAAAGCAGTGTGGAACGACACCATGTTTTATGCAATGGCCAAAATAACGGACGACACTTTGTACAACGCAGGCAGCCCGTTCTGGAACCACGACGCCATCAACTTTTACGTTGGCTGGGACAACGACAGGAACGGAGAAGGGGCATCCAACGGCCTGCACAAGTACCTGTACCACCACTGGTGGGGCGAGGCCGATGATGCACTTGGCTTTGTTCAGGACATGCCCGACGGGCAGGTCAAAGTGGTTGATTTGGCCGACGGCACAGGTTGGGCCATTGAGTGGAGCGCACCATTTTCGCAAATGGATGCCAACGGTTCCGGCTTTGTGCCAGAAAAGGGGGCCAAGTTCCTGTTCGACGTAGTGGCCGTTGACGATGATAACGAGCTAGACCCATTCCTCATCCTCGGATGGGCAGATGGAGCAGGTGGCGGCAATTTTGGCAACATGGACAATGCCGGCGAGGCTACCCTCGGAGCTGTCCAGCCATCAAGGGCCGTTGTTTACAGCACCGACACACCTCCCGCTATTGACGGGGACATTTCCGATTGGGACAACATCGAGGGCTATGACCTCGGCTATGTAGAAGGCGGCAGTACGCAGATACCTTCCGATTTCTCGGGCCAATGGAAAGCGGTCTGGTCAAACGATGCTATCTACCTGATGGCCGAAATAAACGACGATACCTTGTACAACGAAGGCATGGCTTTCTGGAACCACGACGCCATGAACTTCTATTTTGGAATGGACAACAAGCGCGACGGAACGGGGGCTTCCAATGGAACGCACAAATACCTCTTCCACCACTGGTGGGGTTTTGCCGATGATGAACTCGGCGGCACTGATGGCCTGGACGGAGTAGAAGTAGCCAAGTTCGACAAGGCTGACGGCTCTGGTTGGGCGCTCGAATGGAAAATCCCATTTAGCTCATTGGATGCCAACGACTTCGGCTTTGTGCCCGAAGAAGGCGCCAAGTTCCAGTTTGATGTAGTGGCCGTTGACGACGACGACGAACTCGACCCATTTGTCATCCGGGGCTGGGCAGACCAGTCGGGAGGCACCAGTTTTGTCAATATGGACAACATCGGTGAGGTGACGCTGGGCGGCCCGCTGCCAGCGTTTTTCAACCGCACAAAAGTTTACAGTGTCTCCAATCCGCCGGTGATTGACGGTGATTATTCTGATTGGGACGGCATTGAGGGCCACGCCATGAACTATGTGGAAGGTGGAAGCACACAGACGCCGGAAGACTTCTCTGGTCAATGGAAAGCAGTTTGGCAGAGCGATGCCATCTATCTTTTGGCTCAGATCAACGACGATACTTTGTACAACGAGGGCATGGCTTTCTGGAACCACGATGCCGTCAATTTCTATTTTGGAGTGAACAACGAGCGGGACGGCACCGGGGCTTCCAATAGTATGCACAAATACCTCTTCCACCACTGGTGGGGCTTTGCCGACGATGAAATGGGCGGAACAGATAACCTGACAGGTGTAGAAGTGGCCAAAAGGAACCGGGCAGACGGTACTGGTTGGGACCTCGAATGGAAAATCCCCTTCGACCAATTGGACGCCGACGGCTTTGGTTTTGTAGTCGAAGAAGGCGCCAAATTGATGTTCGATGTAGTGGCCGTTGACGACGACGACGAACTCGACCCATTTGTTATCCGAGGTTGGGCCGAAGGCTCTGGAGGGACAAGTTTTGTCAACATGGACAACATCGGTGAAATCGAACTGGCCATTGATGAAAACCCATTTGCCTTCAGCAGGACACAAATTGATGCCGTCAACGGCGCCGTGCCTGTCATTGACGGTGACTTGTCCGATTGGGACGGCATCGAAGCACACAGCATGGATTATGTGGAAGGCGGCAGTACGCAGATCCCTTCTGATTTCTCTGGTGAGTGGAAAGCCGTTTGGGACAACGACGCATTCTATATGTTGGCCGACATCAACGACGATACTTTGTACAACGAAGGCATGGCTTTCTGGAACCACGATGCCCTGAATTTCTATTTTGGAGTGGACAATGACCGCAACGGAATAGGCGCAGGAACTGCTGCTGACGATCACAAATACCTCTTCCACCACTGGTGGGGATTTGCCGACGACGAAATGGGCGGAACTGCTGACTTGACAGGTGTTGAAGTAGCCAAAAGAGACCGGGCAGACGGCACGGGTTGGTACATAGAATGGAAGATTCCATTTGACCAATTGGATGCCAATGGCTTTGGCCTCGTTGGAGAAGACGGTACTAAGTTTATGTTTGACGTAGTCGCTGTTGACGACGATGATGAATTGGATCCATTTGTCATCCGTGGCTGGGCAAACGGGGCAGGCGGAATGAGTTTCGGCAACATGGACTTTGCAGGGGAAGTTGAGTTGAGGGGTACTCCGCTGGGAGTCAACGATATTGACAAGACTTCTACCTTCAGGGTGTTCCCGAACCCGGTCAGCAACGAGTTGTTTGTTAGCGATTTTGATGCTGTGCAAAATATTTCCTTGTTCAACATGACCGGGCAGCGCGTGCTGGAAATGAAACTGAGCGGAAATGAAACGCAGGCCGTCCTGGATATGAACAACCTCGCAAAAGGTTTTTACCTGCTGACTTTGACCTCTGAAAAGGGAGTTGCTACACGTAAAGTGATTAAGCAATAACGACTTGAGATAACGGGACATCAGGAGGTGATTTATGGTCACCTCCTGATTTAAACAAACAACCGAGAGTTGTTTTTACATGAAAATTAATTTAACGAAATAGGTAAGTAGTTGTGAAGTCATAAAAATGACTTTGTCAAACCTGGCTGCTGTTTTTTTTAGGCAGCCGGGTTTTTTTTGAAAAAAAAGAACACCGTTTTTGTGCTTTGTTTCACTGCTCAATTTTGACAAATTATAATTAAGGTGATTTTAATAATGGAATGGAAATTTTATTTGTAATCCTTTGAATAACTATATCATTTCCACTAGCTTCGTGCTGAACAAAAATTGGAAACCAAGGAATCAAGTATTTCGGGGCCATCAATTTCCCAATTTCCAATTTCCCAATTTCCCAATTTCTAAATTTCTAAATTTCTAATTTCTAAATTGATGTGAAAAAACGCGTGACATTAAAAGACTTGGCGATTGAATTAAAGACCAGCCCTTCCACTGTGTCGAGGTCTTTGCAAGACCATGGCGGCATCAGCCCGGAAATGAAAAAGAAGGTCAGGGAACTCGCTGCCAAAAGGGAGTACCGGGTCAATTCTTTTGCATCGAACCTGCGCACGGGCACGCGCAGCACCATCGGCGTCATCGTGCCGATGATAAACCGGGATTTCTTTTCCAATGTAATAGCGGGGATAGAAAAAAAGGCTTTTGAAAAAAAATTCAATGCCATTATTTGCCAATCGCACAATAAAATCGAAAACGAAATCAAGCACATCAATACGCTGATAGAGAGCAATGTGGCCGCCATTTTTGTTTCCCTGTCTTTGAACACCACCGATTTCTCCCATTTTGAAAGGGCTTCCAAACAGGGCATCCCGCTCATCTTTTTTGACCGCGTGCCGGAAAAAACGGAAGCAGTTAAAATTGTCATTGACGACGAGCATGGCGCCTATAAAGCGACCGAACATTTAATCAAAATGGGCTATCAAAGAATTGCCCATTTTGCCGGGTCCGACCACATCAATATTTATAAAGAAAGGAAAAAAGGATATATGCGGGCCTTGTCCGAGCATGGAATCAAAACCGACGGTTCGCTGATTGTCAATAATACGCTGGAAATGGAAACGGGCAAACAGGCCATCGAAAAACTCCTTTCGCTGCCGCAGCCGCCCGATGCACTTTTTGCGGCCAGCGATTATAGCGCGCTCGGTGCATATACTTATTTGCGCGACCACAATATATCCATGCCCGCTGATTTTGGAATCGTTGGTTTTGGGAATGAAAAAGTGACCGGCCTGCTTTCCCCCGGCCTCAGCAGTGTTGACCAATATAGTATCGGAATCGGCATTTGCGCCTTTGAGGCATTTTATGACAAATATGTAATCAAGGATAAAAAACCGACCAAAAAAATCCAGCTCGAACCGACCCTTATTGTCAGGGGGTCTTCTTTGAGAAAAAAACAGGATGAATAGGCGATTGAAAACTTGGAGTTTTTTTTAACCTCCAAGTTTTATCTGCAATTACTTCCGGTTTTTTTTCACTAAACAAATCAAGGTAATGGTAGCTTTTAACTGACGGGGACGTTTTTTAACCACAGAGGACACAGGGATACACAGGGTGCTTTTGTATCCCCTCAAAACCGAATGGAAAACATATTTTTTTTTTAAAACACATAGAAACATAGAACACATAGTTTTTCCGCCTTCGGCGGAAATTAGGCTGCGGATTCCGCCGAAGGCGGAAAAACTATGTGTTCTATGTTTCTATGTGTTTCAAAAAAATGTGTTTGTTTGCCATGCAATTTTGAGGGGATACGTGCTTTTTTTGTAAAAACTTGACAAACAATAAACTATGACAAACAAACCCTGTGTATCTCTGTGTCCTCTGTGGTTAAAAAATTACCCCGTCAGTTAATTTTCACCACTAAACAAATCAACACTTCGCACTGGTTTTTTTTATAAAAAAATAACCTGCGTATATTTTAAAAAAATGAAACAAAATTTTGAACTGAGACATGCCGTGCATCCCGATGATTTTAAATCTTACGGCACGCAGAAATTGAGGGACCACTTTGCAGTGACAAAACTGATGGTAAAAAACCAGGTCAACATGGTCTATACCATGTACGACCGGTACATCTGCGGAGGGGCGGTCCCTGTCGGCGGGCCGCTGAACTTGAAAACCGTTGATGCCCTCAAAGCCGACTATTTTTTGGAAAGAAGGGAACTCGGCATCATCAATGTCGGCGGCAAGGGATCGGTGGAAGTAGATGGCAAAAAATATGCGCTCGGCAACATGGACGCCCTCTATGTGGGCAGGGGCAACAAAAAAATCGTTTTCAAAAGCAGGGCGAAAAAACAGCCCGCCAAGTTCTATTTCAACTCTGCCCCGGCGCACCACGCCTATCCCAGCAAGTTGATAAAAAAGACCGACGCCGATGTGGTAAAACTCGGCTCGCTGGAAACCTCCAACGCCCGCACCATTTACAAGCTCATCGTGAACAGCGTCGTCAAGACCTGCCAACTCCAAATGGGGCTGACCGAACTCGAAAAAGGCTCGGTCTGGAACACCATGCCTGCCCATACCCACAACCGGAGGATGGAAATCTACTTTTATTTCAACCTCCCCAAAGGGCAGTCCGCCTGCCATTTTATGGGACAGCCGCAGGAAACGAGGCACCTCTTTTTGCAAAATGAAGAAGCCGCCATTTCGCCCCCCTGGTCCATCCATGCGGGCAGCGGCACTTCCAATTACGCCTTCATCTGGGGCATGTGCGGCGAAAACCTCGACTATGGAGATATGGACATGGTGTCCATTCCCGACTTGCGGTAACCACCCAACCTGCCTGTCCATACGGACGTACCGGCAACTTGTCCCGACCCCTCGGATTGGCAGGGCGTTGATTCTGAATACTTAGCGCCTTTACGCCTTTGCGCCTTTGCGAGAGATATTGAAAGCAGCATTACGTTTGATGTACTGCCAAAAAAAGGTATTTAAAAGCACCCCCAAACGGCGCATATACCAACTTGGGGCGAAGCCTAAGTTTGCAACAAATGATGAACGACATTTCGTAAAATCATTTACGCAATCGTTTGCGTAAATTATAAAATGTCTTAATTTCACTTTGATTTTAGGTAACTGCTTACCACCCCTCGAAATCCCGGAGGGATTGAATTTGAATAACCCCGGATGCCTGCCTGCCGAAAGGCAGGAAATCCGGGGCAGCGATGAGGATGGGTGACAACCCCAGAGGGGTTGAATGTGAATCCAGATGGCCGACATTCAACCCCTCCGGGGTTGTTGCCCCTCGTTACTGTTGCCCCGGATTTCCTGCCTTTCGGCAGGCAGGCATCCGGGGTTATTCAAATTCAATCCCTCCGGGATTTCGAGGGGTGGTAAGCAGCCTCGATTTTAGTATCCAAACCACTGCTCCAGTAAGTTGAAAAGGCTTAAACCGGGGGAGAAGACCTTCCACGTTTTAAAAATTTGGAAAGCCTCCTCCCCCATTTGCAGTAAACAATTTTGAACAAACGGCTTGTGAATAAAATATCAATATCTACACTTATCGCCTTGCTAATACTTGTTGCATCATCTGTCAACCTGAGTGCGCAATCAAAAGTGAAAGGGGTAGTCACGGACAAATCTACGGGCGAGACGCTCATCGGCGCCAATGTCACTATCGAGGGTACGGTCACGGGTGCTTCCACCGATTTTGACGGCAAATATGTCATCAAAGGGATAAAGCCCGGCAGCTATAAGCTCCTTGTTTCCTACCTCGGTTACGAGGACAAGGTGACGCCCATTTCCCTCGCAGAGGGGCAGGTTTTAGAGCTTGATTTTCAGTTGGATTATGTCAACCTTTCGGCTACCGAAGGAACGGTCATTACCATCACGGCGCAGGCCGAGGGGCAGATCGCAGCGATCAACAAGCAGTTGTCCTCCAAGTCCATTACCAATGTCATTTCTGCCAAACGGATACAGGAAGTGCCCGATGCCAATGCCGCCGAGAGTGTGGGGAGGCTGCCGGGGGTTTCTATTGTCAGGAGTGGCGGCGAGGGGGCCAAGGTGGTGGTAAGGGGGCTTGCGCCAAAATACAACAAAGTCCAGATCGAAGGTGTCAGCATGGCCTCCACCGGCAGCGACGACCGCAGCAGCGACCTGAGTTCGATCTCTCCGTATATGCTGGAGGGGATAGAACTGACCAAGGCCGCCCTGCCGGACCAAGAAGCGAACGTGCTCGGCGGGTCTATCAATTTTGTTTTGCGCAGCGCGCCCAACGACCCAAAATTGGATGCCCTGGTTCAAACGGGTTACAACAGCCTGAAAGACAATACGGGCGATTACAAGTTCATCCTCGGTGGCAGCCGCCGGTTCTTGGACAGCAAACTGGGCCTGTTTGTCCAGGGCGATGTAGAAAAAAGGACCCGGAGTTCTTACGACCTCGACGTGGTTTATTTCCACCAGACCAACCCCCCGGACGCCGAAGATGTGGATGTCAGTATTGACCGTATTTTGCTGCAGGATATTGACCGGAAATTGGACCGGATCGGTGGCGTAGCGGTCGCAGATTACAGGCTGAAAGGAGGCAGCATAAAGCTGAGTTCCTTTGTCAGCAATGTGGACCGCAACAATGTCAACCGCTTTGAAAACCTCCGTTCCCGCTTTATTGACCACACTTATACCCTCACCCAAAAGAACAGCAACCTACTCATCTGGAACTCGGCGCTAAAGGTGGAAAAGGAATTTGGCTCTTTTACTTTCGAGGGCGGCGCATCGAGGGCTTTTTCGGAAAACAATACGCCCAAAGAGGTGTCGCTGTCGGGCTTTGAGCAAGGTGCTTTTGATACCGGCGGAACGATCCCCAACCCGGATGACCCGCAAAAAGAAATCGTTTATGACCTCGAACTGCCGCCCGATGTGCTCATCCAGTTTGCCAGAAACGATATTAGCTCGGCCGACATTTCCAACCTTTCCGAGACCGTCACTTCCACTGACCAGACCGAAAAGGCCCTCTTTGCCAACCTGTCCTATGACCTTACGGTCAATAAGGACATCAGTGTAAAATTCAAGACCGGGGTCAAGTTTAAGGAACTGAAAAAGAATTTTGACAGGGATGTGAGGTTTATCAATATCAGGTTTTCCAGAGGGGTGGCCATCAGGAATTTGATCGCCGAAAATTTCCCGGAATATGGCTTGGACCCCAACCCTTCCATGATTCCGTACCAATTGATTACGGACAAAAATTATAGCCTGCCCGGTTTTCCCGGCGACCATTACAGCATCAATAATATCCCCGATATAAATATTGCAAGGACCATTGCCGACCTCGCAAACGATAATGGTGCTTATGACACCAATTTCCCCGGCTCGAAAAAAGACGATTATTTTGGGACTGAAAATTACAGCGCCGGATATTTGATGGCCGAATTTAATTTTGGCAAATCAATCACTTTTATCCCCGGTGTGCGCTATGAAAAAAACACGACCGAATATAATGGCATCAGGGGAAATTCAGAAGCACTGCAAGCATTTGACGGATATGTTTTTTCTGATACCACCACTACCCGCAGCAATGATTTTATATTGCCGATGTTCCACCTTAAATACAAACCTTTTGATTGGTTCGATTTGAGGCTGGCTTTTACCAAAACATTGAACAGGCCGAACTTTAACCGCATCGTGCCTTCGTGGAACGAATCCCAATTTGCAGTGGCATATAACAACCCCGGTCTGGAGGCTTCCACATCAACCAATTTGGATTTTTATGCTTCTTTTTATAATTCCAAATTAGGCCTGTTTACCGTTGGCGGGTTTAGAAAAAATATCAAGAAATTGATATATTCCTCTGGCACTTCCCAGATCATTGACCCTGCCGTTTTTGGCCTGCCGGAATCGGACGCGAATAAATTGATCGAACTATTTGTCAATAATAAATTCCCTGTGAAATTGACGGGCATAGAACTCGAATGGCAAACCCGTTTTTGGTATTTAGAAGATGTTCCGGTATTGTCTTTTTTTAAAGGGGTGATATTAAATGTTAATTATACCCACACAAGTTCCACTGTAAAATATCCGCAGACTATTGTGGAAAGCCAATTTATTCCCCCGGCCACTTTAATTGTGGAAAATATTGACACCTTTTATCAAGACCGCCTCATCTTGCAGCCAAATGATTTGTTCAACCTTACCATCGGATATGATTATAAGGGGCTGTCGGTAAGGGGTTCTGTGCTGTTTCAAAACGATATTTTTTCGGGCACCAATGTTCTCCCCCGCCATAGGCAAACAACTGGCAAGTTTACAAAATACGACATCAGCCTGCAGCAAAAACTCCCGGTAAAAGGCTTGGAACTTTTGCTCAATTTAAATAATATTACCTCGTCCGCAGAACGGGTCATCAATCAAGGGACGGGCTACCCCGTGAAAGAACAAAGCTTTGGAATGACCGTTGACCTCGGCGTGCGGTACAGGATTCAATAAAATGTATTAGGCAGGTTTAATGCGGTTTAAAAATAAGGTAGTGCAGTGATTAGTAATTAGTTGATTAGTGATTAGTCCGCCAAATCCCTGATAATGTGGCATTTAACCAAAAACTAAATGGTTAGCTAATTACGATTTGTACCAGTAGTGTCAATTAGCGAGTGATAAGGTTTACGAAACTTGAGTCCACTCCGAAAAGTCGGGTACGGCCTATGTCTTCCAAATTAAATTTCGGAGACGGCTGTATCTCCCTCTTTTCAAAACCTTATTAATCCAAAACAAAATAAAAATATTCCAAACTCACCAATTGTTTTTTTGTCCTCAAAACATTTGAATTAACCCAAATATTCTGGGCGCAAAAAAACAGTTGATAAAATATCTTCGTCATGAAAAAAAGATTACATTTCCTCTCATTTTTGACATTGAGCATTCTATTGAATATCCCATTGATAGGGCAGGACACACTGGTCGTCCCTTCTTCTATAAATGGAGAATTTTATGGAATAATAAACCAGGTCATAGACGGCGACACCACCGCTACTGGCGAACGGGCAAACCCTAACCGGGTCTATAAATTAAATCGGGGAGAAACCTATTTATTGTCCGGGACCATATTTGCCGACTACCCTCTCCATATAACTGCCGACAGGGCCGATGACGACAACCCGCCGCCAATCATCACTTCTGGCGTAAGCCCGAACGGCCTCGTGGTGGGCAATGATTTTTTTACCTGTTCCAATGATGTGACCATGGAAAACATATATATCATGGGCACTCCGATAACAGGTTTAGGCCAAGTAAACAGGGTTTATTTTATTATTGGCGACGATACCAAAATCAGGTTCAACAATGTCCATTTTGAATGGGGCCAATGGCTGTGCATCGGGATATTTGCAGCCGACACCGATGTAGAAATCCGGAATTGTTATTTTAAAAACCAGCACAATACTTCCGACCCATATAATGGCCGGGCCATTGACTTCCGGGATTTCCATGCAAAGAAATTGGTCTTTGTAAACAATACCATGTTCAATGTTAATTCATTTATGGTCAGGGAAGAATATAGTATAATAGATTCGGTTTTGATAGAACACAACTCCGTGGTCAATGCACTGAAATGGCCTTTCCAATATAGGTACCACAGCAACTCCCGCATTGCCAATAATTTATTTTACAATTCGCATAGCTATGGCGAAACTGCGGATGATATAACCGATCAAGATATTGACGGGCTTTTGTTCGGGGTAATCAATTTAGAGCCTATCCCATCAGATGTGCTGGACGAGTTCAACCTTGTTGAAAACGAACGCAGGCTCGATTTTTCCCACAACAATTGGTATTTCTCGCAGGAGGTAAAAGATTATTGGACAGAGTTTGGACTGCCCGAAGAACCGTTTATGAATTCACGGACCATGGATATTTTTGCAGATGACAACCGCCCGAATATAACCAATACCGGTTCTACCAACGAAGAACCCATGTTTGTAAACGGGGTCAATGCAGAGGATTTAATGGTAACTTTTATGAGGAAAAGGAGGAACAACCAGGGCTCCCTGCCCTGGGGCTTTGATGCAGATGGAAACAGGATTACATTGACTTGGCCCATTGTCGAAGACCTCGCATATACCAATGCCAATCTGCTCACAGGTGGGGACGATGGGTACCCGGTCGGCGACCTAAATTGGTTTCCGGGAAAAAGGGAACAATGGGAAGACGAATTCCTGACTGCCGTGGATGACAAAAAACCTAATTCTACTATCACGGGAATAAAGGCATTTCCAAATCCTATTTCCAAAGAGGTGACCATCCAATATAACCTTACCGAAGCCGCAGATGTAACCATTTCGATAGTGGACAGGTTGGGCATTGTGGTCCATAAATTATCACTTGACAATCAATTAATAGGCGACCATAATGAAACCATCAATTTGCAAAAATTGAACATCCCAACTGGCACCTATTATTATTTGATTCGGTCTGGAGAATCCCGCAGGGCAGGAAAAATATTGTTTGTGAGATAATAGACTTTATTCTGAAATTGAAAATTGAGAAATTGGAAATTCGAGAAAGATTGATTGTTAATCGTTTCGGGCAGCATGAATTTCTGAACCCTCTTTTTAGAAAAATGCCTGATCTATTATTGCTGAAATTATTTTATTTCAAATAAATTCAGCAATATTTATTGGACATATAACCGGAATTAATTAGTTGGGAGGCATTTCAAAATGCCTCCCAACTTTTGCATAAAACGCACGGACGTAGCCACCCAACCTGCCTGCCGATAGGTAGGTTTATTGGGTAGGCTCATCAAAAAAACAACTCAATATACCTGCCGGCACGTCCGTATGGACAGGCAGGTGTTTTGGGCGCAACAATATGAGCATAAAACTATTCGACCTCACCGGAAAAACAGCCCTCGTCACAGGTGGCGCACAGGGCCTCGGCAAAGCAATCGCCGTCGGTCTCGGCAAAGCTGGCGCGACATTGGTCATCAATGGCCGCTCCATGAAACGCCTGCAGGCCGCCAAAGAAAAATACCAAAAAGACGGTCTCGACATCCACGTTTACGAGTTCGACGTGACCCAAGAAAAGGAGGTCATCGCCGCCCTCGACCAAATAGAAAAAGAGGTCGGCAAAATAGACATCCTCGTCAACAATGCCGCCATCATCAAGCGCACCCCCATTCTGGAAATGGAAGTGGAAGACTTCCGAAAAGTCCTCGACGTTGACCTCGTCGCCCCTTTCCTGATGGCCAAAAACGTGGTAAAAAGGATGATTGCCAACGGCAAGGGCGGCAAGGTGATAAACATGTGTTCCATGATGAGCGAGGTGTCGCGCAACACCGTCAGCGCCTATGCCGCGGCCAAAGGCGGCCTCAAAATGCTGACCAAAGAAATGGCCGACGAATGGGCCAAGCACGGCATCCAGGCCAACGCCATCGGTCCCGGCTATTTCGCTACCGACCAGACCGCACCCATCCGCGTCGGCGGCCACCCCTTCAATGATTTCATCGTAAAACGTACCCCCGCCCGCCGCTGGGGCAACCCCGACGAACTGCAGGGCGCAGCGATCTTCCTCGCCTCAAAAGCATCCGATTTTGTCAACGGGCATGTGCTTTATGTGGACGGGGGGATTTTGGCGACGCTGGGCAGCCACGCGGGAGAGGAGTGAAAATGGGGATTGAATGGGTATTGGGGTATTAAATGGTATTAAGTGGGTATTGGGGTATTAAATGGTATTAAGTGGGTATTGGGGTATTAATGGGTATTGGCTGCCAGCTTTGAAGGAACAATAAAACCAATAGCCGTCTCCGTGCCCTTCCAAGAGAGGGGGAATTTATTCCCCCTCTGCCTTCCGATAGAGGGGGAATAAATTCCCCCTCTCTTGGAAGGGCACGGAGACAGCTGCCTACATCCGGTCATTTACCATAAAATAATTCCCAATTCCTACTCAACCAACTAAAATTCAACCACTTATGAATATCAAACATTTCCTCATCATCGCAGCCTTCCTCACGACCATCGGCTGCCAAGACAACACCCCTCCGCCCATAAAATTCACCCTCACCAACGACCTCGACGAGGAAAGAACCGACGAACTCATTACCATCGAGGGGCCATTGTTTCAAAAAATAATGGGATATGAAGACGGGCGTTTTTCTATTTACCACGACGGTAACCCCGTCCGTTTCAAAATGCAAGACCTCGATGGCGACGGCAAGTTTGACCAATTATTTTTGCTGCAAAATTTTGCTAAAAAAGAAAGCAAAGAATACGAAGTGGGCAAAAAAAGCCAAGTCATATTCAAGACCCCGCCCCGCACCAACATCCATTTTTCTGCAAAAGCAACTCCCGAAAAACAACTAAAAACAGCCCGCCGCCTCAGCCCCGCCGATACCATCATTTCCTTTTACTACCAAATGGAAGGTCCCGCTTGGGAAAACGATAAAGTTGCTTTCAGAAACTACTTCGACCAGCGCAACGGCATTGATATTTTTGGAAAACAAGTACCGCAAATGGTGCTGCACAAAGTAGGCATCGAAGGCCAGGATTACCACAAACTCAGCGATTGGGGAATGGACATCCTAAAGGTCGGCACCTCCCTCGGCGCAGGTGCTATCGCCATGAAAAAGGACGGGCAGGTACACCGCATCACGGGCGTCAATTCAACCTATAAATTTGTGTCAGGAGGGGATCGATCCATCTTCGACCTCGATTTTGATGGCTTTGCCGTCGGCGAAAACAAGTACAACATCAAGCACCGCATCAGCATTGCCGCAGGCAAAAACTACTACCACAGCGAGGTTAGCGTGGATGGCCTCAGGGGCGGCGAAAGCCTCGTTTCCGGCATCGTCAACCTCCATAGCGATACCCTTTACACGGTGAAAGAAAGCGGTTACACCATATTATATACCCACGCCCCGCAGGCCGAAAACGGAGCGGTACTCGGCATGGCGCTCATCGTTCCCGACGCCGGTTTCAAGGGTACTTCCACTGCCCCCAAAAAAGGCGACGGCATCACCTCCACCTATTTTGTTGAAATGGGATTGGAGCAAAACAAACCAACCGATTTCTATTTTTACACAGGCTGGGAAAACCAAAACCGCAGCTTTCACGAACGCAGTTTTTTTGAAAAATCAGTGCGGAAGGCAGTGCGCGAATTGGCGCATCCTATCATCATAAAATGAGGTGTCCATTGAGGTGATGCCTTTGCGCGGGCTTGCGGGCGGAAAGGCGTTGCCTCAAAATATTGGCTCCGATATTTGAGGCAACGCCTTTCTACCCGCAAGCCCGCGCAAAGGCATCACCTCATTCAAAATCATCAAATCAAACTCAACATGCCCATTTTAAAATACATTTTCCTGTCCCTCGGAATTGCCATTTGCGCAAGCACCGCCACTGCGCAATTGACCCTCCCAAAAATATTTTCCGACAACATGGTTTTACAGCGGGGCGCAGCAATCCCCGTTTGGGGACAGGCAAACCCCGGCGATAAAATCAAGGTATATTTCGACGGCGAAGAATGGAAAACCGAGGCCTCCAAAAGCGGCGAATGGGAAATAAAAATCAACCCCCACCCCGCAGGCGGCAATTACGAACTGGCCATCGAAAACCAAAGCACAAAAGGGGCGCCCGCCGTTTTCAACAACCTCACCTTCGGCGATGTATGGCTCTGCGGCGGCCAGTCGAACATGGAATTTTTCGTAAAAAAAGCACAAAACGCCGAGGCCGAAATAGAGGCCGCCGACCTCCCGAACATCCGCCTGATTGATGTGCCGCGCAAAGTGGCAAGCAATCCCCTTTCCGATTGGGAAGACGGCGCCCGGTGGCAAGTTTGCAGCCCCGCCTCTGTTCCCGAATTTTCTGCCGTCGGCTATTTTTTTGGCAAAAACCTGCAAAAAGAAATCGGCGTCCCCATTGGCCTCGTCGGCAATAATTGGGGCGGCACGGTGGCCGAAACATGGATGAGCGGCGACGCCTTTTCCGGCCTGCCCGGTTACCAAAAACAGATCGAAAAACTGAAAAACACCGACCTCGAAAAACAGCAAAAATCCGGCGACGAGGCATTCGACAATTGGCTTGGAAAATTCCGCTCGCAAGACAAAGGAATAAACGGCGAGGAGTATATTTGGGCGAAGCTCGACAATTATAAGGGCTGGGAAGAAATGCGCCTGCCCGGCATTTGGGAAGGTTCGGGCATCGTCGAATTAAAAGAAAAAGACGGAGTCCTTTGGTACCAAAAAACAATATCGCTCACACCGGCGCAGGCCGAAAAAACAGCCGTCCTTTCTTTGGGAACAATAGACGATTCCGACAAAACATGGATCAACGGACAGCTTGTCGGCGATACTTATAACCATTATGACAAAGACCGCGTATATCACATAAAACCCGGCGTATTGATGCCCGGAAAAAATTCGATTGTTATACGCGTCGAAGATTATATCGGCGGCGGCGGGCCATATGGCGACGCAAAAAAAATGCACCTCCAATTGGGCGAAGAAATAAAACCGCTCGCCGGAAAATGGAAATACAATATCGGCTACCTCGCCACTGCGCCCATGCCGAACAATGGCTTAGGACCCAATGCCTATCCGTCCATGTTATATAATGGCATGATCGCGCCGATGGTTAAATTTCCGATTAAAGGAGTAATATGGTACCAGGGCGAGGCCAATGCCGGGCGGGCATATGAATACCGCGATATATTCCAGCGCTTGATTAAAGATTGGCGAAATAAATTCAATAATAATGACCTCGCCTTTATATATGTCCAATTGGCGAATTTTACCCCGCCGCAAGATGAGCCGAGGGACAGCAAATGGGCGGAACTGAGAGAGGCGCAGGCCATGGCATTAAAATTAAAAAACACAGCCATGATTACCGCTATTGATATTGGTCAGGCCGATGATATACACCCGTTAAATAAACAGGAAGTGGGCAGGAGGCTTGCGCTCGCTGCACTCCACGAAACTTATGGAAAAAACAAAATAATATACAAAGGCCCTGTTTTTAAAAATATGGAAATAAAGGACGGCTATATAATTGCCCATTTTGAAAACAATGGTTCGCCCCTTTTTGCGAAAAATAAATACGGCTATTTAATGGGCTTTACCATCAGCGGCGCTGATAAAAAATTCCATTGGGCAAAGGCAGAAATAACCGGCCCATATACGGTCAAAATATGGTCGGGAAAAATAAAAAACCCCGCCGCCATAAGGTATGCCTGGGCCGACAACCCGCAGCCTGCTAATTTATATAACGAGGCGGGTTTCCCTGCTTTTCCGTTCAGGACGGATAATTGGAAATTGAGTACGGAAAATGTAAAAAGAGAATGAATGAAACCACCGCTTTATTTAATCGGGGTAAATACGAAAACATATGCGCCCGTCTCCGTGCCCTTTCAAAAGAGGGGGAATTTATTCCCCCTCTGGGAAAGAGAATGAATGAAATCATCGTTTTATTTAATCGGGGTAAATACGAAAACATATGCGCCCGTCTCCGTGCCCTTCCAAAAGAGGGGGAATTTATTCCCCCTCTGGGCTTCCGGCTACTCCACAATAAAAAATATGTCGCTAATATATATCAATCAATTTAACCGCAACAGCTTGTACCAGAACACTTTAGGTTTTTCCGATGGGTCGGGACAGGCCGTGCAAATGGAAAACACAACTTGCCCCGCAATGGGAAATTGCAGGGCAAGTACCCCCATTGCAGGGCAATTTCCCATTGCCCTGCAATTTTCTCGTCCTACTCAAAATATATCCATTTATTTATTCCTGATTATCGCATTAATGCCCATTTTCTCCTGCCAAACAAAACCCCAAGCCCCGCCCGTTCCCACCCAAATAAAAAACGAAATATTGGCTTCCCACATCGCCGACCAATGGACATACGAAGGCGCAAGGCTGAACATTTACATCCACGCCATCGCCGAAGATTTGTCGGGCATAAAATACAATTTAATAAACGCCCCTGATTTCATAAAAATAAAAACAAACAAAGGCGAGGCTGAAATAATTGTGGATGCAACAAAGGGAACAACAGGCCGGTACGATATATATATGCAAATAAAAAACGGAAACAAAACCACCGACCGCAACTTTAATATTTTAATAAAAAAACCAAAAGCGGAAATATATTATTCCGATGCGGCCAATGGCGACGACAACAACCCCGGCACCTATAAGAAGCCGTGGAAGTCCCTCCAAAATATTAATTTACAAAAAAACAAAAGCAGCGAAATATTATTATTGCTCAAACCCGGCCATTACCAAAACAATGATTTTAATAAACTTGATTTTAATAAAATAAACATCATGCCCGCCGCAGGCGGAAACGCCAAACTCGGTGCTTTTACATTTAGCGAAAGCGAAAATATTATTTTAAAAAGCCTAACTATCGAGCCAAAAAGCATTTGCCCACAAACAGCATTTGTCGAAATAAAAAACAATTGCCAAAATATAGAAATAAGCAATTGCAAAATACAGGCAGCCGAAAATTATGATAATTGGGGCAACCCAAATTGGAAAGAAAAAATAAAAAGCGGCATATTCACTTGGGGCAAAAATATTTTGATAAAAAACAATTTGCTGCGCAATGTTTTCCACGGAATGGAAATAAATGGTGATGTTTGTTTAATTGACCACAATATAGTTGACCGCTTTGGCGGCGACGCCATCCGCAATACAGGCAGCAATAATGCCTTTGATTTTAATACCCTAAAAAACGCCGTCGTGGACGACTATTACGACGAGGGCGGCAACCACGACGACCTGTTCCAGGCATGGACATTCGACGAACCTGTGGAGTATGTGCGTATCAGCAATAATATCGGAGTGGCTTATGCAGATAATGATTTATTATTCCCCTCCAAAATAGTGCAGGGCTTGGTCAATTTCGATGGCTTTTCCGAAAACTGGCTCATCGAAAACAACCTCGTGCTGACCGACCACCCCCACGGCATCGCATTGCTGGGCGCAAAGGATTGCAACATCATCAACAACACCGTCGCCCGGAACCCCCGCCGCGACCACGACTTTGAATCCCCGCCATGGATCATGATAGCCGACCATAAAGATGGCCGGCCGAGCAGTGGCAACATGGTGCAGAACAACCTGACCTCCGCCCTCCGCATCACCGAAAACGCCGCCACTGCCGACCACAACGTCGTCATGGACAGCACCTATTCCCGCTATTTTGTTGATTATCCCGGCTGGGATTTTCACCTAAAAAAAGGGAGCGGCTGCATTGACGCAGGGAGTGCTTTCTTTTCCCCAAAAAAAGATTTGGACGGGAAGAAGCGGCCGGCGGAGGAAGGGGCGGATGTGGGGTGTTATGAGTTATGAGTTATGAGTGGTGAGTTATGAGTGGTGATGGTGTCCGACGCCTTTTGCTCAAAATTTATATTTTTAACTCCGTTGCCTTGTCATTCGCCGAAAGGCGAACCTGTTCACGTTAACATTGCACGCCGCCTTGTCATTCGCCGAAAGGCGAACCTGTTCACGTTAGTAGTGAAGCCATGCACGGCAGCACTTTTAACGTGAACAGGTTCGCCTTTCGGCGAATGACAAAAGAGCGGAGCCGAAATAAAATGTAGGAGCAATTTTTTCAACGAACTGTTTTGAAAAAAAGAAAAAAGCGGAGCTAAAAAGCAACGAAAAAAAACACCAAGCACCAATTTTACATTTTATAAAAATACCTGACAATCAAAGGTTCAAGCCAACTAATCACCAATCACTAATTTCTAATCACTATTTAATAAATGTCAAAAACTAAAAAATTCAAATACGTAGATTATCTCTGGGACGACCAACATGCCGCCAAGCTCAAAAACGACCAAGTGGCACTGTTCCTTTACCGTTCCAATATTTTGGGCGCCGACCTGCGCATCACCAATTTTGGCGGCGGCAACACCAGTTGCAAGACCGTCGAAAAAGACCCGCTCACCAAAAAACCAACCGAAGTGATGTGGGTAAAAGGCTCCGGCGGCGACCTCGGCACACTGACCCGAAAAGGAATCGCCGGGCTATACACCGACAGGTTGCGGGCACTCAAAAATGTCTATCGCGGACTGAAATACGAGGACGAAATGGTCGGCCTGTTTTACCACTGCATCTTCGACCTCGACAGCCGCGCGCCCTCCATTGATACGCCGCTGCACGGGCTGCTGCCCTTCAAGCATATTGACCATTTGCACCCCGACGCACTCATCGCGATTGCGGCAGCGAAAGACGGAAAGAAGATTTGCAAAGAAATTTGGGGCGATACGATGGGATGGGTCGGTTGGCAGCGGCCGGGCTTCGACCTCGGCCTGCAATTGGAGGCCTGCCTCGCCGAAAACCCCGGTATCAGGGGCATCGTGCTGGGCAGCCACGGGCTGTTCACTTGGGGCGACAGCTCCAAAGAATGCTACCTCAACAGCCTCGAAGTCATCGAAATGGCCTCGAAGTACATCGCCAAAAGGGAGGGCAAAAAACGGCCTGTTTTCGGGGGGGCGGCCATCAGAAGCCTGCCTGCCGAAAAGCGGCTGAAACAGGCGGCGGCCATCGCCCCGGTGCTGCGCGGACTATGCTCGCGGGAGAACCGCATGATCGGCCATTTTACCGACGACAAGCGGGTGCTGCAATTCATAAATAGCAAAGACCTGAAAAAACTGGCACCGATGGGCACCTCCTGCCCCGACCATTTTTTGCGCACCAAAATCCAGCCGCTCGTGCTGAACCTCAAACCCACCGAAGACCTTTCCGACACCAAAAAAATACTCGCAAAAACAGAGGCCGCTTTCGCTAAATACAAAGCCGAGTACGCCGATTATTATAAAAAATGCAAACGGCGCACCTCGCCCCCGATGCGCGACCCAAGCCCCGTGGTCATCATTTACCCCGGCATCGGCATGTTCACTTTTGCCAAAAACAAACAGACCGCACGGGTGGCTTCCGAGTTTTACATCAACGCAATCAACGTGATGCGCGGCGCCGAGGCCATTTCAAAATACACCTCCCTGCCGAGGCAAGAGGCATTCGACATTGAATACTGGCTGCTCGAAGAAGCAAAACTGAAACGGCAGCCGCCCGAAAAACCGCTTTCCCGCAGGGTGGCGATTGTTACCGGGGCAGGCGGCGGCATCGGAAAAGCCATCGCCGAAAAACTGGCCGCCGAGGGCGCCAACGTCGTGCTGACCGACATCCAAGAGCAACGGCTGAAAAAGGCTGCCGCAGGTTTTGGGAAGGACACCGCAAGTTATATTCAGGCCAATGTCTATAAATCCGTTTCTTTGGGAGAAGTCTTTACAAAGGCTTGCCTCGATTTCGGCGGCGTTGACATTGTCGTTCATTCGGCAGGGCTGGCCATTTCCAAACCGCTCATGGAGACTACTCAGTACGACTGGGAAATGCTGCAAGCAGTGTTGGTAAAAGGCCAATTTTTGCTGGCCAAATATGCTACAACCATCATGCGCAAGCAGGCATTCGGCGGCGACATCATCAACATCGCCAGCAAAAACGGACTCGTCGCCGGCCCCAACAACGTGGCCTACGGAACGGCCAAAGCGGCCCAACAGCACATGACCCGCCTCCTCGCCGCCGAACTCGGCAAAGACCAGATCCGCGTCAATACCGTCAACCCCGACGCCGTCATCGTGGGCAGTAAAATATGGGAGGGCAAATGGGCAAAAGGACGTGCCAAAGCATACGGCATCAAGGTGTCGGAACTCCCGGCTCACTATGCCAAGCGCAACCTCCTCAACGCCATCATCCTCCCCGAAGACATCGCCGACGCGGTCTTTTCGATGGTCGCAATTTTGAAAAAAAGCACGGGGAACATACTGAACGTGGACGGGGGAATGGCGGCGGCGTTTGTGAGGTAAAGACAGGTGTAATGGTTCAACGGTTTATTGGTATAACGGATGCCAGGGCTGGGCAGCCGTTATACCTATAAACCAATAAACCTATAAACCAATAAACCAATAAACCTATAAACCAATAAACCTATAAACCAACCAATATCATGAAAGAACAAATACAAAGCATCAACAAAAAACAAGAGCAGCGGCACAAATCAGACTTCGGCCACCTCGCTTCGCAACTGGCTGCGAGGGGCCATGCCGTCGAAAAAACAGTGGCTGCGCTGGCGTCATTTCAGGTGGCCATACCGTCGTGGGCGCTCGGTGCGGGGGGCACCCGTTTCGGGCGTTTTGGCTATGGCGGCGAGCCTTCCAATCTGGAAGAAAAAATAGAGGACGTGGGCACTGTCCATGCGCTGACGGGTTCGGCGGGGGCTATTTCGCTGCACATCCCGTGGGATATTCCGGGCGATGCGCAGGAGGTCAAAGAATTGGCGGCTTCCAAAAACATCGTTTTCGATGCGGTCAATTCCAATACCTTTCAAGACCAGCCGGGGCAGCCGGTGAGCTATAAATTCGGCTCGCTCTGCAACGAGTCGAAAGCGGTGCGGGAACTGGCCATCGAGCATAACAAAGAGGTGGTCAGGATAGGAGAGGCGCTCGGCTCGAAGTCCATTACCGTTTGGCTGGCCGACGGGAGCAGCTTTCCGGGGCAGGCGAGTTTCCGGCGTTCGCTGGCCCATACTTCCGCTTCGCTAAAAGAAATTTACGCGGACATGCCCGGAGATTGGAGCATGTTCATTGAGTATAAACCTTATGAACCGAACTTTTACCACATGGTGGTACAGGACTGGGGCACCTCTTTTTTGTTGGCCAACGAATGCGGCGAGCGGGCCTACACCCTCGTTGACCTCGGCCACCATTTGCCGAACACCAACATCGAAAACATCGTGGCGACGCTGATGTACAAAGGCAAACTCGGCGGTTTTCATTTCAACGACAGCAAGTTTGGCGACGACGATCTGACGGTCGGTTGCATCAAGCCCTACCAACTATTTCTCATTTTCAACGAACTGGTTTTTGGGATGCAAAACAATACCGCCGACAACCCGCCGCTGGCCTGGATGATTGATGCGAGCCACAACTTAAAAGACCCGATGGAGGACCTCATGCAGTCGCTCGATGCTATTTTGGTGGCTTATGCGCAGGCGCTTTTGATTGACCAAAATGAATTGAAAGCGGCGCAAATGGAACATGACGTGACCCGTTGCCAGGAGATATTGCAGGCGGCTTTCCGGACGGATGTGCGGCCATTGGTGAGGGAGGCGAGACGCCGTTCAGGGGCGGCTATATCTCCTATTTCCGCCTATCGGCAAATGGGCATCCGGGAAAAATTAATAGCGAAACGGGGAGAGAATGTGCAGGCGACAGGGCTGTAATTGTAACCGGAAGGGGACTTCCGGTCGCAGGGAATTATCCGTTACCGCAGAATGGAATAACCGAACATATGCCACGTCATTTTAAAAACAACGACGATCCTTTAGCTAAATGTTGGTTCGTTGTTTTGAAATATGATAGAGTCGGTCAGGGGGAGAGTGGAGCGCCGGAAGTTCCCTTCCGGTTACTATTGCGTTTGTAACCGGAAGGGGACTTCCGGTCGCAGGGAAGCACGCATTACCGCAGGGCGGAACAATTAAATTAATGTCTGCGACATATAGAGAAACGGATGATTTTATTTTGAAATATTACAGAGTCGGTCAGGGGGAGAGTGGAGCGCCGGAAGTTCCCTTCCGGTTACAATCACAGTGGGTCAGGGGAAACGGGAAACGCCGGAAGTCCCCTTCCGGTTACAATACAATATATCGTACCATGAAAAAAACAACCGCCATATTCGACATCGGAAAGACGAACAAAAAATTCTTTTTGTTCGATAAAAACTACCGCGAAGTATTTCGGGAATACTCCGTTTTTGATGAAATAGAAGACGAGGACGGCCACCCCACGGACGACCTCGATGCCATTATTAAATGGATGAAAAATATTTTTTCGGAAATATTGTCGGCAAAAAAATACGAGGTAAAGGCCATTAATTTTTCCACATATGGCGCCAGTTTTGTGCATCTTGGAAGGGATGGAAAACCTTTGACGCCGCTTTATAATTATACCAAAAAATACCCAAAAAAAATAGCGGCTTCTTTTTATAAAAAATATGGGAAAGAAAATAAAATAGCCAAAGCAACGGCCTCGCCGCCTTCTGGTTTTTTGAATTCGGGGCTGCAATTATATTGGCTGAAATATGCCTGTCCCGATATTTATAAAAATATATGGCAGTCGCTGCATTTTCCACAATATTTGAGTTATTTGTTTACGGGCATCCCATTGAGCGAATATACGGGCATCGGTTGCCATACCGGTCTTTGGGACTATAAAAAAGGGGATTACCACGACTGGGTTTATCAAGAAAATATTGATAAAATATTGGCACCGGTTGTTTCCACAAGTACCAGTATCAACATGGATTACGGGGGTCGGCGGATACGCGTGGGCATTGGCATCCACGACAGTTCGGCGGCGCTGCTGCCCTATATAAGCTGCGACCGGAAGCCTTTTGTTTTGGTCTCGACGGGGACTTGGAGCATTGCTTTGAACCCATTTAACGAGCAATTGTTGACCACTCCTGAACTCAAAAACGATTGCCTCAATTATATGCGCACCGACGGCAAACCGGTGAAAGCTGCCCGCCTTTTTCTTGGTAATGAATATAAATTGCAAATTAAAAAACTCTGCAAACATTTTAAAGTGAAATATGGCAGGCACCGGAGTATTAAATTCTCTCCTGATATTTATAAAAAATTAAAAAAGCTAAAACAGAGTTGTTTTAAATTTGAGACTATTCCAAATTTGGGCGACATTAATTCTTCTGATTTTTCTTGTTTTGATAATTTTGAAACGGCCTTCCATAAATTGATGATGGAACTGATGGAACTGCAATTCCGTTCGCTCGATCTGGTCATCGGAAAAACAAAAATAAAGCGGATATATATTGACGGCGGTTTTGCAGACAACGATATTTTTGTAAAATTAATTTCACGAAAATATCGGGGCATAAAATTGCGGACAACGCAATCGCCGCTCGGCTCGGCATTGGGCGCTGCGCTTATTGTTTCGGAAAAAGAAACGCCCGCTGGTTTTTTGAAAAATAATTATGGTTTGAAAAAACATGAGCCGCTGATAATAAGGTGATTTATTTCTCCGAGAAATCGGGACAGGCCCGCAAAGTGCGCAGAGTTATACGCAGAGAAACGCAGAGTTTTGTGGATCGGTCTCTTAAATTTTTATAAATATATTGGCGGTGGAAGTATGTCGCTTTTTAATTTTTGTAACTACCCAGGATGCGTGTGTGTCGGTAGCACAGCGTTCACGCTGTCCTGGTAAACGACGTTTACGTCGTTTTATTTATGCACAGACGTAAACGTCTGTGACCGGGACAGCGTGAACGCTGTGCTACCAATACCCAAAAGACCTGAGTAGTTACTAATTTTTATTTTCATTTAATTTTCCAATGTCTTTAAATTACAACACAAATTACCCTTCCGTTGACGACCTGCGGAAAAAGGCAAAAAAACGGATACCGCGTTTTGCTTTTGAATACCTCGACGGCGGCTGCAACGAAGATGTGAACCTGCACCGCAATACTTCCGACATCCGGGAGGTGGAACTGCGGCCCTATTATTTGCGGAAGCATAGCGGTTCGGATATGCGCACCGAACTCTTTGGCCATGTTTACGATGCGCCTTTTGGGGTGTCCCCGGTGGGCTTGCAGGGATTGATGTGGCCCCGGTCGGCGGAGATTTTGGCGGCGGCGGCAAAGGCGCATAATATACCATTTGTGCTGAGTACGGTCAGTACGGCGAGCATTGAAAAAATAAGTGAGATAACGGAGGGCAGGGCATGGTTTCAATTGTACCACCCGCGGGAAGACCACCTGCGCGACGACCTGCTCGACCGGGCGGCGGCGGCGGAATGCCCGGTGCTGGTCATCCTTTGCGACGTGCCTACTTTTGGCTACCGGCCGCGCGACATCAGGAACGGGCTGGCGATGCCGCCAAAAATGACGCTGCGGAATATTTTGCAGATCATGGGCAAACCAAATTGGGCGATACAGACGCTGATTGCCGGGCAGCCGAATTTCGAAACCCTGAAACCCTACATGCCGCCCGGCCTCGACCTCGCACAGCTCGGCCTTTTCATGGACCAAACATTTGCCGGCAGGCTGAACGAAGATAAAATAGCGCCCATACGGGACAAATGGAAAGGCAAACTGGTGCTGAAAGGTGTGGCCACCGAGGCCGATACGGAAACGGCAATCAGGTTGGGACTGGACGGCATCATCGTTTCCAACCACGGTGGCCGCCAACTCGACGCTGGGCAGTCAACGATCAAACCGCTGAAAAAAATTGCCGCAAAATATGGCGGTCAAATCAAAGTGATGATGGACAGCGGCATCCGTTCGGGGCCTGATATTGCCCGGACGCTGGCAAGCGGGGCGGCCTTTACTTTTATGGGAAGGGCCTTTATGTACGGCGTTGCGGCGCTCGGCAAAAAAGGCGGGGAGCATACGGTGGCTATTTTGAAAAGGCAGTTGCAGCAGGTGATGGAACAGGTGTGCTGTGAGAAGGTGGGGGATTTTCCTGATTATTTGGTGGGGGAGGAGTGAGCGGATACTAAAAATGCGGTGTTTTTTTGTATCTTTTTAATGAGCCGAGGTAAATGCACAAAATGTTCACCCGGCTCCGCTGTTTTTTGTTCCCGATTTTCGGGAACAAAAAACAGCGGAGCCGGATGCCTGTACGATAGGCAGGAATTTTTGTGCATTACCCTGCCTTATTAAAATGATACGTTTTTTTTATAAAATTTAAACGCTCGAATATAGGGGCGCATCCATATTTGTCACATCCTCTATATGTAGCCAAAAAGAAATAAAAAGAGTGTCCGTTTTTGAACGATAAAAAAATTGCCTGTTCACTTTCAAACACTTTATTTTATATCGAAATGTTGTAAATCGTTGAAAACCAGTATTTTAAACTAATGGCACAGCGGTTGACTATATATTGGCAAGCAATTACCCGACTGTTTTAAATTTTTTTTGAGATGAAAACTTACATCAACATCGAGCAGACTGCAAACGGCAAAGAAGGGCCTGTGGAATTTTTGAAAATATATGGCATCACCATCGTTTTGGCTTTTGCTATTTCATTTGTTTACAATTTGAACACAGGGGAGAAGGACGCTGATTTTACCGATCAACCGAAAGTGGAGGTAGAAGAAGCGGCTACTGCAGAACCGATGGCTTCATCCGAAAAGCGCCTCCCGTTCATTAAACCGAATTTTTTTTTTGACAACATATTCTTTTAGAGAGTAACGAGAGTTTTTTTATCGAATGCCGGTACAACTTTATGTTGTTCCGGCATTTTTTTTTGCGGTGCAATATTTGCCGTTTGAGGGGAATATAAATTAAGTTAATTTTGTATTTGAAAACGGTGTACCGGTGCAACGGCATGTTGGCAGACCAATAAACCATTGCACCGATATACCGATGGACCAAATCAAGCAACCCATGCAGTTTTTAGATATTTCCATTCCCGAACTGATCGAACTTGGCGAAAAGAAGCGCGAAGATTATTTGAATGCCAAGCCATTTCCAAGCATATATTTTGACGATTTTTTTAATGCGGACATGCTCCGCAAAATACTCGGCGAGTTTCCCGACCTGAGCGGAAAGGCCAAAAACGAGGTGCATTATACCAACCCGAACGAGGCAAAATATGCTTCGAAAGGGGAATATAAATTTGGGGAACTGACGCGCGAGTTTATGCACTTCCTCAATTCGCAGCCCTTTCTGGAGTTCCTCCAAAATTTGACGGGAATAAAAGAAACCCTCGTGCCCGACCCATATTTTGAGGGCGGCGGCTGCCATCAAATTAAACCGGGCGGGTTTCTGAAAGTCCACGTTGATTTCCACAAGCACCAAAAAATGGGCCTCGACCGCCGGGTGAACGTGCTGGTATATCTGAACGAAAATTGGCCGGAAGAATACGGCGGGCATTTTGAACTTTGGGAGCGCGACATGAGCAAATGCGTGACCCGCATCGCCCCGCTTTTTAACCGGATGGCCATATTTTCGACCACTGATTTCAGTTGGCATGGCCACCCCGATAAATTGTCCTGCCCGCCCGACCGCAGCCGCAAATCGCTGGCGCTCTATTATTATACCAATGGCCGCCCGGAAAGCGAAGTCAATGCGGCCCACGCCAAACGTATCACCACTACATTTGCTGCACGCAAAGGTCAGGACAGTCCAAAAATGACGGTGTTCAATAATGCGGTGAACTTGGCGAATGACCTGTTGCCGCCGATTGTTGTGAAAGGGATCAAGAAGTTTCGGAAGAATTAGACCTTATTCGGATTTGTGTGCGCCAGCACACAAACCGTCCAAATTCATTGTTTTTGAAAAGGCTTCATACAAAAAATTTTAGAATAAAGTCTATTGATGTTGTTGGCTATTGGCCTTTGGCCGATAGCCAACCGAGGATATATATCCCCGGTTGTCGGAAGGTGCCTTTGCCGTATGGTTTTGAGAGGATAGACTTCACTTTATTTCGATATTGTAATTACTTATACTGCACCACTTTAGGTTTTGTGCATTGAGGGCGGACTCTCCCCTTTTGGGGCTGGGGGCTGGCGGGGGCAAATGCACAAAACCTAAAGTGGTGCAGTATACCACTCATTGATTCACTAACCCCGAGTACTCGGGGTTAGTGAATCAATAGTTTAAGAGGGCTGGTAAACAGTTACTAATTTACCGACTAATTATTCGCTCCGCAAGGACTTCACGGGGTTGGCCAAAGCCGCTTTCACACTCTGGAAACTTACCGTCAAAAAGGCAACTATAATAGCCGAAATTCCAGCTATTGCCAAATGCCACCACTGCATTTCTATGCGGTAGGCAAAGCTTTGCAGCCAATAGTTCATGCCGGTATAGGCAAGGGGGGCAGCCAATAAAATAGCGGTGAGGACTGGTTTCATAAAGTCTTTTGAAAGCAGTGCGACCAGGCCGCCAACAGATGCGCCCAGCACTTTGCGGATGCCGATTTCTTTGGTCCGCCGCTCTGCGGTAAATGCGGCGAGGCCGAACAGCCCGAGGCAAGAAATAAAAATGGCCAGCATGGTAAAAATAGAAACCACCCTGGAAACCCTCTTTTCATTTTTGTACTGGTCGGCAGTGTGCTCGTCCAAAAAGGTATAATCGAAAGCAGAGGAAGGGATGAAATTTTTGAACTCGTTTTCCAACTGGGCGAGCGTACCTTTCAGGTCTGAAGTTTGTGTTTTCACCAATAAATAATCCCGGCCGCCCTGTCCGTTTCCGTTGGTGAATACATAGGCGCCGATGGGCTTGTGCAGGGACTCAAAATGGAAGTCTTTCACTACCCCGACAATGGTGGTGGGGCGCCCTTGATACAGGTCGGGCAGGCGCTTGCCGATGGCTTCTTCCGCTGTATAGCCCAAAAAACGGGCCCCCGTTTCGTTCATCACTACCTGCACGGTGGTGTCCTCTTTTGCCTTTTCTGGCAAGGTGGTGCCGGCAAGCAATTTCAGCCCCAAAACTTTTTCAAAACCAGGGCCTGCATGGTTGGACGACACCCCTGTGTAGGCACCTCCGCTTTCGCCAGGTTTGCTCATCGAATAGCCGCTCGTGGAAATGCCCGGAAATGCCTGGACCCTGACCTGCGATTGTATGCCGGGCATGCTGCGGTATGCGTTCATCAGGCCGTCCAGGTTTTTCTTTTCCCTGATCCCGTTGGTGTTGATGGCGATGACCTGGGCAGGCTGGAAGCCGAGGTCTTTTTTGCTGATGAAATTCAGTTGCTGCTTGAAAACGATGGCGCCGGTTATCAAGGCAACACAAACTGCAAACTGGCCGATGACCAGCGTTTCCCGAAAAAACAGGTTGCCTTTTGCCCCGGCCTTTATGGGGGACAGCAGCGATTTTGGCGAAAAAGAAGAGAGGTAAAGTGCCGGGTACATGCCCGCCCCCAAAGTGACTGCCAGCCATACAGCCGGGATGCACCAGGCCCATTTGCTGCCGAACAGGTCGCCGATGCTCAAGGCCCGATCCGTGATGCTTTCAAAAAGTGGCAGGCTCAGCTCTACCAGCAATACCCCGGCGACCAAAGCGATGGCCACCAACACGCCCGTTTCCACATAAAAACGGCGGATCATCTGCCCTGTGCTCGCACCCAATGTCTTGTTGATGCCGACTTCCCGAAAACGTTGCTGCGAGCGGGCGGTCACCATGTTGACGTAATTGAAGCAGGCCAGCAAGAGGACGGCCAAGGCCAAAATGCCCAGCACTTTCACCTGCGTAGCATTGCTTTCCCGCACCGAATAGCCCGATGCCATACCGCTCGAATACAGGTGGATGTCGAGCAATGGCTGCATCCAGAAACGGAACCACTGATCTTCCTTTTTAACGTGCTTGTCGAGGACGGCGGCCATTTTGGATTCCACCGCTTCCGGGTCGGCGCCGGGGCGGAGCAGCAGCAAGGTTTCAAAACTGCAGTTGCTCCAATATAAATTCTCGGCAGCCCATTTCATCGTTTTGAAGGAGCCGATAAAATCGCAGTCGTAACTTGAATTGGCAGGGAAATCAGCAAAAACACCGGTGACCGTAACTTCTAAAGAATTGTCTATTCCGAGGGTTTTCCCGACCGGGCTTCCATGCGGGAATATCCGTTTGGCCGCCGACCGGCTGAGCATCATTTTGTGTGGCCCATCCAAAGCTGTGGCGGGGTTGCCCTCCAAAACGGGGATGTCGAGAATGTCGAGAATGGACGGGTCTGCCCAAAATATTTTGTCTTCCACCAAGTGCTTGTCTGCTGTATTGACAAAGGCTTTCTGCCCGAAATTGTGGTGCAACAGGCGTGCTTGTTCCTCTACTTCGAGTATCTCGTCTTTAAAAGTAGGGCCGGAAATGTTGGGCACATTGGCCCATTTTTCGTCAACATCTTTATAGTTTACATTGACCCCGAGCCGGTAGATGTTTTCCTTTTTTGCATGGTACTGGTCGAAGGTCAGTTCGTCCCGGACATACAACAGCAAGGCCAGCGAAACGGCGATGCCGATGGACAGGCCGGAGAGGTTCAGGGCAGTGAAAAAACGGTTGTTCCAGAGGTTGCGGAAAGCTATTTTTAAGTGGTTGATAAACATGGCCGTGATTTTTCCTGTTTGAACCCAATGCCTGTGCCATGCTGGTTAATAGCTGGTTGTCAATTTTTTATAAAACTAAAAATTTGTTTTTTATGAACGGGGTGTTCAGTATTGAACGCTGGATGGTTTGATTCGGACAATGCTTGCATTTTTGTTTGTGACTGTTCGGCATTTCTCGAAATCCCGGAGGGGTTTAACATGAATAATCCCGGATGCCTGCCTGTCCATGCGGACGTACCGGTAGGCGGGAAGTCGGGGGTTAGTGAAATCAATGGTTTTTGGGGGGGGTAAGTAGTTACAAAAATTGTTTGTTCATGATATAGGCGCAGAAAAAATACCCCGCCAAATAGGATTGAACACAGATTGAACTGATTGAACTGGTTTTCGCAGATTTATTGGTAATACGTCAAATAATCTGCGAAAATCAGTTCAATCAGTTCAATCTGTGTTCAATCCTATTTCACGGGTTATTTTTTTTGCAAATAGCTGGCTAAGGTAGGACAATTTTTTATTGATAAAAGGTAGTGTTAATTTTGACGTGATAGGCAGAAACATGTTTATCTGATTTCCAAGCACTCAAGCCCCCGTCTCCGCTGCTTTGTCATCCGCCTTTAGGCGGATGACAAAGCAGCGGAGACGGGGGCTTGGCTTAAGTGCTTAAAAT
>DROJ01000508.1 GCA_011321935.1 Bacteroidota bacterium | reverse complement strand
TGGTTCGGCCTTTTTAAAGGTTTTATTTTTTCTAAAAATTAATTTAACGACATATAGCTATATGTGCAGGTATTTATTTTTCAATGCCTTGCCACCGCTATATTGTTTTATAAAAAAAAACAAACGTGATTGCACACTGATTGAACTGGTTTAACTGATTGGGACAGGTTTTTATACGTTTACTAAACTTTAAAAGCTTAGTAAACGTGTATCAATTGGTTCGGCCTTTTTAAAGGTTTTATTTTTTCCAAAAATTAATTTAACGACATATAGCTATATGTGCAGGTATTTATTTTTTAATGCCTTGCCGCCGCTATATTGTTTTATAAAAACAAACGTGATTGCACACTGATTGAACTGGTTTAACTGATTGGAACAGATTTTTATACGTTAAAGAAAACAAAGCCGTTCAAACATGTAAATCAAGAACCTCTCTTCCCCGAAAAAACCAAACTACAACACGTCACCCCGCCCTCCGCTTTTATCACCTCCGAGCAGTCCACCAGCAAAAGCTCGATCCCCTTATCCGCCAATAGCATCGCCGTCAGCAAATAGTCAACCGGATAAATGACCGACTCGCCGATCATCAAAGCATTGGCGGCATGGGGTTCGTCCGGAAAGGTTTCGATGATTTTAAAACCCTCGAAATGGGCGGCATCCACCCACGCCGGGTTCAGCAAAAGGGTATCCGTTTTGACCTGCGAAACCGCCGATTTCAGGTGCAGGCAACCCTTTACTTCCACTGCCTGCACTTGGTAGCCATGCGGTTGGAGCAAAGCCTCCACCTGTTCCGCTGCCGCTTGGTTGCTCCTGCCCGAAAGGCCGATCCAAATCTGTTTTCCGATCACCAGCACATCGCCCCCATCGAGTGTGCCCGGCGGCAAAATGAAATGCAGCGGGCGGTGCGGGTGGAGCATTTCCACGATGGTATCGAGTTCTGGTTTGCGGCTTGCCGCGCTGGGGTTGGTGATGATGGCGAGTTCGTCGAAAACGACGGCGCAGTCTTCCACAAAGACGCTGTCCGGTAGTTCCGGTTCCATCGGGGCTTGTACGATCTGGCAGCCGAGCCTTTTCAGCGCATCTTCATAATCGGAATGCTGTTGGGTGGCCAGCGCGATGTCGATCGGTTGGCGTTCTTGGTAGGTGAGTTGGCAGTCGGCCATTTTTGGGCTGACGGGGCGGGTGATGGCGATCATAAGATTGGTATTATGATGGTATTGGGGTATTGGGGTATTGGGGTATTGGGGTATTGGGGTATTTTAATAAATTAGTGGCAAAAGTAGAAATCATAATCGTACAAGTAGGCGAGCAGCTCATTTTACATTTCGAACACTCTTATAATCCAATAAAAGTGATCGAACCTGTCAGCCCGTCTCCATGCCCTTCCGAAAGAGGGGGAATTAATTCCCCCTCTTTTGGAAGGGCACGGAGACGGATGGGTGATGAATTCGTTGATCTTTCACAGCAACAGCGCCTCCAGCCCCTCCCTCGTACAGGCCATTTTCTCCGGCGAAGCCACAAACTCCCCCGCCAGTGCCGACTTCCGTTCCTGCATCTGCAATATCTTTTCCTCGATGCTGTCGCGGGCGATGAACTTCACCGCCATCACTTTTTTCTCCTGCCCGATGCGGTGGGCGCGGGCGATGGCCTGGTTTTCGGCAAAGGGGTTCCACCAGGGGTCAAGGACGAAGACATAATCGGCGGCGTTCAGGTTCAGCCCTACCCCGCCCGCTTTGGTGGTCATAAAAAATGCCTGCACCGATTTGTCATCGTTAAACCGGTCAACCGCTTTTTTTCTTTGTGCTGCCGCAACCTTGCCCGTGAGCCAAGTATAGGCATGCCCCGCCTCCTCAAAATGGCTGCGGAACAACTGCAAATATTTTTCGAAAGAAGAAAAAATGAGTGCCTTGTGGCCTGACCGACGGATCTTGTCCCAGTAAGCTAAAACGTCTTCAAATTTGCCGGAATTGGGTATTAAGGTATTATGGGTATTGGGTATTTCGCTCGCACTTTGGACAAGGGACGGATGGTTCGCAATTTGCCGCAGGCGGGTCAATGCGGCGAGGATTGCCACCTTGTTTGTGGGTTGGGAAGGGTCGCTGATATTGAGCAATTTATTACGGGCGGCAGATTTTTCTTTTTCGTAAAATTTCCGTTGCGCCTCCGTCATTTCGACATAAACGACGGCCTCGGTGAGGGGCGGCAGGTCGGGTTCTACCTCCTCTTTGGTGCGCCGCAAGAGATAGGGCTTGACCAGCCGCCGCAGCTCGTCTTTTTTCACCTCGTCGTCCCGTTTTTCGATGGGTCGGATGAAGTGTTTTTTGAAATAATTAAAACTGCCCAACATGCCGGGGTTGAGAAATTCCATCTGCGCCCAGAGGTCGGAAAGGGAGTTTTCGATGGGCGTACCGCTGAGGCTGATGCGGTGCGCGGCGTCCAGTTCGCCGACTGCTTTGAACACACCGCTTTGCGGGTTTTTGATGTATTGGCTCTCGTCCAGCACCACGTACTCCCATTTTATTTTTTGTAAAATAACAAGGTCTCGCCGGGCAGTCTGATAGGTGGTAAATACAAGGTCGTAGCGTTCGAGCAGGCGCGCATCTTTCGTTCTTTTTGGGCCGGTATGGTTGCAAATGGTGAGGCCGGGCGCAAATTTTTTCACCTCCCTTTCCCAGTTAAAAACCAGCGAGGCAGGCAGGATGACCAGCGCCTTCAAAGGCACAAAATCGCCCCCCTTTGCCACCTCTCCAAATAAGTCCATCTGCGGTGGACTGTGGACTGCCGACTGAGAACCTTCTTTTGCGGTCAGCAAAATGGTCAAAGTTTGGATTGTTTTTCCCAGTCCCATATCATCGGCGAGGCAGGCGCCAAGCCCTTCCTCATAATGCCGGAACAGCCACTCTGCACCTTCCTTTTGATAGGGCCGCAGGGTCGCTTTGAGCAGCTTGGGGACTTGGAAAGGGGTCTCTTCTTTTTTCGTAAAATCTGCCCCTTCTGCCAGCCCCAATTTTTCGAGCAATGGCTTTTGGCTTTTGGAGAGGCGCAATTTCCCGCCGCTCAATTTGCCCAAATGTGCGAGGCCGTGGAAGCGGGCCATCCATTCCGCAGGTATCAAAAAAAACGTGCCGTCGGGCAGCGGGTAGAAGCGGTCGCTGTCGCGGATATAACTGATGAGCTTCGCAAACGGGAACTCAAATTGGCCTGCTTTGATGACGATGCGCAGGTCGAACCAGTCGTTTTCCTGCACCACTTCCTGCGACCAAGCGGCCGGCAGGAGGTTGATCTTTTTGTCCTCAAAAACAGGAGCCTCCAATTGAAAACCAGCCGCTTGCAATCCGTAGCGCAAAGCAGACAAACACTCGGCCGCTTCGTGAAAAGCATCCTGCCCGCCATTGCCCTGCCCTGCCCCGCCGGGCAGCCGCCACAGCGAACCTTCCCGGTTTTCAAAACCCATTTTTTTCAATTTATCAACTGCCTGCTGCTCGCGCTCGGGACTCCGTTTTACCTGCATCACCCTGATTTCGGTTTCGCTCTCAAAGTGCAGCGCCGTCCGCATTTCTTGTCGGTCGCCCCACTGGAAAAGGGCGCCCTGGTATTGGAATTTTAGCGCAGCGAACCACTTGTTTTTAAAAGGGTGTTTGGACAGGGCGAGGTGGCAGCTTTCCAGTTTGCGGGTACTCGTGAGGTCAAAACCCTCGGCCTCGATCTCCGTTTTTTCGACCGCTTTTAAAATGAATTTTTGGAAATAAGTGCGCAGCATCCGGTTGGGTACCACGATCTCGTCCTTTTGCATAAAGGGCTTCACCCAGTAGCCGTTGAGTTCCGGCAATCGGTATAAAGCGCCGTTGGCCAGCAGCCAGCCGGGGATGTTGGTCAGCGGCACTACCCGGCGTTCGCGCACCAGCCAACGCTCGTCGCCCGTGCTGAAATTCATGCGGTAGCGCACCCCGTCGCGCGTGCGCCGGAAGATGAGGTGCGGCTTTAATCCTTCCTCCGGGAAACGCAGCTTCACATCTTCGACGATCACTTTTTTTTGTACCATGAAAGTGAGCGGCAAGTTTTGCTCGACTACTTTTTCTAAAAAATTGGCCATCAGCCGGTGGACATAGCGGGTCGCTGTTTTTTTCACTTCGGCGTCCTGCAGCAATTCGACGAGGGGCTTCTTTTTCCGGCTTCTCGGCGGCTGGTATTTTTCTTCCAAAACCTTTTCGGAAAGTGCCTCGATGAGCGAAAATAGGCGGGTCAGCACGGGCGTCAGTTCATGGCCGTAACTGCCGATGGTGTTCAGCGTGGCGCGCTGCACCACAAAGGTCAGTTGGCCGCCCTTGCCCGTTTTTACGATCCACGCATCGGGGAGGTACCAGCCGCCGGGGAGGTAGCGGTGGATGTTGAATACGATGGCGGTGGGCTGCGATGCAAAGGTGGAGACGGGTCGTTCCCTCATGTTTTGTTTTTTGGCAAAAGTAGGGAAATTTGGGGCGGGGAGGGGGTGAATTGTAGATAATTGAAAAATGTTTTGGGGGTGGGCCGGGGTGCTTTTGTGGGAAAAATTATTGGGGATGTTTGGTAGGTTTTGGTGGGTTTGGCTACTTTTGGCGAGGATGCGTATGTTTTGCTTTTTTAAGCGGGATTGTGGTGTATCGGAGATGGGGATAGTAGTAAGTTTACTAGTAACGTCCCGTATATGTTCAGTTCCATTTTTTAATGGGAATGGGAATTGGAACATATACGGGACGTTAGTCAGAATTAGAAAAAAACAATCAAGATCACTATTTTTTCGAAAAAATTACTAAATGATAAAATCAATTAAATTGACAAACTTCTTCAGCTTTCAGGATGAGGAGGTCATTCTAAATCAGCAAACCAATATTCTTGTAGGAATAAATGGTTCAGGAAAGTCTAACCTATTAAAAGCCATCAAGCTATTAAAAATAGGTGTTGAAGGAAATGCTGATGATTCTGCCTTGCGAGAATTAATTGTAGATAGATGGGGAGGATTCGATAATATTTATTGTAAAGCACGGAGTGATGGTGGATTCAAAAATTCAATTGGCATAGAGTTTAGATTAAATGGAAAAATCTTGTCCAGATTTGGAAATGGTTCGATAACGTTTAGAAATGACATTATCTACAAAATAATATTAATAAAAAAACCATCAACTGACAACTATTACATAAGTGAAAAAATAAGTACCATTTCTGGATATATATATTTAGATTTTATCAATGGAAGTGGCAAGGTGAGAGAAAGGCAGGAATCGGGGGATATTCCTCCAATAAAATATGACGACTATAATCCACAAGAATTGGCATTATCAAAAATTTCTGAATTTGATAAAGATAGATACTTACCGTTAGTAACAATAAAAAAAGCTATTAGGGATATTGCAGTTTATACCTACTTCGATACCACACCGAGTAGCAAGCTGAGAAGAGCTATGAGTGCAACATCGGGAGTGAAAAAATTATTGCCAGATGGCAGCAATTTGCCACAAATTTTAAATTCAATAAAAATTAACCATAAAGACTATTATCGAGTAATTCAAAGTAAACTCAAAGATGTGAATGAAATGTTCAATGGCTTTGACTTCAATTTTTTAGGATCAGGAGTTTTTGAATTAATGCTTGATGAAAATGAATTAAATAGCTCAATACATATAACTCATGTTTCGGATGGGACTTTGAGATATTTATGCTTGCTGTCAATTTTGTTTAACCCAGACAGAGGAACTTTTGTTTGTATAGACGAACCAGAAGTTGGGTTACATCCAGACATGATTTATAATATATCGAACTCAATAAGCGAAGCATCAGAAGAAACAACCTTCTTAGTTGTCTCTCATTCTGAAAATGTATTAAATGGTTTTAATATTGATAACATCAGAGTATTTGAAAAAGATAAATCTAATTCTACTAAAATAAAAATGTTTAAAGAAAAGGATTTTGAGGGATGGTATGAAGAATTTAGTCCCGGTTCAATGTGGAGAGAAGGTGATTTAGGAGGAAAAAGGTGGTGAAAAAATGAATA
>DROJ01000507.1 GCA_011321935.1 Bacteroidota bacterium | reverse complement strand
TTTGATATTTACGACTTCTTTTATCTTACTCCATGCCCTTCCAAAAGGGTGGGAATTTATTCCCACCCTATAGACTCTTTTAGAAGGGCTTGTAGTCCTGCTCTCTGTTGAGGAAAAGGGTCATAAATATTTTTGATATTTACGACTTCTTTTACCTTACTCCATGCCCTTCCAAAAGGGTGGGAATTTATTCCCACCCTATAGACTCTTTTGGAAGGGCTTGTAGCCCTGCTCTCTGTTGAGGAAAACGGTCATAAATATTTTTGATATTTACGACTTCTTTTACCTTACTCCATGCCCTTCCAAAAGGGTGGGAATTTATTCCCACCCTATAGACCTTCGGGATTTCGGGGGTGCTAAACAGTTACATTTTTTACATAAAATAAACCCAACTGCTTGCTCCTTCTTCGATATTGTTGACTTCACCAAGCCCCTACTTCGGCCGGGGCTTAGTGAATTCAACAGCGTAACTGAGGGCAGCAGATGTTTACATTCAAACTATTGGAAATCAAGCTGTTAGACATCCATTTTGACTTGCAAAAGCCATCCGGCACTGCACGGGCGGCTTATCGCATCCTGCTCCTTGCCTCCTTTCTTTTCTTTTTTTCAAAAACAAACGGCCAGTCCGTACTCGACCAAAAGGCAAGCCTTTCGGTCAGCAACAAGAGCATACCCCAGGCATTGAAAAAGCTGGGAAAAAGCGCGGGTGTCGAGCTGGCATTCAGTGAGCGTTTTTTTAAAAAAAACAAAGCCGCCGGAGGCGCTGCCCAAAAGGTCAGCCTGAACGAAAAAGACCAACCCATCGGCTACATTTTGGATGTTTTACTAAAAAACACCCGCGTTAAGTACAAAGAAATAGACGGCCAGATCGTACTTTTCATGGGGCCGAAACCCAAGCCCCGCAAGCGGACACTCAGCGGCTACATCGAGGATGCAGCTTCGGGAGAACGGCTCATCGCAGCGGCTGTTTATTGCAAAGAACTGAGCTTGGGCACCGTCACCAACGAGTACGGGTTTTACAGTTTGACACTGCCTGAAAACACTGCGGCGGTGACGGCCAGCTACCTCGGCTACCGCGAAACAGAAATCCAGTTGGACAAAGAGCAAGGCCGGTTCATCAACATCCAAATGCAGCCCTCTTTGACATTGGCCGAGATCATCGTTACCCCTGAACTGGAAAAGGACAAGCTGCTCCCCTCCCCCGGCGAGGGCACCCAATTGCTGAACGAACAATTTGAAGCAGCTCCCGACCTCGGCGGCGAAAGCGACCTGATGCGGGTCGCCCAAATGCTGCCCAGTGTGCAGACTGGGGCAGAGGGCTACGGTGGGCTGCATGTGCGGGGCGGCAATGCCGACCAGAACCTTGTCCTTCTGGATGGTGTGCCTGTTTACAACCCCGACCATTTGCTGGGCATTTTTTCTGTTTTTAATACGGAGATCGTAAAGAGCGCAAAGTTTTTCCAGAGCGGTTTCCCTGCCCGATACGGGGGGCAACTTTCTTCTGTTTTTGATGTACGGACGCGTGAAGGCAACAACAAACGCTGGCATGGTGGGCTATCTGCCGGCCTCATTAGTTTGAACGGATTTCTGGAAGCCCCCTTTGCAAAGGGCAAAGGAAGCATACTGGTGACAGGCCGCAGCACCCATTCCAACTTCCTGTTAAAAGATGTGGTCAAAAAGATTTTGCTGCCATTTGACGAGCCGGTAAGTACCTATTTGTTTTATGATTTCAACACCAAACTGAGCTACCGCTTTTCTGAAAACGACCGCGTTTACCTTAGTTACTACCGAGGGAAGGATTATATAAAGAACAGCTCCGAGGACATTTTTTACCAAGAACCCATTGCTGATTCCTTCGCCGTTGAATCCACTTTTGATTTCTTGATGGACTGGGGAAACACCATTTCATCGCTCCGCTGGAACCATGTTTTCAGCCCAAAACTCTTTGCCAATGCCACCCTGACTTACAGCAAATTCAAGTTTTCTGCCGATATATTGGAAACTTCTTCCACCTTGCTCAACGGGGTAGATCTGGGAGAGGAATCATTTGTTTACATTGGCCTGAAATCTAAAAACAGGGACTTGGCTGCCCGGATAGACTTTGACTTTGCCCCAAACCGGAGGCACTTCGTCCGTTTTGGGGCGGCCTATACTGCACACCGGTTCCAACCCATCAACCAGATTGAAGACCAGTCCACTTTTACAGATTTTGGAGACGTCAATGATTTGAATTTTGATGATTTTATCAAGGACATCAGGTTTTCTTATTACGCCGACGAACTCTCTGCCTATGTAGAAGATGAATTTAAGTTGGGCGAAAAATGGCATTTCAACACGGGGCTCCGCTTTTCTACTTTTTACAGCAACAAGCGTTTTGTCAATATAGAGCCGCGTTTGAGCGGGCGTTACCAGTTGGACAAACGAAGCAGCCTCACCGCTTCCCTAACAAGGACTACCCAGTACCTCAGCCGCATCCAGTACGGCGAAGTCAACCTGCCCATTGACTATTGGTTTCCGGCAAGCAAAGTTTTAGACCCGCAAAAGTCCTGGCAATATTCCATCGGGGGAGAGGTCAATATCATGGAAGGGCTGAGCTTCCGGACAGAGGCTTATTACAAGGACATGAAAAACCTGCAGGCTGCCCCAAATGCCGCCGAAGGGCCTATTGAAATAGAAGGCGTTGAGTATATTTTGGCAGATGGCCGCAGCTTCGGGACGGAGTTTTTTTTACAAAAGACAAACGGGAAAACCGGTGGCTGGCTGAGTTATTCGCTGTCAAAATCGGACAGGGAAATCGGAGAACAAGGGCAGGAGGAGTGGCTTGCTTCCCGCTTTGACCGACGGCATGGGTTCAAGGTTTTTTTGTACCAACGCCTGGGCAAGCACTGGCAACTCAGCGGCAATTGGGTCTTTGGCAGCGGGATGCCCCTGTTGTTAGGGGAAATCTACCCCGAAGATCCGCCATTTTTCAACAGGCCCTTACAACGTGCCCCTGCCTACCACCGCCTAGATGCGGCATTGTCTTTTTCTATAAAAAAATCAAAAACAGAACATACTTTCAAGGTAAGTGTCTATAATGCCTACGGCAGAAAAAACCCTGCTTTTTACCTCCGTAAATTCCTGACGCCCACTGAACTCACTCCTGTTTACTTGCTGGGCATCCTGCCCGGCCTGCATTATGGAATAAATTTTTAGCCGCCACGGATCGCATAATTTTCCACAGATCAACAGTCCGTGCAGTTTTTGACTCACGCAAAGTCGCCAAGACGCAAAGCGCTGATTTTCAGTTGATTAACTTAGCGACTTTGCGAGAAACTTAAATAGTTGTCAATCAGATAGTTATAAAAACTGCACGGACTATTGCAGATAATAACAGGCATTTTTTTCAAAAAAAATATATCCGAGAAAATACGTGAACCCCGTGGCGACTTGATTGCAAGCTGATCGGTTATAATTTTTTTTAAAAAAAATGTGCCCCGTTTAGGGGAATCCATTTTTCCACCTGTCTGGTAACAAATCACAAAATACTTCTAAAACCATTCTCTAATTTTTTATTCAAGCCGGTCAGGGGAACCCGCCCGACAGACCTTTACAAATCCGTATTGGGCTGGGTTTTCTTGGCCAGTTTCTAACCAAAAATTTTAAAAAAAATGTTGAACACAATTCAAAACCTGTTAAAAAGCGGTCTCCTTGCAACGCTGGTCATTTTCTTGGCCACTGCCTGTAAAAAGGATGCAATCAACGACTTCCAAGCTGCCAAGACCACCCAGCGAACTACCATTGCCAAGAAATCCACGATGGCAAACCTTGTCGCCAAAAGCAACAACCAAGTCGGAAATTTTGAGGGCGATTGCGAAACGCTTTGCTTTGAAATCACCTTTCCCGTAACGGTCAACCTGCCCGGCGGAACTACCGAAACAGCCACTAACGAAGAAGAACTCACAACGATCTTCGACAACTGGTACATGGCCAACCCCGACAGCCAAGATGACCCTAGCCTTTCCTTTCCCTTTGAGGTGACTTTGGCAGATGGAACAACCCGGTCCATTACCAGTGATGTGGAATTTGAAGCATTGCTGGAAACCTGCTTCGACGGAGGCATCTGGGAAGAATGTTTTACCATCAACTTCCCCGTAACGTTGGTCTATCCTGATGGAACTACCGCACCGGCCAACAACAACGTTGAAATGCTCGAACTTTTCATCCAATGGGAAATGGACAACCCCAACGCCGAGGAGTACCCCACCCTTGCATACCCAGTTGAAATAACGCTGGCAGACGGATCAGTTCAGGTCATTGACGATGAAGCAGAAATAGATGCGGTGTTCGAGGATTGCTTGGGCGATTGGGTTGACGAAGAGACGAATTTCTGCTTTGACATTGAATACCCCGTGACCGTACTGCTTCCCGACAGCAGCTCCCAAATAGCCAACAGCGATGAACAACTGGACCAGATCATCATGGACTGGTTTGTTGAAAACCCTGATGATGAAGGTTTTCCGACCCTCGACTTCCCCATCAATGTTAATATGGACGGCGAGGCAATCACCGTTGGCAATGAAACCGAACTGGAGCAGCTTATTGAACAGTGCGATGGCGGACAGGGCGGTGGAGATGGCCTTTTCGAGGATTGTTTTACTTTCAATTACCCGATCATCATCACTTTCCCGGACGGCTCCACCGTCGAAATCAACAGCGACGATGAGCTCGAAACGCTCATTGATACTTGGTACGAACAAAACCCAGAAACAGAGGAAGAGCCCCTGCTTAACTACCCAGTTGAGGTGACCCTGACCGATGGAACTGTCGTCACGGTCAACAGCAACGAAGATATTGATGCCATCCTTGAAAATTGTTTTGATTGCGAGGTCAACAATGGAGAGGAAATGGTGATAGCTGCAGGCGAGGCTGCCGTTGCCCAAATGGCCGTTAAAAGGCATGCCCAGTTCAAGAACAATAATTAACGAAACGCTTTTTCTGATCTACTAATTCAAAACTAAGAGTTTTCCAAGCGCTTGCCGGTTAGGTTCGGCAAGCGTTTTTTTTAAATAACGTGAGTTATTCTACTGAACCATAATGAGTATCCGCTCAAAACCGTATGGCCTTCGCTCCTTCCGACAACCGAGGATATATTACTTTCAAACCCCCTTCTTCACCATTTGCAGCTCCTCATGGTTCAGCGGCCGGTGCTGCAGATCAGAAAAACGGCGGATATTGAAATTCGGCTCAAAAGTGAATTTCATCCCGTTGCGCATCACCCAGCCGGAGTGCGGGTTTTGGATTTCATTCAATAAAAGCCCGATGCCGTTGGCGGATTTTACAACATCGCGGACGGTGTACATTTTGTCCTTGACGGGGCGGTTGGGGATGGCCGCGGTTTGTTCTGGCGAGAAATTATCGTCAATGCAAATGATGTCCATAATCTGAATTTTTTATAAATAAGGAAGTGTCCAGTAAAGTGTGTTTCACCCAAAGGCGCAAAGATTTGAATTTCAACACTTTGCGCCTTTGCGCCTTTGGGTGAAACACACTTTACTGGACAGCCCCAAAAATAAGGTGGCAAAAATATAAAATTTGGGCAGATTTGAGGTGATGCCTTAGCGCGTGGACGGCGGGGAAATAAAAATGCCCACCTCAAAAAATACCGAGTTCGTCGGTTCAACGAGGAAAGCGTTCGTATTGGCAGCCTTCGCCTCAAAATCGGTGCTGAAATTCATCTGGTAGCCGACCCGCATGTTCGCCCAGACCCAGGGCGCAACTTGCTGCTCCATGCGCAGCAGCCCGAGCAGTTCCGAGTGGTTGAGGGCATAGTCCAATTGTTCGTCGTTGGCCAGCGGCACCGACATCCGGTAGCTCTTGCTTTCGTACTCCGTTCCGACGAGGAAAATCGTTTTTGGCCCCAAGTTGTAGCGGACATAAACATAGCCCGGAAAGGCCGCTTCAAGCCCCCAATTGTTGTGGAAATTTCGGTTGTAAAGCACAAAGGGCAGGATGTTGGGCTGCCTGAAACTTTTGGAAAAATTGATGCCGAAGCCCCACTCAAAGTCCTCGCTTTTTTTGATTCCAAAAACGCCCGTCAACTTGTAGATCGCATTTCGCGAAGCAAAATTGAGCGCCCCGCCATAAGCCCCGTTGGCCGAATAACGGAAGCGAAAAGCCAAATACTTCGACTCGTTCAGCGGCCTGTTGACGATGACGCTGAGGTTGCTCGTTTTCAAAGTCACCCTGTCCAGTTCTTGGAATGTTTCGGGAAAATCATTCCCGATATTGCTAAAATCGAACAGTTCCGCCGAATACTTATAGCCCAGCAAAAGTTTAAATCCCTCCTTCCTTATTACCGGCGCCTTCAAATCCAGCTCGAACCGCTGCCAGTTTTTGTACCGGCTGAAGGGCGCCACGATGCTCTCGTCCTCGCTTTCAAAAGTGCCGCCGCCCCGCGTGGCATACACCAGTTCCAGCCCCTTCGACCGGGACTTGTTGCGCACCCCCGGCTTGCAATAGCAGCGCACCACCTGCTCGCCGGGCGTTCCAATATCTTCGGGAAAAATATCGGGCTTCACTTGCCCAAAAAGAAAATCGCCCAACATCAGGAGCGGCAAAAGAAGGATGTATTTCATAAAATAAAGAATAGGAGAGTTTGAGAAAACCAGAGTTTGAGAGAATGAGAGTTTGAGAGTTTGAGAGTTTGAGAGCAGTATAGTGAAGGGACTCTTTGGTTCTCGTTCGTGAGGCCAAAGAGTCCCTTCACTATACTGCTCTCAAACTCTCATTCTCTCATTCTCTCAAACTCTCCTACTCTCAAACTCTGTTATCGGAGAGGAGTGCCGACGCTGAACACCGGGTAGGCCGTTTCTTCGTCGGAAAAACCGAGCGTCAAAGATAGGGTCAAAGATTCGTCCAAAGGGACAATATAGAAACCAAAACCGTAGCCGCTGCGCCATTCCTTGCTTTCTCCGGTGCCACCGAAGGATACGCGACCAAAATCATAAAATGCTTTCAGCCCGACTTTAACGGGAACGATGGAGGTCTCCGTATCCACCAATTGGTAGCGGAGTTCGGCATTGAAATAGGCCGCCGACTCGCCCGTAAAACGGTCTTGCACATAGCCGCGCAGGCCGCTGTTGGTGCCGATGCCCGGCAGCTTGTACCAGGGCACATCGCCGTGGCTGACCGCTCCGCCTGCCCGCAGCCCCACGGTGACGGGGTGCTTCTTTTTGGTCGAAAAATAATACTCCATTTCGCCATCGGCTACGCCAAAACCATCGGCATCGGTACCGTTCAGGAAAACATTGTTCTGGTAGCCGAGCACCAGCCTCGCCCCATTGTACGGCAGGCCTTTTTCGTCCCTAAAATCCAAGTCCAGTTTAAAAGTAACCGGCAGCGTCGTCAATTTCCGGCGGGCGCCGAACACTTGGTCGGCAATGCCGTCGAGAAAAGTATCGGCAATCCTTTCCGATTCGTTTCGCTCCACGCCGGCCCTTATTTCAAGAGAACTTTTTTGCCAAAAACCCCTCGCCAGGCCCAGCGAAAAATGCTCGGTATTGACCGCCGTTTTATAAAATTTGACGCCCAGTTCCCCGTCCATATTTACCGAGCTGTTGCCGAGGCCATAAAAGCGGTTTTGCAATTGCGGCTGCGCCGTAAAAACATCCACCAAAAAATCCCAGCGCCTGATGGCCTGATGAAAACGCCCGCTGTAACTCGCCGAAAGATTGCCCTTCGTGGTGAAGCTCGCCGCCGCTTTGTGCTTGCTCGCATAGCCCTCCTTTCCAAATTTTTGCAGCGTCCAACTGCCGCTCAGGCCAAGCCCAAAACCCGTGTAACTGCTGTAAACCAACGAGAGCAGCGGCAGGAAGTGGTTGTACTCATATTGCTGCCGATTATATTCGTAAACGTCTTTGTTCCAGTGCTTTGCCACCTTTGCGCCGCCGCTCAGTTCATATTTCGTTCCAATACCTTTATCGTAGAGCAACGATTTTGCGGAAGCGGTATTTTTGAAAACATCGTCGCCCGGGCCGCCGAAGGCGCGCACTTTTATCTTGGCCCCCCTACCCTCTCCGCCGATGTCAAAAACGTCGTCGCCGCCCAAGCCCCACACGCGCACTTCTTTCGTTTCCGCAGGAAAAAAAGTGCGGTCGAAAAGCAGCTTTTTCCCTTTTTCACCTTTTTTCACATTGAACATCTGCACCCTGACCGAGCCGTCCCTTTGGTGGTTTATTGCAAAATATTCTTTTTGTTTCGAGCCAGTCACGTCCACCTCTTTGGCCAATATGGCGTAATATTTTTTGGTCGCCTCCGGCAAATGACGGATCCGGTTTTTCAGCTTGGCCGCTATCTCTTTGCCCGACAGTTCCAGCACTTCGGGCGGCATGTTGCGCACTGCCCGGTCAATGTCTTCCTCCGAAATATGTTCTTGGATATACTTTGCCTGCTCCAAAAAAAGCGGCTTCGTGGCCTCCTGCATCAGGTACCGGTCCATATGCCGCTCCTGCCAAACAAGGCTTTTCAAACCCGTAAAATCATGGCCAAAATTCTCGATGTTCTGCATCCCGAAAGGCCGATCGGCCAGCCAATTTATCACCCCGTCCTGCCGAGAAAAAACGTGGTCGCGGTCGCGGGGAATGGGCCGGTACTTCCTCCCTTTTTCCGTTTTATAGGCCGCCCATTTCCAGTTGTCCTCATGCTTGCTCCAGTCGCCCACCAATATATCGAACAGCCGCGCCCGCACAAATTCACCCACCTCCAGATAGGCGTCGTGGTCCCTATAAAAACGGCTGAACATGCCCACACTTTTTTCTATTTTATCGGCTTCGCCAAAATGGCGGCCTGCGCGGTTTTTTTTGCCGGGGTTTTCCTCCAGCATTCCGAGCAGGTGGCCGTACTTTGCTTGGAAGGGACCGAGCTTTGGGTCGTCGGGCAGGCGGTACAGCACGGGCGTCGCGTGCAAAACGCCTATTTTTTCGAGCAGCGGCGCAACGCCCATTGCGCCGTAAGGCTGCTGCGTAGAAGTAAAATCCTGCACCACGCCTGCGGCAAATGTGTTGCGCAAAATATGGTTCAATGCCTTCTTCGGGTCTTTGTCCACCGAGCGGAAAGTATAGACCGAGCCGTCGGCAGCGCGGAATTTCAGCGAGGTCGTTTGCCGCCCGCCGCCTTTTTTATAAATGGTCAGTCCGCCAAAAGTTTCGTCGAGATCGAGGTAGGGCACAGTGACGGGCTGCGTCCACGAAGTGCGGTAATGCTTGCCAAACCAGATGCGTTTCCAAGCGCTCGCCGCATAGTCGCCCGCGGGAACAGTCGCCATGTCCTCGTGTTTTCGGAGCATTTTCCCGGTCGCTTTTTCATCGTCCTTGCAGGGCACAAAGGCCGTGTTCAAAAGCGCATTTTCCGAAGGGCTGTCCTTGCAAGAACTATGGAACAGCACCCGTTTTTCTTTTTCGTAAAATCCAGTGTTGGCGCCGCCAGCTTGGCTTTCGTTGTTTTCCCAAAAAACAGCCTCGACCTTGCCGTCCGAGTAGTAATTGAGCTGCATGATGCCCGCCGCTTTTTCGCTCAAAACAGTGTTCTCGTCCTTGGTCGCATATTTTGCGGAAGCAGGCGCACCGCTGTTGATGAGGTAGTTGCCGCCGCTCTGCCAAACCTGTTGGTTCTTCTCGTGCCCGCCCGCATAAATAAGGTTGTCGTGAAAATAAAACAGGTTGACCATGCCACTGAACAAGGGATGCAGGCGCTCGTTCGCCAAGTCGAATTGCCCGCCCACATTGGCATGGAAAGCGGTGGTAAAAAGCCCCGCAACGGGCAGCGGTTTGAAATGGTCAAGCAGTGAAAAACGCCCGCCATAATTGCCCAGCGAATAAAAAGGATGATGCCCAACGATCAGCACGTTCCTGTCCTGATAGTCTTCCACGGCGTCCTCCAGTTCCTCTTTCAGGTTCTCCTGCGACAGGCCATCGCAGACCGCATCGGTGGCGCGGGGCTTGTCGAAGGGATGGTTCCACCACTGCGTATTGAGGACGATGATGGCCAGCGCCTCCCCCATTTCGTACACCTTTGGCCCGGGGCATCCGTCTTTCACCGCCCAGTGCGCCCGTTTGTATTTTTTTTCTTTTAAATAATCCTTCACCCGCCGCTCTAGGTGGCGTAGGCTTTTCTCCCCTCCTTTTTGGCCGCTGTTCCAGTCGCGGTCGCCCGGCACAATGAGGAGGTTGCCCTGCTCGTACTTGTCCACCATGTCGGCTATTTTAAAAACGGGTTCGATCTGCTCTTGGTGGTCGTATTTGCCGATTTTTGCATTGACCAGATCGCCGTTGAGTATCAGGGTAAACGGGGCATTTGCCCTGCCCAGCAGCTTGTCCAGTTTTTGGGTAAACGCCGGTTTGTCCGGCACATCGGCGAAGTTGCCGAACATATAAACTTGGTGGAGGGTACGTTGGGCAAAGAGGGTATTGGCAGCCAGCAAAAAAGCGGCAGCGGCCAGCAGGTGTTTGATGTCGAACCTTTTCATTTTGTGATTGGGTTTTTGTTTTTTCCAGATTTTCATCCCGAATACTCGGGATGGAAAATCTCTACTTCAAGTTTCAGAAGCACTCGTTTGACAACTCATTATTTCGGACGAAGTTCTTTTGTTTTGAATGTCCGCCCTCCCGAAATGCTTTGGGAGGGCGGCTACGACAGGCGTTAAATTACGTTAAATATTTGCCCTTCCAAAAACCCTTTCCGACATTGCGGCCTCATGCGTTACCTGTTCCTCATACTGTCCTTTACTACCTTGCTGTCGTCCACGCAGCCGCTTTGGGATTTGGTGTTCTACACTTTAGCGGGCAGTTGCGAAATGAGCCTTTGCGACGGCAGCACTTGCAGCCCGGAAGAAGAGGAACCGGAGGCCCCCGCCAGCCGCCAATGTTGCCCTTCCTTTCAGTGCTGCTTCATGGCTTTTGCTGGTTTTTCCACTCCCTACTCGCTTGATTTACAAGACTTTGAAATAAAAAATGTTCGCCCCAGCGAGCATACCAAAACGCTCCGTTCCACTTTCATCGCCGAAGACTACGACCCGCCGGACACTGCTTTTTTCAGCTAAAATTTTCTCCATTTATTTTTTTTAATCACTCTTTTTTTGCCATTCCTGCAATGCCAAGTATGCCTCTTGCAACAATGGCAAAAAAAGGACAACCAATTTTTATTATGAAAAAAGCAATTTTGATCGGCCTCGGTATTACAGCTATTTTAGGGATCGCTTATGCAGCCGTGAGTAGCTGTTGTGGCGGCATTTGCGAACCAGGCTGTTGCCCGTTTTGCTAAATCATTGCGGCCGCTTTTGGCCGTTTAGATGATACTGAATGAAGAAGCCCTCCGCTGTGCGGGGGGCTTCGCTTTTTTGGTGCCTTTTGGTAGCACAGCCTTTAGGCTGTCCCGGTCGCAGGCGTTTACGCCTGCCTGTGGTTCATGCAACAACGTAAACGTTGTTGACCGGGACAGCCTAAAGGCTGTGCTACCAAAGCGCCCAAGTTTTATTTCCATGCAAGCACATGGAATTAAAAGTTGCCTTTTTTGGCAATGCTGATTTTTATAAAAATAACGGTAACTACTCAGTCCCCATCCAAAGTTCTTTGAAAAATGCTTGAAAAACAGGTGCAACGCCCTTACCTTTCCATTTTTAACCTGGCAGAAGGCGGATCGGTCAGAGATTCTAATTCCCAATGGGGCCAATCAAGCCCGCTACTCA
>DROJ01000506.1 GCA_011321935.1 Bacteroidota bacterium | reverse complement strand
TCAGAGTTTTTTATTTCTGTAAAATTATTTTTTTAATAACAGCTTCATCATTTCCCAAAATTATTTTTAAAAAATAAAAGCCGTTATTTAAATGTGCCGTATTTAATTTAATTTCCATTTTATTGGAAAACGAATATTCAAAAATAGACTTGCCCACCGCATCATATATCACCGCTTTTTTAATTCCAAAATTATCGTTTTTTAATAAAACATTTAATTCACCGGAAAACGGATTGGGTGAAACAATCAATTCCAGAATGGAAATATTGTTTTCAAAAATACTGACCAAGGTGTTCAAGTATATACTGAACCTTTTTGGGTTTTTGCGAGGGTTCGGGACAGGTCGTACATTGAACGTAGGTTCTCTCCGCCTTTGGCGGACTGGGGGCTGGCGTGGACAAATGCACGACCTGTCCCGAACCCTCGCAAAAACCCAAAAAGGTTCAGTATATTTCTTCGCTGCAATGTACGCTCTTTTATGCAATTGGCTACAACGCTTATCTTTGCCCGTTGCCTACTCAAAACTCAAAACTCAACAACTCAAGAATGAATATCTTACTCCTCGGAAGCGGCGGAAGGGAACATGCCTTCGCTTGGAAAATAAAGCAAAGCCCGCTGTGCAAACAGCTTTTCATCGCCCCCGGCAATGCAGGCACAGCAAGCCTCGGCAAAAACATTGCACTCGACATAATGGACAACGCTGCCATCCATGATTTTGTGGTCGAAAACAGGATAGATATGGTGGTGGTTGGCCCGGAAGCACCGTTGGTAAATGGTGTTTGGAATTACCTTCGGAAAATGCGCAGCACCTCGCACGTCTCGGTCATCGGCCCGTCCATGCAGGGGGCGAGGCTGGAGGGGAGCAAGTCATATGCAAAAAAATTCATGCAAGAATTTGGGATTCCGACGGCTGGCTACCGCGAGTTTTATTCGACGAGGGCAAAGGCGGCCATCAATTTTATAAAAAAGAAAGCAGTGCCGCCCATTGTGCTGAAAGCAGATGGCCTGGCAGCAGGGAAGGGAGTGGTTATTTCCCCAAATAAAGAGGAGGCGATTGCTGAAATACAAGCGATGCTGGGCGGCAAGTTTGGGGAGGCGGGGCGCAAAGTGGTCATCGAGGAATTCCTCTCCGGCATCGAGTTCAGCGTATTTGTGCTGACGGATGGGCGCAGCTATAAAATACTGCCCGTCGCCAAAGATTACAAACGGGTAGGCGAGGGCGATACAGGACTCAACACGGGTGGCATGGGCGCGGTCTCCCCTCCCCCTTTTGTGGATGCGGCCTTGATGCAAAAAGTAGAGGAACGAATTATCCGACCAACCATTCGAGGTTTGCAAGAACGGGGCATCCACTACCACGGCTTTATCTTTTTGGGATTGATATTGGTGGGCGGCGAGCCATATGTCATCGAATATAATTGCCGGATGGGCGACCCCGAAACGGAGGCCGTTTTGCCAAGAATGAAAACTGATATTGTCGAATTGTTTGCCGCTGTCAAAGAAGGCCGTTTGGATAAAATCAAAATGGAAGAAGACGAACGGCCAACGGCCACCGTGGTACTCACCTCTGGCGGCTACCCCGGCAAATACGAAAAAGGCAAGCCGATTGCCGGCCTCGACAAAGTAAAAGGGAGCATCGTATTTCATGCCGGTACCAAAATTTCTGGTGAAAAAATATTGACCAATGGCGGGCGGGTGATAGCCATCACTTCTTTTGCAAAAACTTTTAAAGAGGCATTAAAAAAATCGAATAAAAATGCGGAGGTAATTGAATTTGAAGGGAAGAATTATAGGAAGGATATCGGGTTTGATTTATGAGGAAGTAAATTTGTTCGTTTATTTTCTTGTTCGATAAAAACGAACAGCGTATATTTGCGAACATGAAAAATGGACTAATACATATCATCACAAAAAAAATTGATGAAATACAAGGCGTGGATGCCTATTTATTTGCAAAAGGTGCAAATAAAGACGGAGAGCAAATAGACGGGATAATCCACGTCGGAAGAGGCCGGTACCAAAAGGATTGGAATGTTGAAGTAAAACACCACCTCACGCCTGCCATGTTGCCTAAATTAATTGACCAAATCAAATCCGTAAAACCCATCATCGTGATGGCTCAATATATCACCCCTGAGGCAAAAAAAATCCTCCAACATAAAAACATCGCCTTTGCGGATGCCGCCGGAAATGTTTTTCTGGCCGACGACCAATTATACATTTATATAGAAAATAGAAAAGCAGAAAGAAAACGACCCACCGATGCAAACCGGGCTTTCACCAAAACAGGGTTGAAAGTATTGTACCTATTGTTAGAGCAACCTGATTATATTAATGAAACATATAGAGCCATTGCAGAAAAAACAGGTACAGGGCTTGACACCATCAATAAGGTCATAAAAGCACTGCAAAAAGAAAAATTTATCATCGCTCTTGACAATAGAAAATATAAATGGAACAACAGGGAAATACTTTTCATAAAATGGACAGAAGCATATACAAAAACATTAAAACCAAAACTCCAGCAGCAAACATTCAAAGCGCTGAATATTAAACAAAATTGGAAAAAACTAAAACTGCCTGAGGGCACACATTGGGGCGGCGCCAATGCAGGCGAATTATTGACAGATTATTTAATCGCCGATAAATGGACATTATATACCGATCAGGATTTTGTAACAATAATGAAAAAATTGAAATGGATTCCTGACCCAAATGGCAATATTGTTTTGATCAAAAAATTTTGGAAAGAAAATACCAAAGCCAATCATGTCCCACCATTGATCGCTTATGCCGATTTGACCGAAACGGACAATCCGAGATATATCGAAACAGCAAAAATCATTTATGAAAAATATATCGAAGGTAACTTATGATGCGCTCAAAGTAGAAGGCTTAAAAGAAGTATTCCAACATATAAGCAGGGCCTGCCAGTTTTTGGGCATTGATTTTTTTATTATTGGTGCCATTGCCCGCAATGTATGGTTGGTGATGCACGACGAAAATCCAGCTGGCACAAAAGACATTGACTTTGCAGTTTATATCCCCAATATTGAGGAATACACCAATCTTAAAAACAAACTACAAACAGCATATCAATACAACGAAAGCAACGAAAATGCTTTTTGCATGATATCGCCAAAAGGCATACAAATAGATTTATTGCCTTTCGGCGAAATAGAGAATGAAAACCAAGTGATGATAGAGGGCAAAGGCCTCACCGCAATTAAATTGGATGGATTCAAAGAGGTCTATGATTTTGGCCTGCAAGAAATAAAAATCGGAAATGAAAATTATACGGTTTGCAATATTCCCTCGGTGGTCATTTTAAAATTGATCGCTTATGATGACCGGCCCGAACACCGCATAAAAGATATAAAAGACATTAACAGTATTTGTAAATATTACCCCGATCTGGAGCAAGAACATATCTGGGCAAATCATTTTGATTTATATACCGATGACCGTTCCCACGACGAAGTGGCCATGATCGTGTTGGGCAGGGAAATAAAAAAAATAGCAATGGCCAATGATAAGCTTTATTCAAAGTTATTGACCATATTGAATAAAGCCATTGCTCATGAATCCTCGTTTTTGGACTTGATGATCGAAGATAATGAAAAGGAAAATGTCGGGATGAAACGGCTTTTATTGAAGCATATATTGAGCGGATTGAAAGAAGGTACCGAGACCTAAAAGGTAGGTCGCCCGGGACAGTTCAGTGAAGTGTGTTTTTTGAATAAAAAACACACTCACAATCAAGCACGGATGCTGATGCTGCGTGACACAGATAAATGAACAGTCCCGGTCGCCCTGCTGTAAATAATTTCGGTAGGCGAAAAATGATAGCTTGCTGAACAGTACCGGTTTTATGCTAAAACGATGCGTTGGATGCACGGTTTCCTCGGTTTTGCTTTCCATATAAAGCAATTTTTATCAAATTTTGCTATCCCTGTAAAGCATTTTTTTACTAATTTTGCTTTATGGATAAAGCAAAATTGGAAAAGCTACGCCTCTGGTCAAATGAAAGAATAGACCGTACTGAACTTGGCTACCAAAGGGATGAACTCAAGGAGTATGATTGGGACTTGCGGCTTATGGGTATAAAAGGGGCGAGGGGCGTCGGTAAAACGACCCTGTTGTTGCAGCACCTCAAGCAGCAACATGGCTTCGACGAAAAAGCCATTTACCTTTCTTTGGACGATATACTTTTTACCGAAAACAGGCTTGTTGATTTTGTTGAACATTTCCACCGAGAGGGTGGCCAATACCTTTTTCTTGACGAAGTACACAAGTACCCGGACTGGGCAATAGAGATCAAAAACATTTACGACACCTATCCCGGTCTGCAAATGGTTTTCACGGGTTCTTCGATGTTGGAAATCCACAAAGCCAATGCAGATATGAGCAGGCGGGCGATCATGTACCATTTGCAGGGTTTGTCTTTCCGGCAGTTTTTGCAGTTGAAATATAATATTGATTTGCCCGTCCTTGCATTGGAAGATATACTGGCCAAGCCAAACGGTTTTATCGGCGGCCTTCCGAATGATTTTAGGCCCTATCCGCTTTTCAGGGAATACCTCGCCACGGGTTATTATCCTTTTTTTATGGAAGGGGAAAAATGGTTTTACGACCGCCTGTCGGCAACGATAAGGGTGGTGATCGAATCTGATTTTCTGTTTTTTCAAAATATAAACATCCGGAATATCCGTAAGATATACCAACTGCTATTGGTAATTGCTACTTCTCCACCTTTTAAACCCAATATTACCAAACTGAGCGAACGGACGGGCATTGCAAGAAACACCCTCGTCCAATATCTTTATTATCTCGAACAGGCAGCCGTCCTGTCCTTATTGCAAAGCCCCCGGAAAGGAATTACCCTTTTGCAAAAACCCGAAAAAGTATTTCTCGAAAACACCAACCTGTTATATAGCTTCTCCCCCGGCCAACCCGATATCGGCACAGCCAGAGAAACTTTTTTATATAACCAGTTAAAATCCAAACACAAGATAAATTATGCCGAGAAAGGAGATTTTTTAATTGACGGGAAATATATCTTCGAAATAGGGGGCAGCACTAAAAGCCGGAAACAAATTGCAGGAATAGATAATGCTTATATTATAGCAGACCAATTGGATTATGCAGTGGGGAATAAAATTCCGATTTGGCTGTTTGGACTGATATATTGAAACAGGGGATAAATAAAAACACAAAATGAAAAAAACCGGATTAATAATATTGTCGCTATTTATCGGCGGCTTTATGGGCTTATATTCATTTCAAAAAAAAGATCACAATATAGCTGACCCTAATATATTGAGCTATATAATTGATCCAACAACCCAACGGATTCAGTTCTTTTGGAAAAACAAAAACCAAGAAAAAATTAAAAATTTTAAAAACCTAAAATCTGCACTTGAGCAAGAAAATAAAAATTTGTTTTTTGCAATAACTTGGGTTGCCTGCTGAAAACTGGGAACAATTGGACGGTAACTTTGCGGTGATAATTGGAGAAATAAAAAGAAATGAATAATAAAGTTGTAAGCCAATAATTATATCCCAACCACCACCCGGCAAAAATCCTCCACCACCAATAAAGTCTCCCCCGCAAAATGAACATTACCGTTCAACCTTTTTTTATGCAATTCAAATATCTCTTCGTCCTTTTTCAAAAATTTATCCACCGTCCGCATTATTTTAAAATAGCGGCCCACGTCGTTTATTTTTGGCACATCGAGGCTGCCCAGTATTTTTAAAAAATCCTTGAATATCCCGAAATTATAAGGCGCGTATATATCAGGGTAGCGGAAGGCAAGGTAAACGGAAACCATTTCATAATTGTCGTCGTGGAAATGGCGGTTCTCGATAGTGAGCGGATTTTTTTCTTTGTATTCCTTCAGCAGTTCATCGCAATAAAAGACAAAGCGGTCCACCCGCCCTTCGATGTCCTTTTTTTCATTAAAAAGGTCTTGAAAAGAATAGCGGACAAATTCGCTGTTCATGCCGATAAATTTCAGCATCATTTCTTTTGGGGCATAGTTTTCCCTTTTCCATAGGCGGCGGGTCTGTGAATTTTGCAGGCTGCGGTCGAACATGTTGCGGAAACCTGCCGTTTCAATGTCCCAGTTTTCCTGAAATATTTTCAGCGATTCCCATTTCCAATAAGGGTCATGGCGGCGGTTCGATTTCAGGAAAGATTTGTACTGGCCGATGGCCGCGTTGAGTTTTTGTAAGTTCATATTTTTACGCTGTCAATTTATTTTCGGCGAATGTACATATTTGCGTAACATAGCGTTTGAAAATGCACCCCTGACAATGAACGAGAATTACTTTGCGATATGAAGATTGTTCAAATTACCGACCTGCACGTAGCCGATGAAGGAGTGGGTACCAACGGCGTTGACGTGCGCCAAAACTTTCAGGCCGTCCTGAAAACTACAAGATCGCTCGCCCCCGATCTGATCGTGCTTACCGGCGACCTATGTTACGACGTGGGCGAAGAACGAACCTACCGCTGGATCCGCTCCCACCTCGATTTTTTAAAAATACCCTACACCGCCATCGGCGGCAACCACGACAGCTCTTCCATGCTCGCCAAAGCGTTCCATATTGACCACTTGCTGGTAGGCAACGAACTGTTTTACAGGAGAGAACTGGAAGGTTGGAATGTTTTGTTTTTGGAAACTTCCGTCGGGGAGCTGTCCGAAAAGCAGTTGCTATGGTTGGAAATTGAACTGTCGAAGATCGGCAGGGACGCCGTTATTTTTATGCACCACCCGCCCATTATAAGCGGCGTGCCTTTCATGGACAACAAACATGCCCTGCGCAACATGGCCGAAGTCCAAGCGGTTCTTTTTAATTTCCCGCACCATTTGAGCATTTTTTGTGGCCACTACCATGTGGAGAAAGTCGTCTGCCAGCGCAACCTGACCGTCCACATCACGCCTTCTGTTTTTTTCCAGATAGATTGGCATGCAGAAGGTTTCAAAGTTGACCACCACCGCATCGGGCTGCGCGAAATCAATTTGCGGAACGACGGCGTGGTGGAAAGCACTGTCATTTATCAACAAGGGCACAAGAAATAAAAGACGTGCCGGAATTGGTCAGCAATCAATCCAAAGCAGCGTGCCAGGCATCCCTTAACTTCCGCTGCCTATCGGCAGGCAGGCAATTTCATAATTTCCAATTTCTTAAAAAAACTATGCTGATAACATCCAAGCTGCCCAGCACCGGGACATCCATTTTCTCGGTCATGTCGGCCCTCGCCAACAAGCACAATGCCATCAACCTTTCGCAGGGCTTCCCAAATTTTGACTGCTCCGAACGGCTCATAGAATTGGCTGCTAAATACATGCGGAAAGGTTTCAACCAATATGCGCCCATGCCCGGGGTGCCCGTTTTCCGGCAGCGTTTGGCCGAAAAGATCAAGCGGCTTTACGGTGTCGAAATAGACCCTGATATGGAAATCACCGTCACCTCCGGCGCCACCCAGGCACTTTTCTGCGCCATTTCTGCTTTTGTAAAACCCGACGACGAAGTCATCCTCATCGAGCCTGCCTATGACAGCTACCGGCCCGCCGTGGAGATCAACGGCGGCATCCCGATAGCCTACCAAATGCAGGCGCCCGATTATAAAGTGGACTGGAAAATGCTGGTGCGGCTCATTACTTGGAAGACAAAAATGATCGTCGTAAATACGCCCCACAACCCGACGGGCAAAATTTTCAAAAACGGTGATTGGGCAGAATTGCAGGCCATTGCCGAAGACCGGGACATCCTCGTTCTGTGCGACGAGGCATATGAGCACATTGTTTTTGACGGCGAGCGGCACCGCAGCCTTTTGAGCTATCCAAAAATATACAGCCGCGGGCTGGCCGTCTTTTCATTGGGAAAAACATTGCATGCCACGGGCTGGAAACTGGGTTTCTGCGTAGCGCCCCCCCGGCTCACCAAAGAGTTCAGGAAGGTACATCAGTTCAATGTTTTTTCTGTGAACACGCCAGCGCAATATGCCGTCGCCGAGTTTTTTGACGACCCCGCCGAGTATGAACAGCTAAATGCTTTTTTTCAAAAAAAACGGGACTTCCTGCTCGCGGCAATGGAGGGGTCGAGGTTCAGCCCCGTCCACAGCGAGGGCACTTATTTTCAGTTGTTTGACTACTCAGCCATAAGCGACGAACCGGACACCGAATTTGCGAAGCGGATGACCATTGAACATGGCGTGGCGGCAATCCCTGTTTCTGTTTTCAATTCCAGCAAACAGGACGACCATATCATCCGGCTTTGCTTTGCGAAAAAAGAAGAGACCCTGGCGAAGGCGGGGGAGTTGTTGCGAAAGATATAATCAGCAGGTTTTTTCATATCAAAAAAAAACGCATTTTATTTCTGTTTTAAAAATAAACAAGTAACTTGCACGATGTTACGGGACAGGTACAGTATTAATATACTCACCATTTCATTTTCTTGATTTTTTTTGTGCGATAACAAGTTTGGAATTTTCAACTCTCTTTTGCATAAAAACTGATTACGTGTTTTTGGCAAAGAGCCATTTTATAACCTAATAAGCCCGTGCGCATGAACACCTTTATTTACTCCGTCCTGAGCAACAAACAAACGAGCTTGCTCTTCTTATTTTATTTTGCCTTGGTTTTTCCAAAAATATATGGCAATACATCTCCATTGCTCACCCTCAGCTGCCCCGATGATGTTGAAATCACCGTAAACAACTGGGACTGCACCGGCGGCAGTTATCTTGAATTTGACAGCCTCGAATGGAGCAGTACCGTCCCTTTGGTGGATACCCTTTTCACCCCCGGGCCCGATCATTTTTTTACCCCCGGCACTACCCTCGTGGAACTGACAGCGACGGGCACCAACGGAATTGTTTTTTCCTGTGCATTCAATGTGACCCTGCACGGGCCCACAGATATGCTGAACTGTAACGACAATATTGCCATTCAATTAAATGAGGATTGCCAAGAGGCCATAACTCCAGAAATCATTTTGGAAGGTGGCCCTTTCGGATGCCCCGACAGATATAGGCCCACAATATTCGGTCCTGTTGGGCAGCCTATGGGTGATACGGTCACATTGGATTTTGTCGGCTCAACATGGACCGTCAGGGTAACCGACGACAGCACCGGAAATTATTGTTGGGGAACAATAATCGTTCTGGCAGATAGCCTGATCCAAAATATGTTCTGCCCAAGCGATACGGTTATTTTTTGCCATGAACCTTCTGACACCATCCACCTCGGTATCCCTTTTATAGAAACTTGCCTGAATACAAACCAGTATGGTTTTTCATATTTTGATTCGAGGGAAAATTCTTTTTGCGGCAACGGTGATACATCATTTACAATAAACAGAAAATGGAAAGTGACCAGTATTTTTGGAGAAGTATCCAATTGTACCCAGCATATTACCGCTGTCCGCCCTTCTATTGATGACTTTGTTTTTCCACCTGATTTTGATGGTACAGACCAGCCCAAACTGACTTGCAGCGATAATAGCTTGCCCGAAATTTTGGCCGATACAAGTATAACGGGCACCCCCTTAATAAACGGCCTTTCCCCATTTGTCAACCCATGCCGGTATTCTTTTATTTTTACAGATAGCACAACAAATATATGCGGCAACCAGTATGAAATAATGAGGGAGTGGACAATATTCGAAAATTGCAACGACGATATTTTTACCCACATCCAAACCATTATCATTGCCGACGAAGAAGGCCCTATATTTAATATTCCCGACACAATACATGTCAGCACGGCGCTTCCTTGTGGCACCGAATCGAACCTCCCGCCCATAGACCTTATCCATGAATGCTCTGATTTTGAGGTGATGGTCGAAACGCCCTGGAATACGCTCAACACCAACGGCGGTTTAACGGGCATTCCACAAATACCCGGAAATTATAATGCCTTATATACGGCCACCGATGCCTGCGGAAATATAAGTATAGACACTTCGGTTTTGAGCGTGGATGATATTATTATATCCCGTTGCCCGGAAGCGGTCACTATTTCCTGCGACGAGTATTTTGCCGACCTGCAAGAGGGGCTTGATACTGGAAATTATTCCGTTTTGGCGCCATATGGCTACCCTCTTTTTGCCGCCAATTGTGATCTGGAAATCATAGAAAACACAGCCGTTGATGTTGACTCTTGCGGCAATGGAACTATTGTCAGGAATTTTGAAATAATGGAAGGCAATGATACTTGCCAACAAATTATTACGGTGCAATATACCCCTGATTTAATGATCGTATTCCCGCCAGATATAGTGATAGAATGCGGCACGATGACCCCTGATTATGGAGAACCCGAAATATCGAACCAATCATGCGAACTATTGCAAATTGATTTTACTGACGAATTATTTGAAGACGTTCCGAATGCTTGTTATAAAATATTGCGCACATGGACGGTCACCAATCCTTGCGCAAATGGAAACGACGACACCACCCATATGCAGGTCGTAACGGTTATTGACCAAGTTGATCCATTATTTACAAATGGCTGTGCAATACCCGATGTATGCACCAGTATAGATGCGTGCAATATAGATTCATTGATTATCCCCCAACCTTTGGTAGATGACTGCACCGAGGGTGTTACCATACTTACTCAATTCAAAAGGGTGGATACATGGCTCTCAGGTGCTGGCCCATATTTTAATGTCCCTGCCGGAGTATATGAAGTAAGATATATAGCACAGGACAATTGCTTTAACCAAACGGCTTGCGAAGCAATTATAAGGGTAAAAGATTGTCAGGCGCCGACGGCTATATGCGACACAACAATAAATGTAGAATTGCTTTTTGATTTTTCTACCGGAGCTGAGTTGTTGGACATATATGCCTCGGATTTAATTGAAAACAGTTTTGACAATTGTTCGGAGCAAAGTGAAATCAGGTTTTCTTTTTCTCCCGACCCAAACGATATTGTCAGGACATTTACTTGCGATGACCTCGGCATAAACAATATAGAAATATGGGCAACGGATATTTCAGAAAACCAGGTTTCTTGCGAAGCAACAATTATTATAAACCCAAACAGTTTCGCAAGCGATCCCTGCAATGACCCTGCTTCATATATATACGGCAATATAAGCACCGAAATAAATGAAGGTATAAATAATGTGGACGTACAAAATTATTTAGGGGATAATATACAGACCGATATTGACGGGAACTATATTTTATCCTCGGTGAGCGACACCGCTACTTTGACGCCATTCTTGGATGCCGACTACCTAAATGGGGTAACGACTTACGATCTTGTTTTGCTTACAAAACATACTTTGAACATACAGCCGCTCGACAGCCCATATAAGATCATTGCTGCCGATGTCAATAACTCAGGCACTGTCACCACATTTGACGGAGTGATAATAAGAAAGTTGATACTTGGCATTATCCCCTCTTTTCCCGAAACGGATTCTTGGAGGTTTGTCCCAAAAGATTATATTTTCCCAGACCCCAACAACCCTTCCGACCCAGCATTTCCAGAAAGCATAATTGTCGGTATAAATGACGACCCGCCTTATGATTTTATTGGCATAAAAACAGGCGATTTAAATAATTCTGCCTCGCCCAGTTTTACCAATACTATTGATGACCGCAATTATATTGGAAACATAAATTTCTATTTGCCCAATATTCATGCAAAAAAAGGCGGGCTTGTTTCACTGCCCATTACCTTGCCCGAAGTGCCTGTTCACGGATTCCAAATGGCATTAAAATTCGATATTGACAATTTAGAATTCGTAAACGCCCTGCCCGGTTTTATAGAAAATAATTCGTTTGGAAAAAATAAAACAGAGGAAGGTATTTTAAAATTGAGCTGGGCCAGCCCCGCACCATATATTCCAGAAAAAGGACGGGCCGTATTTACATTGCAACTAAAAGCAAGGTCAAATGGATATATAAAGAACTGGCTAAAAATAGACCCGGCCACATTAAATGCAGAAGCCTATTCAGAAGATTTAAATTTATTGAACCCAATCCTTAATTTCAATAAAAACCAGTCCGGCGAAACACACACTCAACTCTTCCCCAACCATCCAAACCCATTTAATAGTAAAACAACAATCCCGTTTTTTCTTTCCAAAAAAAGCGAGGTGAAATTTACTTTTTTCAGCCCTTCGGGCAAAATGGTATTTTCGGAAGAAGCGTATTTTAATGATGGCTACCAGCAACTTGAAATAAATGCTAATTCACTGGATGCGGTCGGTATATTGTTTTTAAAAATGGAAACAACGGATGGCATTTATCATGGAAAAATAATTGTTCAAAAATAAATTCAGTATTTTTAAAAAAAACAAAAAAAGGCGACACCTTATTAATCAATAAGGTGTCGCCTTTAATAAGGATATCAAATATCACCCGCTCCACCCCTCCTTGTCCAAGCTCCGATATTGTATCGCCTCCGCCAAATGGTCTATTTTAATATCCTTGCTGCCCGCCAGGTCAGCGCTCGTCCTCGCCACTTTTAATATCCGGTCATATGCGCGGGCAGACAGTTTCTGCACCTCCATTGCTTTTTTTAATAAAGCCGAGCCCGCCTTGGTCAACTGGCAGACCTCCCTTACCATACGGCTCGGCATTTGGGCATTGCAGGTAATGCCTTTGTATTTATTAAAACGTTCGTCCTGAATGATGCGGGCCTTCATCACGTCGGCCATTATTTCTTTGCTGCCGCGTTTGCTCGGTTCGTACCTCGAAAGCTCTTCGTAGCTGACGGGCGTTACTTCTACGTGCAGGTCAATGCGGTCCAATAATGGCCCCGATATTTTAGATAAATACCTTTTTACCTGCGCCGTGCCGCACACGCATTCTTTGTCGGGGTGGTTGTAATAGCCGCAGGGGCAGGGGTTCATCGAAGCGATGAGCATAAAATTGGCGGGGTAGTCAATGGTCACCTTTGCCCTCGAAATAGTGACCCGCCGCTCTTCCATCGGCTGCCGCATCACTTCCAGAACGGAACGCTTGAACTCCGGCAGTTCATCCAAAAAAAGGACGCCATTGTGTGCCAGTGAAATTTCGCCCGGCATGGGGTTGGAGCCCCCGCCCACCAATGCCACGTCGCTGATGGTATGGTGAGGCGCACGGAAAGGCCGGTTGGAAATAAGGGAAGAATTGGCGGGCAGAATACCGGAGACCGAATGTATTTTGGTGGTCTCCAATGCCTCGTACAAAGTCATCTGCGGGAGGATGGTGGGCATACGGCGGGCGAGCATCGTTTTGCCGGCACCGGGCGGCCCGATCAGTATGGCGTTGTGGCCGCCCGCCGCCGATATTTCCAATGCCCGCTTCACGTTTTCCTGCCCTTTCACATCAGAAAAATCGACGGAAAAAATTTCCTGCTGGTCGGCAAACTCCTGCCGGGTATCTACTTTGGTGGGTTCTATTTCTATTTTTCCGGTGAGGAAATCAACAGCTTCGGAAAGGGTTTCCACACCATATATATTCAGCTTGTTGACGATGGCCGCCTCCCTGGCATTTTGTTTTGGCAAAATAAACCCTTTGAATTTTTCCGCCCTCGACTGTACCGCGATGGGCAGTGCGCCTTTGATCGGCCGCAGGCTGCCGTCCAAAGACAGCTCGCCCATGAGAACATATTGATCGAGCACATCGCTCCTAAACTGATGGGTCGAACCCAATATGCCAATGGCGAGGGGCAGGTCGTAAGCAGAGCCTTCTTTGCGGATGTCGGCGGGGGCGAGGTTCATGGTCAACTTCAGGCGTACCATGTCGAAACCGCTGTTCGTAATAGCCGCTTCAATTCTTTGGAAGCCTTCTTTTACCACATTGTCTGGCAGGCCCACCATGTGGTACAATGGGCCTTTTCCGCTGTACGGCCCTCCGGCATTTACTTCTACGGTGATGGTCTGGGCGTCCACGCCGTGCACGGCGCTTGCAAAGGTTTTTACTAACATTAAGCTGGGTTTTCTCGGTTATGTTTAAAAAAAATTTGTCTATTGGCCGTTGGCATTTAGCCTGCGGCAAAAATCCAAACGGTAGTTGTTTCAATCAAACAAGGTCGGTGGTTCGGGCACTTCATAATGAAGCTCTGGGGAATCATTGCCGGTCGAGTTGACCAGTTCCGATACCCGGTGCATGTCCAACAGCCCGTCCGGTGGCGTTTGCAGCAATGCCAATATTTCAAAAAGGTCTTGCTCTTCCAGCCAAGCCTTTTGTTGCTCTTTGGTATGCAAGATCACGGGCATCCGGCTATGTATGCCCGACATTTCATAATTGGGCGGAGTGGTGATAATGGAAAAAGTTTTCAGCCCATAATCACCTTTGTACCAGATGTCCCACACTCCCGCAAACAGGAGCAGGCTGCCGTCTTTTGCAAAAATGCGGTACGGGATTTTCCGCCTTCCTTCCTTTTTCCATTCATAAAAACTATCGGCAGGCACGAGGCAGCGGCGCTGCCGGATCGGAATGCGGAAAGAAGGTTTGACCTCGATGCCCTCCCTCCTCGCATTGATGAGGCGGCCATTGTTTTTCCCATCGTTCGACCAATGCGGCACCAGCCCCCAGGTAAGGTATTGCAGGCGCTGCGGTTGGTCGTTGGTCACCACATAGGCATGTTGGGTAGGGGCTATGTTGTAGCTCACCCGGAGGGTTTCGGAGGTTTCGACAAAAGGCAGTTGCTGTTGCAGTTTCTCCTTTGAAGTAGCCAATGAAAAACGTCCGCACATTTTTTTTTAATATAACATAGCCCCCCTCCCGAAGAATTTCAGGATTGGATAGCTACGGTTTCATGTTTCAAATTTATTGTTGCCTTAAAATTTAATCCACACCTGCTTCGGGATTACTCCACAGTATTCCAAAACAGCCCTGCTTTTTCCCACAACAAAAGGATGAAGCAACAAAACAATCCGTTTTTTTCGTTTTCAACAGGCAAAAAACAGAATATCCATAAAGGTATAAAAATCAGGCACTTACCAAAATGTACTTTCAACAGAAGTTGTTAAAAAATCTGTGGAAGAAGGGGCCGGTTATGAACAGCTATCAAGACTGCCCGTGTACTTTACCATCAAAGGGGGACACACCAGCGTCATTTTATGTGGATTCCCTTTTGTTATGCACAAGCGCCCGCAAGTTTTCAAATTTAAAAAAGGCCGGAAATATCACCAGCCATTGTTACCAACAGGCTGTGGGTAAATCCGCAACTGCCAGACAATAAAGACAAAGCACTGTTGGTAAACTGTGCAGAAACGGGGCATAAATATGGAAAACTAAAAAAAGAAACTTTTGCCCATTTGTTCTCCACAAATCAACAGTCCTAATAATAATAGAGAAAAGATAATTTTTTAAAAAAGAAGTTAATAATATTATTACAGAGGCCTTTTTAGGATTTGCTAAAACAAAACAATTTAGTTTTGCGGAGGGGATGGGAGTATTTTGGACTTGAGGAAATAAGTGCCTGAAATCTACTGCATTTCAAAAGCAACAAGGACTCTCGGTTGTCCAAAAAAAACGAAAAAGAAGAAAAAACAAAACATGAATACTGAACAGCGCATTCTTGATCGCCTTAACCCCGACCTGAACCCTACCGTAAAAAGGCCAGTCCGCATCTGGCTGTTCATTGGCGTGGTGATGATTTTTTTCCAAGTAGTGATCGGTGGCGTCACCCGTTTGACTGATTCTGGGCTTTCCATTACCGAGTGGGCGGTCATACAAGGCACGCTTCCCCCAATGAACGAGGCCGAGTGGCAAACTGCTTTTGACCTTTACAAGCAGGCGGCCAACAAGCAATTCGAATCGCTTCATGCCGATATGGCCATGCAGGAGTTTAAGTTTATTTTTTTCTGGGAATACTCCCACCGTTTGTGGGCAAGAATGATGGGCTTTGTCTTTTTGCTTCCGTTTATTTATTTTTTAATAAAAAAGTGGCTGCCGCGGTGGCTGCTGCGCAGGTTGGGGGTGGTTATATTTTTGGCCATACTTGCGGCAGTGTTTGGGTGGATCATGGTGGCCAGTGGCCTGAACAAAGATAACCGCACGTGGGTGAGTGCCTATAAATTGGTTGTTCACCTCGGCATTGCTACGGCCTTGTTCGGCTACCTTTTTTGGACATGGCTGAGGACGGTGCAGCCGCAGGGCATGGACGGGCAGTTCCATCAATTGAAGCGGTTGGGCTGGGCCATTGCCGGTGTGCTATTTGTCCAGATCGCTTTTGGTGGGCTGATGGCAGGTATGCGTGCCGGCTTGGTACATCCTTATTTTTCTGTTTTTGTGGAGGGAAAACGGTTCTTGGCTGCATTGACAGCTGGGCAAACAGGGATGGAGCAGATAATTGATTATGAAGTGAGCAGTTCTATAAAAGCCATCGTACAGCTACTGCACCGGGGGGCAGCGTGGGTACTGTCGGGGCTGGTCTTTTTTTTCTTTTTGAAGGCAAAAAAAACGCCGGTCTCTGACCGCCTGGCATTTGCCGGCCGCTTGATGTTGGGGCTGTTGATAACTCAGGTTTTGCTCGGTATATTGACAGTTACCAACAGTGTGGGCAGGATTCCTTTGTTTTTTGGGGTTGTCCACCAGGCAGGCGCACTGATTTTGTTATCTAGCATATTGTTTGTGAATTACCAGCTCCGCCCCAATGCTTCCGCCTGATTGTTGAAAAAGATGTTGGTAAGTCGCATGAAATTTAAACCCACCTCGTTTGGCATTGATTTACAGCGCTTTAGTTTCACTGGATAGGAGCGGTTGCTCGGAATAAATGTTGGTAACCTTGTGCAAAACTTTAGCGGCGCCCATTTTTCCGCCCATCATATATTATTTTATCGAAGATGAAAATAATAATTTGATAAGCGGGGTAAATGTGCGTATTTATAAATTAGGCAAAATTGAAATATTAGAAACCAACAATTGTGGATAAACTTGTGGATAAACGGGAGGGGGCGGGCTTGTTGCCCCGCACACGAACAAAGGGAATTGGATTTAATTCGTAAATACTCCAAAAAGAACAAAAAATAAACAGCCCGGTTTTTTGGAAAAAAACTTGTGCAAAAATTGGATTGTAGGGATGGATTGAAAAAAGTACTTTTGCCACAAGAAATATACAAATAAGTATTACATGGCTTATACGGTTATCAATGAAGAGGGTTTCAATTATATTGAAACAAAGGGTGGAAAAAAGAACCTTCTGCTACTGCACGGCCTGTTTGGCGCACTGAGCAACTTTTCGGGCATACTCGACCATTTTGGCAAAAGTTACAATGTCATTGTGCCCATCCTCCCTATTTTTGAAATGCCCCTCCGTAAAGTCTCTGTGTCCGGCCTTGTGGATTATGTTGCCAAATTTGTAGAAAAGAAAAAATATAAAACAGTCCACGTATTGGGCAATTCGCTCGGGGGCCATATATCCTTGTTGTATGCGCTGGCATATCCCAGAAAAATAAATTCGATTACCCTTACGGGAAGTTCTGGTCTTTTTGAAAATTCAATGGGGTCCACTTTTCCAAAACGGGGCAACTATGAATACATCAAAAAGAAAACACAAGGCACTTTTTACAACCCCGAAGTAGCTACCAAAGAATTGGTGGACGAGGTCTTTGACATTGTGAACGACCGCAGCAAGGCCATCCGGGTCATTGCTGTTGCCAAGTCTGCCATACGCCATAACCTCCGCGATAAACTGCATGATATAAAAGCCCCGACTCTCCTTATTTGGGGGAAAGAAGACAATATTACCCCTGCTTTTGTCGGCGAAGAATTTCACAAACTCATTGATGACTCCCGCCTCTATTTGATAGATAAATGTGGACATGCGCCGATGATGGAATACCCAGAAATTTTTAACGGATATTTAGAAAAGTTTTTGAATGAAGTGACGGAAGGTGTTCCGACGGGAAGGAACAGATAATTTTAATTAAACCGAAAAATAAAATCTATTACATTTTGCAAAAAAGATGGCTGGCGTTTAATATATTCTAAATATAGATAGAATTGATAATTTATTGACCTTTATAATTAGATACTATCTCTATGGTGTTGCCACACAATTACAATGCAACAATGTATTAAATTGGTGAAGATCTTGCTCCCATGGGCCATACGTGTCATTCCCATTGAATTCTGGAATCAAGTTGCAACATACAGTACTGGGATTTTCTGTGACATTAGCAGAGTAATCTAGACCAAGCGATATAAATAGTATGTCAAAATGTTGACCGTAAACTTCGCTACTGCTACAGACGTTGTAAGGTCCGTTGTCAGGAACAGACCAAGAAAAGCTATCGCCTACTTCTATTTGAGGGTCACATGCAGGGCAATTACCCACAAGAATTTCTGGTCCAAATGGATCTTGGTTTTGATCTAACATTACGACGGCAAAAGCCCACACATCTGTAACGTTAACGCTATTTACTGTTAGAGAAGCTTTGCAATCATCTGGACCAGGATCGCCGGGACCACCAGGACCACCAGGACCTTCACCACCTCCGCCAGGACTTTCAACGCCTTCACCACCGTCTTTAATACCTTTTCTTTTCGTGACTAAGGTATGGGCAGATGCTTTTCCGTACAATACATCATAAGCTAAATTAGAAGTAGCTTTTAATTTTAGATTAGTGTTTTCAAAATCATCTTTCTTTGCCTCTTCTTTTTTGCATGAATGCAGGAGAGTTAAAATAAATAAAGATTGAAAAATGATTAAGAATGATTTTTTCATTTTTAGTTGTTTTTTAGGTAGCGACTCGGATCAGTGTTCTTAAAATAGAAATTTGCTTTTAGAACAATAGCTAATACTTGGACTTAAGCAATTTCAAAATTTACAAAAGACATTAATTCTAAACACTACCGTTTTTAATTATCAATATTTTGAAATAATTAGAAGCCAGCCAACTATATTTATTATTTCATTTGAGTGTATAACAAATTGGGTACGGTTTAACTGTATCCGATTTGTAATCCTCCCATTTAATTACAAAACGATATGTTTTTTATCGTTAGTAAAATTACTAATATTAATTGGCTTTGCCAACTATGCGCTGGAGGCAGGTATTCCCGAATTGGTTTCTGAGGGAGGGAACTTGTCGAATGATGGTAGTATGGAAACTTACCTCACTCATGCTGAGGACATAAATAATGAAGATCCAGAATTTGTGTCACCTGATGACTTTGATTATAGCTTGACAGTAAGCAGTGTCGGTATAGATGCTGGAGTAGATGGTGCTCCTGAATTTGACATTGATGGAAATCCACGTGTCAACAGGCCAGATATTGGTGCCTATGAAAACCAGGATGTGACCGGTGTCGGAGAAGTATTATTGGAAAACAACGGCATGTTCGCAGTTGCTCCAAATCCAGTAAAAGGGAGTTTTACCATCGGAACACTTGACAATGAGTGGACAGGGCAAATAGAAGTCCGTTTGACCAACCTTTTGGGGCAACAATTGAAAACGGTTCGCCTGGATAAAACGTCGGATACTTTTAAATTTGAATTTTCTCTTGAGGGTATAAACACGGGCGTTTATCATTTGGCAGTTTCTAATGGCGAACAAGTGGTGGTGGATAGGCTGGTAAAACTGTAAAAGATAAATTCGTTCGAGCATTGGTTTGCCTATCAATACTTCAAAAGCCCGCGCATCATTAATGTGCGGGCTTTTGTTTTTTTATTCTTGATTTTAAAATTTACCGCTCTCCACCTTTATCAAACCAAACCTTCCCCTGCAAATGCGCCTCCCCATTATAGTTTACTAAAATCTCCTCTCCCGCTTCTATTTTTTTCAAACAATAAAAATCAATTGTCCGGTGCTCGTAATCCAATAAATATTTTGCATTCGGCTGATAGGAATGATTGTATAAAGAACCATATCCCAAAGCAATAGCGCACTGCTTTTGCTCGTCCCCCCAAAGAAAATAATAGTCGTGCAAAAAAGTGCCGTGAATAATCGGCAATTCTTTTTCTGGCAAAACAATTACCGGGCATATTTCGATAAGCGCCCCTTCCTCAATGTCCTCGCCCGTAAACACACCCCGCCCACCTAAATTGCTGGGCGCTATAAAAAGGGAATGGATGCGTTGCATAAAATGAGAGTTTGAGAATAACGAGAGTTTGGAATAACGAGAGTTTGAGAGGATGAGAGTTTGAGAGTTTGAGAGCAGTAAAGTGGAGGGACTCTTGATTTCTCTGCTCCAACAATCAAGAGTCCCTTCACTGTACTGCTCTCAAACTCTCATTTTCTCAAAACTCTCAAACTCTCGTTATTTAGCCGACAGGCGGACAATAGGGCAGATCACCTCTTCGAGGGAAATGCCTCCGTGCTGGAAGGTGTTTTTATAATATTTATGATAATGGTTGTAATTGTTCGGATAGAGGAAAAATTTATCCTCTTTGGCGAAGATAAAAGTCGAGCTCACATTTGGGCGGGGCAGTCCCGCATCGCCGGGGTTGCGGAATGCGAGTACATCCTTTCTGTTGTATTGGAGGTTGCGGCCTACCTTATAACGGAGGTTGGTCGTTGTGTCGCGGTCGCCCACCACTTTTGACGGGGTATTGACCCGGATGGTGCCGTGGTCGGTAGTGATGATGAGCTGTACGTCGCGCTCGGCGGCTTGTTGGAGGGCTGACCAAAGTTGCGAATTGAGGAACCACGAGCGGGTCAGCGAGCGGTATGCCTTTTCATCCCCGGCGAGTTCTTTGAGCACCTCCATTTCGGTGCGGGCATGCGAGAGCATGTCTATGAAATTATAGACAATCACCATCAGGTCGTTGTTGAGGTAATTGAGCATGTTGTCCTGCAGGTCTTTGGCATGGGCCACCCTTGTTATTTTTTTATAATCAAATTTTATCGGCCTGCGCACGGTGCGGTTTATCTGCTCTTTAAGAAACTCTTTTTCGTGCATGTTCTTGCCGCCCTCGTCCGTATCGTTTTTCCAAAGTTTGGGGAAAGTTCCCTCAATATCGGCAGGCAGCAAGCCGGCAAAAATGGCATTGCGGCTGTATTGGGTCGCCGTGGGGAGGATGCTGTAAAAATAGTCTTCCTCCTCTATCCTGAACAGCTCGCCGATGATGGGTTTGATGGCCAGCCACTGGTCGTAGCGGAGGTTGTCGAGCAGGAGCATGATGGTCGGCTGTTCCTCGTTTACTTTGGTCAGCACTTTGCGGCGCATCAGGTTGTGCGACATGGTGGGGGCTTCGGCAGTTTCGTTTACCCAGCTTTCATAATTGCGCTCCACGAAACGGCTGAACTCGGAATTGGCCTCCCCTTTTTGGGTAGATAAAATATCGCCCATGTCGGTTGATTGCGAGTCGTCTATTTTTATTTCCCAACTGATGAGTTTTTTATAAACATCCACCCAGCCGTTGATGTCGGGTCCGCTGTTTATTTCCATGCTCAACATGCGGAATTCTTGCTGGTAATCGGAGGTGGTTTTTTCCCGCACGAGGCGTTTGTTGTCGATGATCTTTTTCAAGGTCATCAATATTTGGTTGGGGTTGACGGGCTTGATGAGGTAGTCGGAAATCTGCGAGCCGATGGCCTCTTCCATAATGTCCTCCGCCTCGTTTTTGGTAATCATGACCACGGGGAGGAGGGGGCGTTTTTCTTTTATTTTGGCCAGCGTTTCGAGGCCGGTGAGACCCGGCATGCTTTCGTCGAGGAAGACCACGTCGAAGTCGTTGATGTTTTCGCATTCTTCCAATGCGTCGTGGCCGTTGGTAACAGTCGTTACTTCGTAGCCTTTCTTTTCGAGGAACATCATTTGGGGTTTGAGCAGATCGATTTCGTCGTCGGCCCAGAGGATTTTTATTTTATCCATAAAATTGAGTGGTTGTGTATGGTTTAAGAAATGAGGCAAAAATAAGCGGCTGTTCGTTCAATGTTCCGCTCACTCTCATCTGCATTGTTTTTACCGTGATTATTTTTTTGAAAAAAGTGACCTTTTTGTTTCGTTCCGTCTCAAGGGGCATACAAACCTGTATTTCCCGTAAAAGTACCATTTCGAATTCTCCCCACCAATAAGCACAAAGACTTTAAGCCCAAGCAACATATCCAATTTACCATATAAGTTTAGCGAAATTCTTTTAGAGCAAAAACTACGAACATAGAAGCCCGGCACATCTATTTGTTGCCGGGCTTCTTTCGTTTTGGGGAAACGACGGTAGAGGGGCGTTTATTTTAGAGCATGTTTGGGAATTATATTCCCCAACATGCTCTAAACTTTTGCCAAATGAAAAGGATTGGGGCAGCTTTTGTATTTTTCCGCAATGTTTCAAAACAAAAATACATTTACCATGAAAATCAAATACATTGTTCCTTTATTTTTATTGGCCATTTCGATGGCCTGTATTACTTGTCAAAATTCCCCGTCGAACGGCCAGCAGGCAAGCATGTTCCCCCGCGGCGCAGTGCAGCACCTCGACCGTTTTGAAAGTGAAATCCAGGCATTCGAGCAGGCCGACAAAACGGCCATGCCGGAAGAGGGGAGCATCCTTTTTGTGGGCAGTTCGAGCATTCGGAAGTGGTCATCGTTGGCCGGTGATTTTGCCCCGCTGCCCGTCATCAACCGGGGCTTTGGCGGCTCTACCATCGCCGAGGTCAATTACTACGCCGACCGCATTGTTTATAAGTACAAGCCCCGTGTCATTGTTTTTTATTGCGGTGAAAACGACATCGCCGAGAAGACGCCCGTTGCCGTTGTTTTTCAAGATTTCAAAAAATTCATCGGCGAGACGGAGAAGAATTTGCGCGGCGTGCCCGTGGTCTATATTTCCGCAAAACCATCGCCCGCCCGTTGGGACAAGTGGCGGCAGTTCCAGACTTTGAACAAGATGATCGAGCAGTTTGCCAAAGGCCGCCCCGGCCTGCATTTTGTTGACATCAGCCAAGCCCTGCTCGGTGAAAACGGCCAGCCCGACCCTTCCCTGTTTGTGGAAGACGGGCTGCACATGAACGAAAAGGGATATGAAAAATGGACGGCCTTGTTGCGGCCTGTGGTGGAGGAGTTGTACGTGGAAAAGATAGAGCAGTAGAGGTTGAATGCTTTCCAAAAAAGATTCCAAATGTTGCTACAAACGCACTCGCCCTTCCAAAAGAGGGGGAATTAATTCCCCCTCTTTTGGAAGGGCGAGTGCGTTGGCCAAAATATTCGATCAATTCGATTAATTATTGCCCCGTTGCTGCCGCCGCTTCCGCATTTCCTGCAGCAGTTTCTTTTTAAATTCGGTATCCGTTTTTTGCAGCAAGGCCACTTTTCGGATGGGCAGTACTTCCATGAACTGCATCGTATAGTCCCTTCTCAGGTTGACCTGTTCGCGTTCCATTTCGAGGTGCTTCATGATGAAGTCCCGCACCTCCTCGTCCGATAGCAGTTCGATCTTTTTTCCCCGCAGGTTGTACTTTTCTTTCAGTTTGTCCTGCTCGTTTTCAAACTCGTTGAACAGGGGCCAAAAGGCTTTTGACTCGTCGGGCGTCAGTTGCAGCCTTTCGGTAAAAAAGGCGATTTTATACGCCTCGATCCTTTCTTTTTTTTGCGTATTCAAATGATCCCGTTGTGCCTGGAGCGCAAAAGTGGTCAGTAAAAACAGGGCAGTTCCAAAAAATACTTTTTTCATGATTTTAGATTTTTGGCGGTGCATCAGATGTAATACTTTTTTTTCGAGGGTCTCACGACACTCGCTAAGGTCTGCCGTCCCTGCGGGACTAGGTTAGACAGGCTTTCCACCTAGTCCCGCAGGGACGGCAGATCTTAGCGAGGGATGTGAATCCCTCGAAAAAAAAGAAAAAAAAGCATTACATTTGATGCACCGCCAGATTTTTTAAGTTTTAGTTCAGGTGTTAAAGCAGGTCTTCGATGTCTTCGATATCCAGTTCGTCAATGATTTCGTCATAATACCCCTCCGAGTTTTCCAGGTCCAGCCCGGGCAGTGGCCCACCGATCTTTCCGGCCAATTGTTCCTCCAACAGCGCCTCGTCAAAATCTTCGATATTGTCGTTTATATAGGTGTCGAGGGCCTCGTCCGATATTTCTTCGAGGGCAACCGCAGGGGGCAGCGTTGCTGCATTTTCATTATTCATAAAATAAAAACCAGCGACCAAAAGCAGGGCCACCGAGGCCAGTGCCAACGCATATTTGGGTCGGAAAAAATTTTGCAAAAAGGTGGTCAAACGGCTCTGCCGGGAGTAGGTCGGTTCAACCGCTTCGGCCTGCTCGGGCGCCACTTTTTGCCATACCTCATCTGGCAGTGATTTGAAATAATCGTTCGGGACTTGGTAGCCTTCTTTGCCCTCCTTCAGCCGGCTGAGCAAAGGGGAGATAGCCCGCAATTCGTCTTTTAATCCGTTTTTATTTTTCATCTTTTTAAAAATTCAGTCAAAAAAAAATGGCCCGATCAGCCATCCACCGACTGCCTCATGTAAACCTCCACTTTTTTCACCGCATGGTGAAACGAAGCCTTCAGCCCGCCTTTCGTAGTGCCCAACATTTCCGACATATCCGCATAATTCATTTCATCGAAATAGCGGAGATTGAACACTTGCTGCTGTTTTTCCGGCAACAACGAAATGGCTTCTTTCAGCCTCGATTGTATTTCGTCGCCATCGAAATAAGGGTCGGCCTGCAGGCGGTTCGACAGGCTGTTTTCGCCGTCGTCCAAAGGCGCTGCCATCTTCTTTTTCTTTTTATTGATAAATGTGATGGCCTCGTTGGTGGCAATGCGGTAGAGCCAGGTATATAGTTTCGATTTTCCCTCAAAATTGTGGATGCTGCGATATACCTTGATAAAGCAGTTTTGCACAACGTCGTTGGCATCGTCATGCCCGTGTACCATGCGCCGCACCTGCCAATAGAGTCGCTCTTGGTATTTCTCCATCAGCAGCCGGAAGCCCCGTTCCGCATTGGCATCCCTGAGCAGCAGGTCCAGAATCTGCTCGTCGGCTATGTCGCTGTGCAGCGTTTTCAATATTTACAGTTTGTACTTTTTTGCAGAGGGGCGGACTTGGGTAGGAAAGGATTTTTAAAAACCGCTATCCTCATCTCGCCCTTATAGACCCTGCCCGTTGAAGGTGGTTTAATCCAGTGGAATTTTTTGTTGCGTAAAATGGGTTTGTAGCGTAAATATGCGAAAGTTATATCTTCCCAGAGGCGATGCCTTTGCGCGGGGAGGGCGGGGGGAAGGGCGTTGCCTCTGGTTTTGAATATTAGAGGCAACGCCTTTCCCCCTGCCTCCCCGCGCAAAGGCATCGCCACTTATGAGCCCGTTAATTAAAGTCAAAAAAACTCAAGCCAATGCCAAAACAATTAAAACCCTTCCTAAAAATAGACGGCCAACTCGGCCTCCACCTCGCCCGCCCCGAATTGGCCGAGGCCGTTTTCAAAACAATTGACAGGCAGCGGGACTACCTCCGGCAATGGCTGCCGTGGGTAGATCCGACCAAAGAGGTAAAGGACATCGAGGCCTTCATCAAAGAAAGCATGCAGCACAATGCCGACGGCACGCGCCTCACCACCTTTATTGTTTATGCTGGAAAATTGGCAGGTTCGCTCGGAGTTGTCCATTTCAACAAAAGCAACAAGAGCTGCGAAATCGGCTATTGGCTCAGCGAGGAACTGCAAGGCCGGGGCATTATGACCAAAACATGCAACCGCTTCATCGAACACCTTTTCAGTGCCAAAGACCTCAACCGCATAGAAATAAAAGTGGCCAGCGGAAACAAAAAAAGCCAAGCAGTACCGCTGCGCTTGGGCTTTAAAAAAGAAGGCACCCTGCGGCAAGGGCTGCTGCTCTACAACAGCTTCCATGACCTCGAACTTTTTAG
>DROJ01000505.1 GCA_011321935.1 Bacteroidota bacterium | reverse complement strand
TGCATGAACCACCTCTTGATAATTTTATTTTCGTTTTTATCCGTCCTCTCCCTCGATGCCCAGCGGCTGGGAGACGCCCCTGACAACGAACTCGTTTCTTCCACCAATTATAAAACAGCAGCGCCGGTGGGTCAGGGCGACGGGCATTGGATCGCTCCTGGCACAGAACTCACTTACACGGTTTTTTTTGAAAATACCGGCGATGAGGCGGCCCTTAATGTCCGGGTCATAGACAGCCTGTCGGTGTATCTGGACCCCTCGACGCTGCGGCAGGAAAGCAGCAGCCATGATTATAACCTTACCGTTACCGAAGACCGGATTTTCCGTTTTTCCTTCCCCAACATCCACCTGCCGAGCAGCAAGGACGACGACATAAAATCGAAAGGCTTTGTTACTTTTAAGGTTTCGCCAAAACCGAACCTGCCCGACGGCACCGTCCTGCTGAATACCGCTGCCATTTATTTTGATTTTAATGCGCCCATCATCACCGACCCCGTTTATCATTCCATCAACAACGAGCTGGTGCTGTCTTCCGACAGGGTATTAATGGACGGCGCAGCGCTGCATGTTCTTCCGAACCCCGTCCGTCAAACTGCTTTTTTTGAAATAGAAAACATGGATTTCAATACCGGCCGGTTGCAGGTTTTCAATACCAATGGCCGATTGGTGCGGGAGCAAACATTCCGGCATCCGCGCTTTGAATTTTCTTCGGACAAGCTGCCCCCCGGCCTGTATTTTTATAAAATATGGATAGAAGGGGCCAATGCGGCAAACGGGAAACTTGTCGTCAGCAAATAGCCGATTGATTTTTCAGCGCTTGTTGGCAAGCCCTTGGCCCCTCTCCTTTTGGCCTTGAAATTGCGTCTTCTTTCGCCCATATCCTTCATCCATAAAATTACTATGAGGCACAAGAATACCTTTTCTTATTTGACCGCATTTTTTTTGATTTCCAATATTGGCCTTTTTTCCCAAACCCTGCCAACAGGCCTGGTTACCGATTGGAGCAAAGCAGGCATCCAAAAGCAGGCCCCTGTTTTTGACACTGTCAATGTCCTCTCAAACGGCGCTGTTGCGGACGGGGCCACTTCCAACAATCCTGTTTTGAGAAACCTCATGGATGCGGACGGCGGACAGCCGACCGTATATTATTTCCCTGCCGGAAATTATTTTTTTGACGAGCCCATTGCACTGAAAAACGGGCAGGTCATAAAAGGCGCTTCTGCCGGTGAAACCACATTTATTTTTAATTTGAACGGGGCAGGCCATGCCTTTTTGATAGAAGGCGCCGCAACGGGAATTAAATCAAATATTACCAACAATATATTAAAAGACGCCAGCTCATTGAATATAGAAAACACGGCTGCTTTTCAAACCGGTGATTACATTAGGACACAGGCCGATGATATTGATTTAATCACATCTCCGTGGGCAGAACACAGCACCGGGCAGATATGCGAAATCAATCAAATACAAAACAATACCCTTCATATTGCCGAAACAATCCGCCGCGATTATTTATTAAATAAAAACCCGCTGATTGAAAAAATATCGCCCGTTCAGTTTGCAGGGATAGAATGTTTGCGAATTGAAAGATTGGATGCGACGGCAGCGCAGACCAGCAATATTTATTTTAAATATGCGGCCAATTGCTGGGCAAAAGGACTAAGCTCGCACAATGCCAATTTTGCGCATATTGATATTGAAAACGGAGCGCATATAAATATATCGGGCTGCCATTTTAAAGATGCCCACGCATATGGCGACGGGGGCCAAGGATATGGCGTGGTGCTGGAATTCAACACCAGTGATTGCCTCGTGGAAAACAATATATTCGACCACCTGCGCCACTCTATGTTGCTGCAGGCTGGCGCCAATGGGAATGTGCTGGGCTATAATTGTTCGGTCAATACTTTTTGGACGGAAGTCGGCCTGCCGGACGACTCGTCGGGCGATTTGGTACTGCACGGCAATTATGTTTATTTGAATTTATTGGAAGGCAATATTGTGCAGAATATAGTCATTGACGACTCGCACGGCATCAATGGCCCGGGCAATGTTTTTTTTAGAAACAGGGCAGAACAAAACGGCATTTTCATGAACGATTCGCCTGCGAGCGACGCACAGGTTTTTGTCGGAAACGAAATCACTTCCACCGATTTTTTAAACGGTTTTTATTCCCTCGAAGGGACCGGGCATTTTGAATACGGCAACAATGTAAAAGGCACGGTCATGCCTGCCAACACCAATAACGTAAGCCTTCTTTCCCTTTATTTAAACGAGGCGCCGATATATTTTGAAAATACCGGGATTGATATTGGCAGCATCGGCCTGCCCACTGACCTCAATTCGGGGAGCAACCCTGCGAGGCTGCGTTTGGAAGATAATTTATTGACCCTTTGCGAAAAAAACGAGCCTGTTGTTAATTCCGTAAAATATGAACCTGCGGGCGGTTTTTGGAACATATATCCGAACCCGGCAAAAAATATTTTAAATATTGAAAACAAATCAATCAATCAAAAATACAGCGCTTCTATTATTGACTTAAATGGCAGGATTGTTTTTTATGAAAATATGGCTGCGCCGCAAATTGATGTTTCCGGTTTAAATAGCGGACTGTATATTTTGGTTTTGGAAAATAATAAAAGACGGGTTTTTAAAAAGATAAATATTTTAAGATAAAAGAGTTGATTTGATTTTAAATAAGGAGAAGCCCAATTGGAAAACAAAAAAGCGGTGCATGAATAACATGCACCGCTTTTTTTTAAATAATAGACTTTATTCTAAAATTTTT
>DROJ01000504.1 GCA_011321935.1 Bacteroidota bacterium | reverse complement strand
TTCCCCCCGCCGTCCCCCGCCCAAAGGCATCACCTCATGGCCCCCTGCCAAGCAGTTACCTAGTATTTTAAAACCTGCTGCCCAACGTTCCTTCCGACACAAAGACTGCTTCCATCACATTTTTAAACCAAATAAAAAATTATCCATCATGGCAAGAAAAAACTCAAGGTTGACCACCTCGGCCGGCGCGCCGGTGAGCGACAACCAACATTCGATCACGGTCGGGCCGCGCGGCCCGGTAGCAATGCAAGACTATCAATTGCTCGAAAAACTGGCGCACCAAAACAGGGAGCGCATTCCTGAAAGAGTGGTGCATGCAAAGGGCTGGGGCGCCCACGGCACGCTGACTATCACCAACGACATCACGAAATATACCTGCGCCAAGGTGTTCTCGGAAGTGGGCAAAAAGACCTCCATGATTGCCCGTTTTTCGACCGTTGCAGGTGAGAAAGGGGCAGCCGATGCAGAGCGGGACGTGCGCGGTTTTTCGCTGAAATTTTATACCGAAGAAGGCAATTGGGATCTCGTTGGCAACAACACCCCGGTCTTTTTTGTGCGCGATGCCTACAAGTTTCCCGACTTCATCCACACCCAAAAACGGCATCCAAAAACCAACCTCCGCTCCAATACGGCGATGTGGGATTTTTGGTCGCTCACGCCAGAAAGCCTGCACCAAGTGACCATCCTCATGTCCGACCGGGGGCTGCCCGTGGCGCCGATGTACATGAACGGCTACGGCTCGCACACCTATAGTTTTTGGAACAAAGACGGCGAGCGGTTTTGGGTGAAATTCCATTTCAAGACCATGCAGGGGCACCGGCACTACACCAACGAAGAGGCCGCCGAAGTGATCGGCAACAGCCGCGAAAGCTATCAGGAAGAACTCTATGGAGCCATCGAAAAGGGCAATTTCCCAAAATGGAAAATGATGGTGCAGATCATGCCGGAAATGGATGCGGAGAAGACGCCTTACAACCCTTTCGACCTGACCAAAGTTTGGCCGCACGGCGATTATCCGCTCATCGAAGTCGGCATCCTCGAACTCAACCGCAACCCGGACAATTATTTTGCGGAGGTGGAAATGGCCGCTTATTCGCCTTCCAACATTGTCCCCGGCATTGGTTTTTCTCCCTGCAAAATGTTGCAGGCAAGGATATTTTCTTATGCCGATGCGCACCGCTACCGGCTCGGTACGCATTACGAGGCGCTGCCCGTCAATGCGCCAAAATGCGAGGTGAACCACTACCACAAAGATGGCAAAATGCGTTTTTTCGACAACAACACCGACAACCCGGATGCCTATTACGAACCCAATTCTTTTGATGGCCCAAAAGAAGACCCGAACGTGAAAGAGCCGCCGATGAGGGTTTCGGGAGATATAAGCAGGTATGAATACAGCCAGCAAATTGATGATTTCAAACAGCCCGGCGACCTCTTCCGCCTGTTCAACGACGAGCAAAAACAACGCTTGTTCAGCAACACTGCTGCCGCAATGGCGGGGGTGCCGATGGAAATAATAGAACGGCAATTGGCCCTGTACGACAAGGCCGACCCGGCATATGGCGACGGTGTGCGGAAAGCGCTCGGCATTTCGGAATTAGTTGCATATTGACCGTTATTTATTTTTGAAAAACGCAGCTACTTACCAGCCCCAGTTAATTTATTGAATTCACTAACCCCCGACTTCAGTCGGGGGTGGACAAAGCACAAACCTGGGTTTTAACCCAAAATTCATGTATATATTTTGGGTTAAAACCCGATATTATTTTGTGCTTGCTCCCCCGACTGAAGTCGGGGGTTAGTGAATTCAATAAGTTAACTGGGGGTAAGTAGTTTCAAAAAATAACTTAAAAGGGGCAGTCAATATGGCTGCTCCTTTTTTCTGATTACAAAACACAAAACATGGATTTTTTCAATTTAATAAGACAAGGCGAACTGGGGGAAATAAAAAGTATCGTCGAAAAAAATAAAGCTATATTATCCGAAAAAGACCAGCGCGGTTTTACGCCGCTTATTTTGGCAACATATAGCGGGCATATCGAAATGGCCGAATATTTTATAAAAAACGGCGCAGCTATAAATGAAAAAGACGCTGCCGGAAATACGGCACTGATGGGCGTTTGTTTTAAAGGATATAAAAACATCGTAAAAATGCTGATCGAAAACGGCGCAGATGTGAATATCCAAAACTATAACAATGCGACGGCACTTATATATGCCGCTACTTTTGGGCAGACCGAAATTGCCAAATTATTATTGAATGCAGGTGCGGACAAAAATATAAAAGATGCGAGGGGGAACACGGCGCTGTCGCATGCGAAGCATCAAGGGCTAGGGGAGTTGGTGGAGCTGCTGGAAGGCCGGGGTTAAAACATGGAGGTTTTTAAAACCTCCAAGTTTTACGCCTCTCCTCCCCCGTCAATAACAATCCCAATTAAAAAGCACTTCCGAAAAATCTTTTTTAATTAAATCTTCTTTTTTAATAAAAAAATTGGCGACGCCCATGTCGCCCCATTGGCAGTTGATATTTTGGTCGCTGTCCAATTGGAACAACAGTTCATATTCGCCCATTTCATAGCGCGGGTCTTCTTGCGTAAAAAAAGCATAGCCGCCTATTTTGTGCCCGCCTGCACTTACTGCCTTTGAATAGGCCGACATGATTGCCCATTGCCCTTGCCCAAATTGGTTGAAAAAATCCTCGCCGATATAATCGTGGATATTGTGGTCGGTAAGCGGCACGGCTTCTTTTTTTAATTCAAATAAAATTGGAAAAGATTTTTTGGGTGGAATGGGCGTGCTGCTATATTCCCTGAAACCGGATTTTGTTTTCAGCAATTCTTCGTCTTTTTCTATTTCTGAAAAATATAAGATCCGGAAATTATTTTGCTCGTCGGGTATGTCATATTCCAAGCCATAGTTTGCGTCGTCGTTTATATAAAATTGCAAAATGCCTTTTTTTGGAAAATTTTCGAGCGACGGCATTTCTGCAAAATTAATTTGCGCCAAAAAAAACAGTTGTTCGCCGTTTTTGTTTTTTGGAAAATCAATATCAATGGGCAGATAGGGCAGGCCGCCAATTTTGCTTTGCCAAGGTTTTGTGATTTTTTCTTTTTGCGGGATTATTTTAATGAATGGTTTTATGCTTTTGAGGAATTTGCCCCGGTGCGGTTCTAACTCTAATGGTAGGTTGAGTTTGTATTTCATGTTTTGTTTGATGTTTAGCAGTGAAACACTAAATTTAAAAAACGCATCATTTTAATCGGCCAAGTTAAATGTATAAAATGCCTGTTCGTCTCCACTGTGTTTTGTCATCCGCTTTAGCGGAACTGCGTCGTGCGTGGCTTCCCTCACGATGCAGTTCCGCTAAAGCGGATGACAAAACACAGTGGAGACGAACAGGCATTTTATACATTTAGCTTGGCTAATAAAAATGGCGCTAAAAAGCAACAAATTCCGTCCGCCTATTTTGTTGCCGTCCTTCGTCTGTACCATTGCTTGCAATAGGCATAGTTTCTCCAAAACCTTTGTATTTCAATCGCTCGGCAGCAATATTATTTTTAATTAAATAATCATAAACTGCCTTTGCCCGGTCGCTCGACAAATTTAAATTATCTTCTTCGGTGCCGATATTGTCGGTATGCCCGTTTATTTGGATTTTTAAATTCGGGTTGTCGTCCAATAATTTTTTCAACCGTTCCAGTTCGGCAAGGCTTTCGTTTTTCAGCGCCGCCGAACCCGTTTCAAAAAATACATTTTTTAAAATAATAGGTTTCGATAAACCTTCGCCATTTGTTGTTGATGTTTCTGGAACAGGGGTTAATTCTATTTTTAATTCAAAAGGATCATCGGCTGTGCTATTGTTTTTTAGTGCAAAATTTTCCGAATAAAAAAGATATTTATCTTTAGAAACATTCAGAGCATAATCTTTTCCGATGGGCAATGTTATCAAAAATTCGCCGTCGGCGCCTGTCATTGACTGGCTATATATTTTGCCTGTTTTCAAATCAATAAATTCAACTTTTGCCATAAGTTTTTTCCGGCTGTGCGCATCGCTGACAATTGCTTTGACATATGTGACGGGCTGGGGGCGCGCCGCTTCGTATAATTCAAAACTATAAATATCCGTTTTTCCAAAACCCCCTTCTTGGTCGCTGGCAAAATAGGCCGTCTTTCCATTTAAACCGACAAATAATGCGCTCTCGTTTTTTTCGGTATTTATTGGGTAGCCTATATTTTCGGGCTTTCCCCATTCCCCGTTTTCCAGCAGCCTCGAAAAATATATGTCCGCCTTGCCCATGCCCGGATGCCCGTCGGACGAAAAATATAATGTCTGCCCGTCGGGGTGCAAAAACGGGACTTGTTCCTTCCCTTTTGAATTAATTGTTTCCGGCAATTTTTTTGGCGCCCCCCATTCCCCGTTTTCCATTCGGTAACTCACCCATATATCTATATTCCCCCGGCCGCCTTTTGGGTCGCGGCAAAAATATAATATTTGCCCGTCGGCAGAAAGAGATGGCTGCCCTTCCCATTGATTGGTATTTATGGGCGGGCCTATATTTTTTACGGGCGTCCATTCCCCGTTTTTATATTCCGTAAAATATAGGTCGCACATGCCATATCCGCCCTTTCGGTTGCAGCCCGTATATATCAGCAATTTCCCGTCGGCGGACACTGTTTGCGAACCTTCGTTTTCCGGTGTATTTACAGATTCGATCGGCACGGCTTTTTGCCATTCCCCATTAATTTTATGGCTGATATAAAAATCCTCCAAACCTCTTTTCCTTTTTGTAAATATCAGTTTTTCTCCGTCGGCGGTCAGTGTGGGCAGGTATTCATAATCAGGGGAATTAATATTGGCGCCCATGTTTTTTGGGTCAAAAGGGACAGGGTTGGCAAGTGCCTCGGCAGCAAATTTGGCATTGTTCAAATATCTTCCTGCGGCCTTTTTCCGCCTTTCTTTTATTTTTCCCGTCGCTAAATATTTTTCCATATGTGCCGCCGATTCCCCGAATTTTTTTTGGTCAAATTCAACAATGGCGAGGCTGTACAATACGCCGGGCAAATAGTTGGGGTCAATGGCCAATGCTTTTTCATAGCCCTGTTCCGCTTCCGCAAATTTGCCCTGCTGGTTTTTCACATTCGCCCATTCTATTTGTGCATCTATAAAAGTGGGGTCGGTGCGCAGCAGTTTTTCCAATTCTTTGATAGCGGCACCGAACTGGCCATTAAAAGAAAGCCGCTGGCCTTTCCGGAAGTTTTCCAACTGTTTCTTTTTGGCCGTTTTTTCGGTCGTATAACCTTTTTGGGCAGAGCAGTTTTGAAATAAAAAAAGGAGGCTTAATATGGTGAAAAACCTGATCATTTGAAAAAGAGTTTATAATAGGTTTATTGTAACTGTTCAGCAAGGATGTTTCCGCCACAGATTTCACGGATTTCCACAGATTATAAACACGTATTTTTGTATCTTTTTAATCAGCCGAGGTAAATGCACAAAATGCTAACTCGGCTCCGCTGTTTTTTGTCATCCGCCTTTAGCGGAACTGCGACGTCTGGTGTGCGCGGCCGTGTGTGGCTTCCCTCATGACGTCGCAGTTCCGCTAAAGGCGGATGACAAAAAACAGCGGAGCCGAATGCTTGTCCGGGAGGCAGGGAATTTTTGTGCACTTACCCTGCCTTATTAAAATGATACTATTTTTTTTCAAAAAAAATTAATCCGCGAAAATCCGTGAAATCTGTGGCGACTTGAATGCAAGCTGAACAGTTACGGTTTATTAAAGTTTATAAGGTTGATAGGGCGCAAACATATAAACAGAGCGCTTCAATATTTATTAAATTTTGTTGTTGACTTAAACCGTGTTTTTTAAAAAATAGAATATTCAAAAACAGCTCAAAAGCCCTGAAATGGCGGCATATACCAGCCTGGGGCAAAACCCGAAGAACAATTCACAAAACAGAAATGGCCGCCGGAAATTCCGGCAGCCATTTTTCGTACATTTTTCTATTTTGCAAAAATAAAATAAGTTAAGGGAGTTTGTAAAAAATAACCTACCCGTTATGGCGAAGTTACTTGCCTACCGGCAGGCAGGTTTTTTCTTGTAAGAGTGCTTGAAAAATTAAGCATAGTGGGGCTACGGTTCACTTTTTCAAGTGCTCTTAGAAGGAAACCTGCCTGCCGGCAGGCAGGAAGAACGAGCCAGAATGGGTAGGTTATTTATTACAAACTCCCTAAACCAGTGCTTCGAGCAGTTCGGCAGCTTTTTCCGAACCCAGCCCGGCAGCTTCTTTGATGTCGCTCATGTAGCCTGTTTCGCCAGCCTTTTGCCGGGCAAGCCCGCGGTTGAGAAACTGGTCGGCTTTGGGAGGGGCCTCTTTCCGTTCCACGTCAAAGTCGAACATTTTGTTGAAAGCCTTTACAGCCTCCCCAAATTCCCCGACCTCGAACAATGCTTTGCCGTAATTGTACAAAGCATTTTTTTGCCATTTATAATTAGGGTCTGTCTCGGTGAACGGGCGGTTGGTCACCATTTTGAGCTCAAATATTGCTTGCTGGAATTCTCCCAATTGTAAGTGTAACTCTCCTCTCAAGCGCCGTGCGCTCCAGAATATGGGCTGGTGGGGAATGGACGTTTTCCTTGCCATTTCAAGGTCTTCGATAGCGCCGCGCAGGTCTTTTTTGATTATTTTCACATTGGCCCTCCCCCAATATGCTTCCGGGTTGTTCGGGTGTATGTCAACACTTTTGGTGAAGTCGTACATCGCATCGTCAAAGTTCCTCAGCTTGAAATTCACATAGCCCCTGCGCTCATATGCCTTGCCGTGGCGCTCGAATTTATCAATTGCCCGGTTCAGCGCCTTCATGGCTTCTTCTTCCATGCCGGTTTCTTTCACCAGTTCGCGCCCTTTCATAAAGGCTTTGATGACACTCTTGTCGCCGACGGGTTCTATCGTTTCATCAAGGATCAATTTGCGCTCATGGATGACCCACATCCTGACATCGCCGGCAATTGCGTACTCGGCAATGTAGTTGAGCAGGTTAAGCGTGTTTTTCCAACTTTTTTCGGAGGATTCTTTGATGAAACGGGGAAGGTTGAGGGTAAAGGAGGATTCCTGAAAGGCTTCTTCCGCATCAATGAGGATATCGTTGCGGTAATAGTTTTCAGTGCGGTGCTGGAAGAGGTTCAACACCTGGTCATAGCTTCTTTGGTTGCCAAATTCGAGGCAACCCGATACTATTGTTTTGTAAATGGCGCTCATTTCGCTGCTGTTTTATGAACATTAACAATTTAGTTTCTCTGACTGCGCGTAGTTTCTCGATGAATAGGAAATTGGCTTTCATAAGTCCTGTTTTTTGTCTTTTTCGGATTGCTCCATATACCGATAAGCATATGTACTTGGCAAGTCCCGAAATATTAGTATCAGTACACTTAATAAAATCAGCTCCCTCAATAGATATGTTTAATTGCTTGATATAAGTTCCTTCTGCACGGAGGTGTTTGTGGGGCGTGTCAGTTTTAAAAACACGAAAGACAAATGTCCGAAATCATTTCCTCCTTTCAAAATTATTTGGTAGGTATTTTGAAAATATTTGCTCAAAAACTTGCATTATATCTTTTTTTTATGGGACGTAATTTTTTTGTTCAGCTTTTTTGCGCAAGTTTTTGACAGTCACTTATTTAGGGATTACGTATTTGTTTTTCAAATGTTTCCTTTTGGCAAATGATATTTGCCTGCCCCGGTTTGTGCTGAAATTGAAATCGCCAAACCGGGTTATTG
>DROJ01000503.1 GCA_011321935.1 Bacteroidota bacterium | reverse complement strand
TTTTTCAAATTTGCCAAAAAAAAATTCTTCTTGTATTGCATGCAAAGCCGCTAAGGCGCAAAGAGATAATTCTGTACTTTACGCCTTAGCGGCTTTGCGTGCAACATAAAAAAAGAGGCAGTGCGTTTGCACCACCTCAGCCCTAACCAAATAAAACCAAATTATTTATCTTTAAAATCAACCTCGAAAAAGAGGGTCATTTGTCAAAATCATACTTGGTGTAAAAAATACTATTACCTAAGTTTCACAAAGTTAATGTGAAATGGTGAAAATTTCTAATAGTTTGATTTGTTTTTTGCTGAAATGTTTGAAAGGACTGCTGATATAATGGTCCAAAGGGGAGAGGTTTTTAAATGGTAGAATTTATAATATTCAAATTATCTTTTGCCTTCTGTGAAATATGCAAAATTTAATTCTAAAATTTGCCGAATTTTAAACCTCGAAACAAAGAGGATTTTTTAAACATAAAATACAATCCATGCAAAACCCAGCTTGCAAGACAGGTGAATGTTTTTTTCATCGCACTACTATTTTCATCCTATTCCTTAGTGTAAGCTCTACTTTTAGTCTTTTTTCCCAGTCGAAGGCAACGGACGAAGACGCCTTTTTCATCCGCCACATCCACGACGCAGCGCTCACTCAGGGGCAGTGCTACCCATGGCTTCACCATCTCACAAAAGAAATCGGCGCAAGGCTGAGCGGTTCGCCGCAGGCTGCCGCCGCGGTGGAGTATGGCAAGCAAACCTTGGGCACTTTGGGCCTAGACAGCGTGTGGCTGCAGCCCGTCATGGTACCGCATTGGGTGAGGGGCGAAAAAGAGGTCGTCCGCATTGCCGCATCGGCGATGGGTTCGGTGGAACTGAATGCGCTTGCTTTGGGAAACTCGGTTGGCACCAGTAAAAACGGCATTGCCGCGCAGGTCGTCGAAGTGCAAAATTTTGATGATCTGAAAAACCTCGGATCGGCCATTGAGGGCAAAATTGTTTTTTTCAACCGCCCTTTCGATGCTACGCAGATCAATACATTTGCCGCCTATGGCGGCGCTGTAAACCAACGGGGCAACGGCCCTTCCGAAGCAGCCAAATATGGGGCAGTGGCTGTATTGGTGCGCTCGATGGCCTCTAATTTGGACGACATCCCGCACACGGGCGGCTTGAGGTACAAAGAAGGGGTGGAGAAAATCCCAGCCGTTGCCATCAGCACCAACGATGCGGAATTGCTGAGCGGCTTGTTGAAGCAGGGCGCGGTAAAAGTTTTTATAAAAACAAGCTGCCGTATGCTGGAAGACAAGCTGTCCTACAACGTGATCGGTGAAATACGCGGCAGCGAAAAACCAGAAGAAATCATCCTCGTCGGCGGCCATCTCGACTCGTGGGACGTGGGCGAAGGCGCACACGACGATGGCGCCGGCGTCGTGCAGTCAATGGAAGTGCTGCACCTATTAAAGAAAATGGACTACCGCCCCAAAAGGACCATCCGATGTGTACTTTTTATGAACGAAGAAAACGGCCTGCGCGGTGGCAGGGAGTATGGAAAAGAAGCTGAACGAAAAGGTGAATTCCACTTGGCGGCCATCGAAAGCGACCGGGGCGGCTTTACGCCGAGGGGCTTCACCGTGACAGGTGACAAAGAAGTTTTTGCAGCAAAATTCCCGCTCCTGCGCCCCTGGCTCGACCTGCTCGAACCCTATGGCCTGCGCATCAAAAAAGGCGGCGGCGGAGCAGATATCTCCCCTTTGAAAAAACAAAAAACCCTGCTCTTCGGATTTGAGCCCGATCCGCAGCGCTACTTTAATTACCACCATACCAACGCCGATGTTTTTGAAACGGTCGATAAAAGGGAACTGGAACTGGGGGCGGCGGCCATTACCAGTTTGGTTTTTTTGATTGATAAACATGGATTGGAAAAGGAAGGGAAAGGTGGGTCGCATTAAGTATATCAATGTCGGCAGGGTTTCCTCCACAGGAGTCCTGCCGATGTTTGTTCACATGGCTGAAAGGAAGTGCGGGAAAGGGTAGTGTTTATTTTTTCCTTTTTAAAGGAAATATTAATCCAATATTATATGAAAGTATTCTTTCTACGTTGTAAGTCAAGAACCTTGTTGGCTCAACATTTACATCATTATTAACAATATCTATTCTTGCAAAAGAGTCTTCTATATCTGCATATTTAAATTGCAGAAAAATAGAATACTTTGTGGATGAATACAAAATTCCTCCGGTATAATCAATTCCAAAATCGACCCTATTAAACTCTGTTTGCAAAAAGGCATCTGAAGGAAGCCAAAACGGTCTTTCACTTGTCACTTCTGAAAAACCATTAGTATCAATTACATAATTAAGAGAAAGTCTAACACCGGCGTATGAAGTAAATTTACCAAAATTGATATTTAAACACGGTATAAAGGTTGAAAAACCAATATCATGTATATTATTGACTATATTCTCTATTCCCCGAACCTTTCCACTTTTTCTCATATAGCCTAATTCTGATTGAACTGAAAATAAAGTATTTAATCTATAGTTTGCAATTGTATTTACATTGAATCCATTCAACTGATGGTATTGAGTACCACTGTTCAAAGCAATTTCATATAAATTAGAAAAAGTTATTCCAGAAGATGCCCCAACACTTATTTGTGAATTAAGTGTAGAAAGATATATAAAGTTGAATACAATAATACATAAAAACGAATATCTCATACAATTCCAAATTTTTATTTTTCGAGTTAGAGTTTTGCCATAATGTCCTTGTTTTTGAGATATGTTATAATTTTCAATCCACGACACTCCCTAACCATATCCCATACACAGCAACTACACCAAGTCCAAGATTTAAAGCTGTAGCAATAGTGAGAAATGCTTCTGCTATTTTCTTGTTTTTTTTTCTAAAAATATAATATCCTCCTAATCCAATTCCAGTAACGACAAAGAAAAACAACATAGCAATAGGAACATTCAAAAATAACATCAAAGCTGCAAAACTCAAACCTAATACCACAGTTGTCCAAAAAGATTCTGGCTTTTTGGCAATATCAGGTTTATTATGTTTGACTAATCTTTTAAGTTTATTTTCGATTTTATTCGTCTTTTTTATTTGCCTTTTTCTTTTTTTATCTATTGAAATGGAACTGCCGGAAACATTGTTAGGCATATATGCTGTTTTTTGAACAGCAGCAAAACTGCTAACCGAAAAAATAAAATATAAGGCGATAAAAAGGAACAGGTTTTTCATTTTGATGATTTTAAAAAACTCCTCGAATAAGCAAGGTAAATACCGAAAACCTTATTTTTTGCAGAAAACCGAAAATCTTCAAGTTCGACATCAGAGGTATAAAGAATTGATTGCCGATACCGGCTTTCAATTGAAATTTTTGATTTGCCTAATGACATGCCAATGCCACCGCCAAACATAAATACTAAATCAGGTCGTTTTAGGACAGAGTTGTCAAACTTGGCTTTTACCCACCTTGAAGCAGCAGTATAAGTACGGCCATTTATCATATGGCCATAAGCGGGGCCCGCTTTGGCAAAAACGAAAATTTTTCCAAATGGATATTCGTACTTAAAAGGCATTGCCAATTCAATTTGCCTATAATGATTGCTGGGAGGGGGAGAAGTGGGGTAGTCTGGAACAGCCCCTCCTTTCTCTAAAAAATTAATTTCGGGTTCAAAGGAAAATTTATTGCTCAATTTAATGTTCGCAAATATCCCTATTTCCAATTTTTTGATCGGGTCGGAATCAAGTTTATGTTCGTCATCAAAAAAATACCTGAACTTAGCAGAAGATACCCCAGTCTTTATACCGAGAGAAACCTGCGACTTAGCAGAACAAAAAGAAAGCAAAAAAATCGTACTTATCAGAAATGTTCGCATTTTAAATATGTATTAATTTTTTACGGTTTATTTTCTCTTCTCAACACCAACAAAAAAACCAACCAAAACCCGATCCCGATCTGCGTTTCCAGAGTATGGTCAAAAAAGAAGGAACTCACAACGATAATATTGAAGCCCCGGTATAAAAAGGGAATGGATGCCTTTTCAAAAACTGCCGTAAATATAACCAAACCAAACCAAACCAAACCAAACCAAACCATGCCCATAATCCCAGAAAAAGCAAAGAAAAAGACAAATTGGTTATGTGGCAGGAGTAGCGGGTTTTTGTTGCTTCTGTTTTCAGGGGCAGCATGTTTGCTCATTTCTTTTTTTAGGTCGCCGATACCCGTCCCGAGCCAAAAGTTTTCCACCCCTATTTCTATCCCCGTTTCTATTGAGGCTATCCTCCCCCGGTCGGACAGGCCGGGAACGGGGCAGCCTTCTATATATGCAACAATAGTTTCTTTGGTGGTTTCTACCTCGTGCCGGAAGCTGGAAAACCCGTGGTAAGCAATAAACGAAAGCAATATAAATACGGCGGGATATATAAAACCCTTTTATTTTTTGAAGATATAAAAAAGAACCTGAACGCTGCAAAAACCAAGGCCATATACAGCCCAACTATACCGCTCCTGACGGCAATAAAATGAAGATATACAACCAAGAATATAACAGCAATAATTACCAGCCATTTTCCTGTTTTATATTTAAAATAAAAATGGCGCAAAAGGTGCAGGCCGATCAATATACTGAAAGCTACCATCAGGCTGTACCTCACATGGTTGACGGGGGTTATCAAATGTATATCATCGTCGAAAACAATTTGCACCGCACCATATTTTATTAAAATAGCGGCGGCGGAATAGATGGCCGTCGCAAATACCAATGCCATAAAAAAACAGAGCCACCGGTCTATTTCTATATTACTGATTAATTGTTTTCTGGAAAAAGCAAATGGGAGAAAAAGATAGGGCAGCACGATCCTCATCCTTTCCAAAAAATATATTTTGTCCTCCGAATATATACCGGTCAATAAATATAAAAAGAATAAAGAAGTCAATAAAAGCAGGGTCCGGTCTTTGAAAAACAAACGGAAAGTTTCTTTTAGCGGATAATTGATTAAAGTATTTATCAGCAATAATAACATTCCCGTGCTCAGCACAAAGCGGGAAAACAACAGCCCTGTCATGGCCATGAAAAGCCCCAATCTGAACAAGGTTGTTTTTTTGTATATTTTATACAAAGGAGCAATTGTTAGGCAGGTTGAATTAAGAGCATGTTGGGATGCCTCCCACTTTTTAAAACCTCCGATCACTCCTCTTCCCCGTTTTCATCTTCAGTCCAACTCCCCCTTTCCTCCAGCGTCAGCCAAAAATTATTCGTCCCTTCTCCCTGCACAATATCCACCATTTGCAGGTTGAGCATTTCCAGCAAAGCAAGGAAAGTGACAATGGCATGGACCCGGTTTTCCAAATTTTGAAAAATGGATTTAAAATCTGTTTTTTTGCCCGGTTCCAATTTCGAAAAAATATATTCCCGCTGCTCGACGATGGTATATGGAAAACGCACGACGGTATGGACGATCCGGTTTTTATCATCCTCCATTTTGCGCACGAGGCGCTCGAAGGTTTTCAGCAAACGGAAAAGGGTAAGCTGCTCCAGTTCCACATCCACCAATGCGACGGAAGCGATCTTCCGCAATTCTTTGGTCACATAGCCGCGGTGTTCGCGGAGGGCGCGTTCCTCCTCCAGTTTGCGCATATCGTCGAGTACGCTTTTATAACGTTTGTACTCTAAAAGGCGGCGCACCAATTCTTCGCGGGGGTCTATTTCGTTGCCCTCCTCGTCCACCGGTTTGCGGGGAATGAGCAGCTTGGCCTTGATGCGGCAAAGGGTCGCCGCCACCAAAATAAACTCGCTGGCCAAGTCCACGTTCAGGGCTTCCATGTCGCGGATATAGGCGAGGAAATCGTCCGTGATTTTGGCGATGGGAATGTTGTAAACATCGAGTTCGTCCCGCTCGATAAAAAAGAGCAGGAGGTCGAAGGGGCCCTCGAATTGGGGGAGTTTTATGGTATAGCCGACGGCTGCGTTTGTCATGTTGTTTTTTTGAATAAGGGGAGGTGCAAAAAAGAACAAAAAGGATTGCACACAGATTAAACTGATCGAACTGGTTTTCACTGATTACTTTCCATTTTTGTTTAAGAAATCAGTGAAAATCAGTTCGATCAGTTTAATCTGTGTGCAATCCTTTTTGTTCTTTTGCTCTCTAAATCAGGCCACGAGGTTGCCTTCGTAAAGCGGGAACTGCTCCATAAAACGGTTCACCTCCTGTTTGGTACTTTGGATCAATTCCTCATTTTCCACATCGCATATGATCTGGTCCATCCAGTCCACCACTTTTATGCAATCCATTTCATTGAAACCCCTCGTGGTGATGGCTGCCGTTCCGATCCTCATGCCGGAGGTTACCATCGGCGATTGGGTATCAAAAGGAACCATGTTTTTATTGACGGTAATATCGGCGCGGACGAGTGCTTCCTCGGCCTGCTTGCCGGTGACACCTTTTGAGCGGAGGTCAATCAACATGAGGTGGTTGTCCGTTCCGCCGGAAATGAGTTTATAGCCCTTGCCCTTAAATGCGGTGGCCAATGCCTGTGCATTTCGGATGACCTGTTGCCCGTACACCTTAAATTCAGGTTGGAGGGCTTCGCCAAACGCTACCGCTTTGGCAGCGATCACATGCTCTAATGGGCCGCCTTGCATGCCCGGAAAAACGGCGCTGTTCAATATCCTCGACATTTTTATTACCGTTCCTTTTCTGGTGGTACGTCCCCAGGGGTTTTCAAAATTTTTGCCCATCATGATGATGCCGCCGCGCGGGCCGCGCAAAGTTTTGTGGGTCGTAGAGGTTACGATGTGGCAATGCTCCATCGGGTCGTTGAGCAGCCCCGCGGCGATCAGGCCTGCGGGGTGGGCGATGTCGGCCAAGAGCAGTGCGCCCACTTTGTCGGCTATTTCGCGGAAGCGTTTGTAATCCCAGTCACGGGCATAGGCCGATGCTCCGCAAACGATCAACTTGGGCTGCTCGCGCAGCGCGGTGGCTTCCACTTTGTCCATGTCTATTGTCCCCGTTTCCTCCTCCACGCCATAGAAAGCAGGTTGAAATATTTTACCAGAAAAATTGACAGGCGAGCCGTGGGAGAGGTGGCCGCCATGCGAAAGGTCGAGGCCGAGCACTTTGTCGCCAGCCTGTAGGCAGGCCAAAAAGACAGCGGCATTGGCCTGTGCGCCGGAGTGCGGCTGCACGTTGGCATACGATGCCCCGAAAAGTTCTTTCAATCGGTCAATGGCCAATTGCTCTATTTCGTCCACGACTTCGCAGCCGCCGTAATAACGTTTGCGGGGGTAGCCCTCCGCATATTTATTGGTGAGGCAGGTGCCCATGGCATCCAAGACGGCTTGGCTGGTGAAATTTTCGGAAGCGATCAGCTCGATGCCGCTGCGTTGGCGTTCCAGTTCTTTTCCGATCAAATTGAATACGGCAGTGTCTTTATTCATGTTGAAATGTTTTCCGCAGGTGCGTTACATTGGACCGAAGAGGAAGTCATAAAACCGGAAAGCCTTCGTTTATGATTTTTGAATTTTATTAAAACCGCAAACAGTTTCCAATGCCGCACAGGGGAACAGATTTTGCAAAACAATTCCGACCTTTGTCAGGTTTTAAAAAAACAATAACCTGATGGGCCGGAAAAAGAGCGGCAAATTTACAATAAAACCCATTGCTATTTCTTTCTTAATTCTGCACTTCCCATTTTTTAGCTTATGATATAATATTACTTTTGTACGTGTCGGCTTCGATCCATTTTTCCGCCCCTGTAAATGAGCCTTGCCGAGCAATTTTTTACTTCTAAACACATACCTGGATGTTGAGCAAAAGAAAAAGATTAATCCATTCTTGCCTGCTGATACTATTGGGCGCTAGCCAGTTACTCGCCAAAGCAGACAGGTTTCGGGTAGTATGGCAGACCGACCCTTCCACTTCCGCCGTCATCGGCTGGGACCAAGTTTCTGGTAAAAACCCCATCCTCCATCTCGACATCAACGACTATGGCAACGATGCCAGTAGCTATGCCCTCAAAAAAAGCCCCGACCGGGTGGAACGGGCAAAAGGGATGAACAACCATTTTGTCAGGTTGACGGGGCTGCTGCCAAATACAACTTATTATTTTTTGGTGACAGACAGCGAAGGCACCAGCCGGCAATTGTTTTTTACCACCGCACCTGATTCGCCCGAAGAACGGCTCTCCATCATTGCCGGAGGCGATAGCAGGAATTATAGGGAGGCGCGCCAAGAAGCCAATGTGCTGGCAGGCAAACTGAGGCCGCACTGTATCATGTTCGGCGGCGACTTTACCGCAGGCGACAGCGACAGGGAATGGGTGGAATGGATGGACGACTGGCAATTGACCATCGCCAAAGACGGGCGCATGACCCCCATCATACCTGCAAGGGGCAACCACGAAGAGAGCAACAAAACCCTGAACCTCGTCTTTGACATCCAATCAAAAAACGTCAATTTCGCCATCAACCTCGGGGGCGACCTGCTCCGCATTTACACCTTAAATACGATGATCCCCATCGGCGGCGAGCAGCAAGATTGGCTGACCAAAGACCTGCGCCGCAACTTCCCCGTGCAATGGAAATTTGCCCAGTACCACCAGCCCATGCGGCCGCATACTTCAAAAAAAGCGGAGAAGCACGACCAAGTTGTTTTTTGGGCGCCGCTCTTTTTAGAGTACAATATGAACCTCGCAGTGGAGTGCGACGCCCACGTGGTGAAAGCCACTTACCCCATCCGCCCGGCCAAAGGCAGCGGTAGCGACGAGGGCTTTATCAGGGACGACAACGAGGGCACCGTCTATGTCGGCGAGGGCTGTTGGGGTGCGCCCTTACGGGCAAATGACGACGACAAATCTTGGACCCGCGCCAGTGGCAGCTTCAACCAGTTTCATTGGATTTTTGTGGACGAAGACAAAATCGAAGTCCGTTTTGTGAAAACCGACGGCTCTGACCGGGTAGCAGATATTGACCCGCAAAATATTTTCAAAACACCCATCGGCCTCAACATTTGGAGCCCTCCTGCCGGCGATGTGATAACCATCAGAAAACCAGACCGCAGCATTCCCGGCAGAGGAGAAGAAATATTGGCCGCCCGTTCGGGAGTTGATTTGAGCAGGGGGCCAGCCCTCCGCCCCGCACCCGTTGCCGACGAAACGGCCCATTGGGAGCAATGCCCAATGCTGATGGCCGACGCCGCAAGCGGCAATGTTAAAGTGAAATATGAACTGCGGAACAAGAGCAACGTCACTATCCGCATTATCAATAAAAAAAAGCAGGAGGTCTCCAAAATAGAACTCTCCAACCAAGCCTCCGGCGAATACCTGAAAACACTGCGAACCAGCCACTTGCCAGCGGGAAACTACCTCGCCATTGTGAAAGAAAACGGGCGCGTGGTGAAGCGGTACCGGGTGAGGAAAAGAAAGTAAGGGATATGATGGCAAGGCTAAAACTTGGAGGTTTTTAAAACCTCCAAGTTTTAAACCACTGCACAAACCGACCTTATCTCCTCCAACAGCCCCGTCAATTCCTTCTCCGTCGTAAAGGGGTTCATCAAGGACACCCGCAAATAAAGCCGCCCGTCCACCCTTGTCTGAACGATAAAAAACCGGCCTTCCCGGACGATCCTTTCCCGCACCAGCAAATTTATTTTTTCCATCTTTTCCTCCGGCCAGCCAACCTGCAGGTAACGGAAACAAACAATGTTGGATTCCGGGTTTTCGAGGATGGCCTCGAAGTCAGGTTGCGCAGCGATCATCTTTGAAAACCTTTTTGCCAAGCCGTAAAGCCGGTCCACGTTCTGCTCAAAAATGGCCTCGCCATACCTCCTCCACAGCGCATACACCCGGATGCTCATAAAACTTTTGGTCAGCTCAAAAGTCCGTTTTCCGAGGTTGAACCATTCGCGGCCTTCGTCCTTGTCCCAGAGGTAGGATGCCTTTTGTGCAAAGGTCTGATAAGAGTGTTCGGCATTTTTGAAAAGCACGGAAGTGATGAGTTTTGGCGACAGCAGCATTTTATGAAAATCCATGATGACGCTGTCTGCGCGGTCTATTCCACTTAGCAGATGCCTGTATTTTTTTGAAAACAAAACGCAAGCGCCGTGTGCGCCATCTACGTGCAGCCATATTTTTTTCGCTTCGCAAAAATCGGCGATGGCATCTATCGGGTCATAGCTCCCCGTGGCCGTTGCGCAGGAACTTGCCACCACGCCGAGCACCTCCACGCCTTCTTTTTTTGCTTTTTCAAAATGCAGGTCGAGGAGGTCAGTCCGCATCCTGTAATACTGGTCAACGGGTACTCTAATGATGCCCCTTTCGCCCATGCCCATCACCTTCACTGCCCTTGCCACGGAGTAGTGCGCCTGCTCCGAAACCATGAACGCGTACTGCTTGCCCTGCAGGCCATTTTCCCAAACATCGTCCCCGGCCATCACCTGCCTTGCGCAGAGCAGCGCCGTCAGATTCCCCAAAGTGCCGCCCGAGGTCAGGAAGCCATCGCAGCGGTCGTCCCAGCCAATCAGCCCGCCTATTTTTTTTGACAAAACCCGTTCGATGGCCACGCCCGAAGTGCCCTGCTCATACACCCCCATTCCGGGGTCGAGCACTGCACCCGTCAACTCTGCCAAAGCGGCCAATGGGGCAACGTTGGAAGTTTGGTGGCCCATGTACTTTGGGTGGTGCATGTGGATAATGTCGTGCAGCATTGTTGCAAAAAAAGTATTTTCTTGCGGGTGGGGGGCGTTTTCCAAATCTTCTTTCCAGCGTTGGAAAAGGGCTTCGGGGCTTGCGTAGTTCAGCACTTTTTCGTCAGCGTCGGGGTGCAGCATTTTTTCAAAATAACCGGCCAGCAGGTCAATGAGTTGATGGCCTTGTCGGCGGAAGCGGTCGGGGTCGTAGGCATGGGCGAGGAGGTCGGTCATAGGTTGTTGTTTGCTGGTACCATAGCCTTTCCCAAAGGGATTCCTGTGGAACAGGCTGTCCCGGAGTCCGGCGTTTACGCCGGACTCCCTCGCAACGACGTAAACGTCGTTGACCGGAACAGCGTGAACGCTGTGCTACCAAAGAGGCCACGTTTTTTTTATCGGCGGAAAATTCGCACTTTCGGCGCAAATCCAAATCAACAATTTTATGATTATGAAAAAAACATTGCCCTTGATTTTAGTTTTTGCTTCCTTTCATTTGCTGGCGCAAACAGGAGAGGAGGAGGCCGTCCGCTCAGTCATCAACCGTTTGTTCGATGGCATGAGGGCAGGCGACAGTGCTGCGGTAAGGTCTGTTTTCCACCCCTCGGCGAGGCTGCAAACGACTTACGTCAAAAAAGGCATTCCCATTTTACAATCAGAAACGGCCGATAAGTTTGTGCAGGCCGTCGGCACTCCGCACACCGAAATATGGGATGAAAAAATCTGGTCGCTCGACCTCCACATTGACGGCAACCTCGCCACCGCATGGACGGACTACACCTTTTTTATTGATAAAAAAATGAGCCACTGCGGGGTCAATGCTTTCCACCTTTTCAAAAGCAGAGAGGGCTGGAAAATAACGCAGGTCACCGATACCCGCCGCCGCAACAATTGCCAAACCGAGGCAAATGATGCCACTGCCGAAATTGATGCCCTGCTCAACAATTGGCACAAAGCCGCCGCCACTGCCGACGAAGATGTGTTTTTTGGAAGCATGGCCCCCGGCGCTGTTTACCTCGGAACGGATGCCAGCGAAAAATGGAAAAAGGAGGTTTTTGAAGAGTGGTCGAAAAAGTATTTCGAGCGGGAAACGGCCTGGAGTTTTACGCCCAAAAACAGGGAAGTTTATTTTTCAAAAAACGGAAAAACGGCTTGGTTCGATGAACTGCTCGATACTTGGATGGGCATTTGCCGCGGCAGCGGTGTTTTACAGAAAGAAGGAAGTAGTTGGAAGTTGGCGCATTATAATTTGGCGATCATGGTGCCCAACGAACGGGTGCAGGATTTATTGAAAATGATGAAAGAAGAAGGGGATAAGTGAGGTGGGTTTTCAGAGCTTGTTGGGAAATAAAAAACGGGAAGCAGGTGTTTGCTTCCCGTTTTTTATTTTGGCATGCCCGTCAATCCTTTTTTGCTGGCGGGCTTTTTTTGCCGTTTTTCTTGCCGATGCTTTTGATGGAGTCCTCCACGAATTTTTTATCGAAGCCCATGATTTTTATGATCTGATCTTTTGTTATGCCGCTTTTGTAGAGGCGGATGATGTGTTCTTTGTCGCGTTTTTCAACCTGCTCCCCGACTTTTTCCTTGACTTGTTCTTCGACTTGCTCTTTGAGTTTTTCTTTGATTTGTTCTTCAACTTTTTCCTTGACTTGCTCTTTGAGTTTTTCTTCGAGAAAGTCTTTCAAGAAATCTTCGGCAGATTTTCCGTAGAAAACCTTGCAGACTAAATCAACACCCCTCGGGTCTGTTTCTATCAATGGTTTTGTATTCATTTTTTCTGCTATTATATTATTGATTTCTGACTGGTAAATTTCGTCTTTTTCTGCTGGCAATGCAATTGCGAACTGAACAAAAATAAACAATTCCCTGATTTCCTGCTGCGAAAATCCGCTTTCCAAACAAATTCGGATCAACTTGAGTTTGAAAGCGAGGCGCAGGTCGTAATCTTTTTTGCTCCTCATAATATAGAGACAGGCCAAGATGACTTTTGAAAAAGGGTTTTTGCTTTTTATGAGTTCCTCCTCCTCTTGGTCTTTCACCACATAAGCGTTGAAGTCAAAACGGATTTTAGTGCCGGCATATTCGTACCTGAAAGTTTTATAACTGACTGGCACATTTTCGCCCGTATAAATGACAAGGGCGGTAATGTTGACGCCGGGGTATTTGTCCCACAGCCGGAGGAAGTACTCGAACATGCGCCGGGGAAAATCGTCACCGCTTTTGCCCTCTACTTCTATGTGGATGAGCACAAATTCAAGCGCTCCGTTTTTCAGGAAGACCTTCAACAACTTGTCGGGGTAGCGGCGGCCTTCCTTGCCCCAGTCGGGAAAGATCTTTTGCAGTTCCTTGTCCATCGGATGGACGCCTTTTGCGAAGTCTATGTTTTTCCAAAAAGAAGGTTTGAAAAAAAATTTGATGAACTGCGCAGCAAGCGCATAGATGATGTCCTTCCAGCATGTACCTCGGACGGAAGTCCGAGCAATTCAATTGTTCATCACCCTGCTTCCCTTTCCAGCCCCCTGATGCTCTGCCGAGTCTTGATATTTTTTATTTTTTCCCGCAACGAGCGAGCCTCGTTCACTTCGAGGTTGGAAAAATACTGCATCCCGCTGCCCGTCACGAGCAGCCCAAACACCAGCAAAAGGATGAACATGGCAATGAAGGTGACGGCAATGCTGAAGAACACCGCACTCTGCTCTGAGTCCAATAAAAAGTTCATGCTCAGGTAGTCGAGCAGCATGTAAAGCACATTGTTGCCAAAAAGCAGGAAGCCCGAATCGAGGATGGAAAAGAACAAAATGCCGCAGAGCAAGAGCGTAAATGCAAGGCCGGACATGGGGCCGTAAATGCCTTTCGACAAGGTAGCGGCGCGGCCCAAACCAGTGAAAATACCTTTGCCCTCGGAGACCATGGCCTGCCCCCACAGGAACAAAAAAGGAAGCCCAAAGGCAATCAGCAAAATGGTGTACCATGCCCCTGTGTAAATGATGAGGTTGAACAGGGCGACCACTGCTATTATTTTTAAAAATGTCAAAATGTTTTTGCTTATTGAAATGGAGGTTTGTTCTTCGCCCATTTTCGATTCCCTGTCTATCAAGCTGTGGGCGACAAAGGCCATTGCGCCCAGCACGAGCGTTGCCAGGGGGAAGAGCCAATCGTTGTTTTCATTGTAAAAAAATTGCGGCAGCGAGCTGATTGTCCCGAACATATATTCCTGAAAATAGAACAGTTCTGTTGCTTTTACTTTTGCAAGGCCAAATGCCCCCGCACAAAAAACCGCAGCGCCGGCCACCGCCGTCCAAATATACGGGGACATGTTTTTTCTAAAAAAAAGAAAGGTGTCGGTAAAAATTTCGCCCGTCGTTTTGGTGCTTTCAAAATTGATTTCCTGCGGGTGGTCAGGCGTCAGTTTTTGTTTTTTCAATAAATCTGCCACGCCTTTTTTGACCCTCATCCGCGGGTAAAGCACAAAATAGAAAAGCACAAAACCAAAGCACAGAAAAATGAAAAACGCCCGCAGGGCGTCGGGCGCATCGGTATAACGGGTCATAAAACTTTCGATAAAACCTGCCAAAACAAACAAGGGCACCGTGCCGACCATGAGGCTCAGGCCGCGCCGCGCCGCCAGTTGAAAGGAGCGCATCCGGGTCAGCGTTTTTGGAAAAACAAGCCCCCTGCCCATCGTTATGCCTGCCGCTCCTGCTATCACAATGGAAGAAATCTCGAAGGCCCCGTGCAGCCACACCGCCAAAAACGACTCGGCAAACAAGCCTTCGTCAATAAAAAAATACTGGAAGGCACCGAGCATGATGCCGTTGGCAAGCAGGCTGCCGATGCTTCCGATGCCATAAAAAACACCCAAAAGAAAAGTGATGAGCGCCACCAACAGGTTGTTCAAAGTGATGCCGAGGAACATGTTGAACTCGCCGCTGCTTTTGTAAACGGCCATCGGGTCGCCCGAGGCAATGTTCTCTTTGGTCATCTCCACGTAGGCATCGCCGAGGATGGTGCGCAAAAATTCTGGCTCGGCAGCACAGGAGAGCATGCCGATGGCCATTGCCCCGACGAACAGCAAAAAAGCAAACAAAAGGTCGTACCTCGCCTGATAAAGCAGCAACGGCAGTTCATCCACCCAAAAGGCCGCTATGCGGCTGCGTTTTGATTTTTTGCCTTTGTAAATTTTGAAAAATATGCGCTGCGCCAAGCCATTGAGATAGACCCGGACAGAGCGGTTCGGGTAAAAGGTACGGGCGTAGGAGAGGTCGTCCGTCACTTGGATGAAAAGGTCGTTGAGCTTTTCGGGGGCATGGCGCTCGCCCTTCAAAACCTGCTCAAACTCCTTCCATTTTTTCTCGTTCTGCTGGATAAACGTTGTTTCTCGCATGGGCCTGAATGGTTTGGTTTTAGGAACCGGAAGCCAAATTACAAATAGTTTTATTCTTTGGCCACGCCGCTGTTTCGATGTTAAATTTTTCTTGTTCAAGAAGACCTTCCTGCACATCATTGTAAAAACCCGTAGCTTTGCGTTTCGCTAACACTAACTGTAGAAACTGAAAATACAGTTGAGTAAACTGATTAATAATTCATTCGCATGAAAGGAAAGAAAGAAATACACCTCGTCGATAAATTCAACGCAAAAGGGGAAAAACTGAGCCCGCTCCTCCCAGAAGAGCAGAAAAATTTCATGATAGATATAGACGGCACCGTCTGCGACGACGTGCCCAATGAAGAACCCGAACGCATGGGAACGGTGCCCCCTTATCCCGATGCTTTAAAGATCGTCAACAAGTGGTTTGACGACGGGCATATCATCACTTTTTTCACTTCGCGCACCGAAGAACACCGCCAAGTGACCGAAGAGTGGTTGGACAAGCACGGCTTCAAATACCACGGCATACTGTTCGGAAAACCGCGCGGCGGCAACTATCACTGGATAGACAACCACATCGTGAAGGCGACCCGTTTTAAAGGTAAATTTACAGATTTGGTTGTCCGTACCCACCCTATCGAAGTGTTCCAGCATTAAGGGCATGTTGATTTGGATTTCGGCAGCACAGCGTTTACGCTGTCCCGGTCCCAGACGTTTACGTCTGAGCATGGAGTAAACGTCGTAAACGCCGTTTACCAGGACAGCGTAAACGCTGTGCTACCGGTACTGCTCCGGTTTCAAAACAAGTTTTTTTTGTTTCAGCGATTTCCTGATCAGGTCGTCGTATATCATTTCCATTTCTTTTTCTTTTTTTACCACATTGGTAATGCTTACCGTTTGCACCACATTGTGCCGGTTCATGACATAGCCGTTCAAGGGGTCGGCTTCGCCTCCATATTTATGGAAATATTGAATGGCTTCCAGGCTAAAATCATTTCTGTTTTTTATCCAATCACTGAACCATTGTTTTCTTTTTAACCGAATATCTTTTGGATATAAGGTAGAGGACGACCAAATATATTTTCCTGAAATATCCAATTGCCGGGCGTGGGGTTTTTTCCCGTCCCATATAAGTTCATATAATCCGCCGTGGCCTACCATTATAAAAGTAAATGGTTCGAGTCCCTCGAAATTATATTTTCCGATAAATAATTTTGCGGAGCTATATCTAAAAGAATCCAAAACCATCAGCCCCCGGCTGTGGCGGTAGGGCGGCATATGTTTGTGTTTTTCAAATGCGCCATTTAAAAGGCAGGCCACCCTTCCGTCATCAGATGCGGCAATCCACGTTCCTCCTGCACCAGCATCTTTGGGGAATATTAATTGAAGTCCGTGCTGTTCAATTTGCGTCAGGTTTTGCGGCGAACGGGCAGCGGCCTCGTCGCGGTTGGAGGTGAGTATGAAATTATTTTCTTTTTGTGGAATATAGGTGACGGTGCACATTATTTTTAAAAATCAATTTTTTAGACTATTTTCAATAAAATCAAAAACCTTGTTTTTATATTCTTTCCCTCCGGTTTCAAACAAACCAAAATGTTCTCCTCCTTTTACGATCACCAATTCTTTGTTTTTTGATCGGAGGTTTTCAAAAAGCAGTTTCCCATATTTTACGGAAATATTTTTATCGGCGTCGCCGTGGGCAATGAGAACGGGCTGTTCTATATTTTTGACAGCATTTAAAGGACATACATCCTTTGGGTCAAAGCTGCCTATATTTCCCGCTCTTTTTAAAACGTAATTTGAAATACTCCTTATCCCAAAACCTTTTGAAAGTCTTTTTTGATAATCAAAAACTATTTGATCTAGGTCAGTGAACGTACTTTCTATAATTCCAAAACCGATTCTTTCATCGTATTCCAGTGCTTGTATGGCGACGGCGCCGCCAAGTGAGTTGCCCCATATTCCTATTTTTAAATCCGGGTATTTGTTTTTAATTAAATCAACGATTTTCGAAACATCTTTTTTTTCCTTGTAGCCATATGTACAATATTTTCCGCCGCTCTTCCCATGCGCCCTGCTGTCAAATACAAGGCTTGCTATTCCCATGTTGGCCAACTTTTCCGACAGCCCCAGACAATGCTCTTTGCATCCGCCGATACCGTGAACAAATAGTACCACTCCTTTTGCTGTATCTGTTTTTGGCTCAATAAAATAACCCTTTAACACGAGCGAATCATGCGTAATTATATTTAATGCGCTGCTGCGCAAATTATAGTTTCCGGGTTTTATGTTTTCATTTATCCTCGGCGGCTGCAAGATGGCATATGGAGCGATATTATTGATGCCAATAAACACGATAATTATTATTGCTAAAAATAAAACCAATATTTTTTTGAATATTTTTTTCAATTAAAACGAGATGAATCATTTAGGATAAAACCATTGCAAATACTCAATTATTTTTTCTCTTTTAAATATTCGTACAACTCCATTCCTTTATTATAAAGCACCTTAATCGAACGTGGCTTCACGAGTGCTTTTTTTCTATAAAAGACCAAATAAAAACCGATGCTTTCCAAGCACCAGTTTTTTTGGCTCAAAAAAAACTTGGTGATGCCCTCGTCCATTAATCGCCGGACGCCCCACTCGTCTCCCTGCACCAAAAACTTGCTGGAAAACTCCGGCCACTCCTCAAAATCAATATCCTGCATGCCGAGCAGGCTGCCTATTTTATGGAAGAATTTTTCTGGATATATGAGCATTTCCGGGAGGCCGAGTTCTTTTGACTGCATAAAGAAAAAAGTCTGGTAATATGTATGCGCCGACTTGCCCGTACTGATGGTAAATTGATAATCGCAGATATTTATTTTCTCCTCCATCAGCCCCGTCTCTTTGCTCATTATATTGGTGATGCGCCGCCGCCCTCCTTTTTGGAACAATTCAAAATCGCGGAGCAGGGCTATCAGGCCCCACTCATCTTTTACGCTAAATTCCATCCCGAGTTCTTTGGCAACCTGTGCCAGCTCAGCAGTCCGGTTTCTTTTTTGTGCAGCCGTTCGTATCATAATTGGGATTTAGAAATTGGGAAATTCAATTCAAGCGTTTGAAAATTTCCAAATTTGCAACTACTCAGGTAGTTCAAAGTATGGTTTCACTAACCCCCGGTTTCCTGCCTACCGGTACGTCCGCATGGACAGGCAGACAACCAGGGGTTAAGCAACACAGGGGTCTGGGTTTTAACCCAAAAATATTCACGTTTGTTTTGGGTTAAAACCCAGAACCCTCGCTGTCTTCCCCCGACTAAAGTCAGGGGTTGGTGAAATTATCGATTGGAGCACCTGAGTAGTTGCCCTTATTTCTTATTTTCTCAATTTCCAACTCATTGCTTAATCAGTTTTCCGGCAGTGATGATTTTTCCCTGCGCATTTGATATTTGATAAAAATAACTGCCTCTCGCAAAATAAGAAGTATTTATATTTTCAATTTGTTCCCCGTTGACCGATAGTTTTTGCTGGCTTATAATATTGCCGTTTATGCCCGTGATGGTCAATATATATGCGCCCGCTGGAAAGTTTTTAAAATTAAAATTGGCGAAGTCATTTACAGGGTTGGGCGATATAGAAATAATTGGCGAAGGATTGATTTTTTCATTATCAGAAGTAAGCCCCCCATTGTCTTTAAATGTCACCGAAATAGGGTTGTCGTTCATGTCAACAATAACCGAGGCAATGGTTTCTTTTGCATCGTCACTAAAAAAATCATAGGTGATGGTCGTATCGGTGCCAAGCCCGGCAAAGGTGCCCGCAAGCAGGTCGGTAACATCCGTCCAGCCAAAAAACGAGGTGTAGGCATCTACCCCCGTTTCGGTGATCGTGGTGCGTTTTTCCCGCAGGGTTTCATAGCTGCCGCCGGGGATGTTGAGCGTGCCATAAGCATCCACGAAGTCGGTGCGGGTGGAGGTGATCCTTACCCTCAGCGAGTCCGGGGTGACCGGCAAGGGCACGCTGTCGGTCAAGATCGGGGGCAGGTCGGACCAGGCCCTTGCGATCAATAAATTGGATTCCGAGGCATTGTTGCTGGGAAAAGTCATGGGCGCCCGCCGCTGAACGATGGGCGGCGTAAAACGGAAAAAGGCATTCAGCCCAAAGCCCGTCGGGTCGTTGCCGTTGGCGCCGATCAACCTCACTTCGTCGGCGGTGATCTGGAAATAGCTTTCTCCGCCAAGCGCCTCGTTGATGGCCACATGCGTGGCCGTCGGCACTTGGTCGGCAATGCTGCCTTCGCTGGCATCCAGAAATATGGATCCGTTTTTCACCCCAGCGGTCAGGCCGCTGAAATCCCACTCAAAAGGGCCTCCGGCCATCGTGATTTCAATGCCGGAAGGGGTGGCGTCGGTGGCTGTTTTTAAAGTGTCGCCAACGACCGGAAAGGTGGCATTGGTAACGGTAACCTGGGCAGAAAGCCACAGGGCGCCAAAGAGGAATGCGGATAGAATTGTAATTTTTTTCATCATTGATATTTTAAAAAAATCATTGTGTTGAATGAAAAGAAATGGTTTTTGTTTTGAATTGTTCTGTGAAATTACGCAATCATTTTTAAACCCTCCCGCACTTCCCTTTCAGCCAAGCCTTCTCCGCCCTGTCAAGTCGGGGCGACAACTTTTCGAACACCTCTTCGTGATAAGCATTCAGCCAATTCTTCTCCTCTTTCGAGAGCATATTCTTGGCAATCAATGAAAGGTCAATCGGGAAAAGAGTAACCGTTTCAAAACGGAGGAATTTTCCAAATTCACCTTCCTCTCCATCTTCTGCACAAAGCACCAGGTTCTCGGTTCGGATGCCATATTTACCGGCTTTATAAAGCCCCGGCTCGTTGGAGGTCAACATGCCAGGTTGGAGGGCTACGCTGGAACGGGGCGAGATGCCCTGCGGCGGCTCGTGCACGTTGAGAAAAAAACCGACGCCGTGGCCGGTGCCGTGGCCGTAGTTCATTTGCTGCTGCCAGAGGTTCATGCGGGCGAGTGTATCCAATTGTACGCCAGTCGTACCTGCCGGAAATTTGGCCATCGCCAATGCGATATGCCCTTTCAGGACGAGGGTAAAATCTTTTTTCTGTTCGCCCGTCGGGCGGCCCAAAGCGATGGTGCGGGTAATGTCGGTCGTGCCGTCGAGGTATTGTCCGCCGCTGTCGAGGAGGAGGATCCCTTTTTTTTCGATGCTGGCGCAAGTTGCAGGTTCGGCGTGATAATGCACGATGGCGCCGTTGGCCTGATAGCCGACGATGGCGGGAAAACTTTCGCCAAAATAATTGCCCTGCGCCCGGCGGAATGCGATCAGTTTTTCGGCGACCTCACATTCTGGCACCGGCCTTTTTTCGAGGGTGCTTTCGAGCCAACGGAACAGCTTGACCAATGCCGCCCCGTCCTTTGCCATCACCTCCCTGATATGCCCGGTCTCCTTTTTGTTCTTGATGGCCTTCAGCGCCCTGACAATGTTTTTGCCGTCCCTGATGCGCTCTTTTTTGATGGCATTGAAGACCCGGTTGCTGGTCGAATTTTTATCAACCAAGATGCTGGCCGATTGGGGGAGTTTTTGCAAAAAACCCTGCAAACTTTTATAAGGCTTGATGATGATGCCGTCGTTGTTCAGCTTCTTTTTCAGCTTGCCGGACACCTTTTTTGTTTCGGTAAATAACCAAACTTTCTTCTCGCCCACCACGGCATAAGCATAAAAAACGGGGTTGCATTCCACGTCCCTGCCGCGCAAATTAAATAGCCAAGCGATGTCGTCCAAAGTAGAAATCAGGTAGTGGCTGGCGCCGTCCATTTTTGCCCGCACCTGTTTGAGTTTTGCCTTTCTGTTGAGTCCCGCATATTTTACGGGGAGTTCAAAAACGGGTTCTTTGGGCAGGGGGGGGCGGTCTTTCCAGATGCCGCCGATGAGGTCAGTTTCGGTATCAAATACGAACTTTTTTCCGTAAAAAAACTTTGCCAGCGACCTCACTTTTCCCACCGAAAACACCCTCCCGTCAAAACCTATTTTGCTGCCTTCCGGCAAATGGCCTTTCAGCCAGTCGCGGTGCTGTGCGGTATGCGGTATTTTGAGTTTGTGCAGTTCTATGCCACTGCCTTTCAACTGCTCGGCAGCTTGTATGAAATAGCGGCTGTCCGTCCATAGGCCGGCATGTCCGGCAGTAACTATAACGGTGCCCGCCGAGCCCGTAAAGCCCGAAATCCATTCCCTCGACTTCCAGTGATCGGCCATGTATTCGCTTTGGTGGGGGTCGCCGGAAGGAACGATGTAGGCGTCTATCCCCCGGGCTTTCATGTTTGCCCGCAGGGCGGAAAGTTTTTCGCTGATGGTCATTTTTTATGAAATTAGAAATTGGAAATTATGAAATTATGAAATTATGAAATTAGAAATTGGAAATTGGAAATTGGAAATTGGCAAATCTCGCATACCCATTTCACCCTGCCAAACAAAAAAGAGGTTTTCGGCATAAAAGCCAAAAACCTCTTTTTTATTTTTATACCAATTCGCAAAAGCTGGTTCATTCGAGCTTAAAGCTGATCGGCAATTCTTTTTTTGTGCGTACTTTTTCGCCATTGAGTTCAGCCGGGAAAAAAGAGACGCCCGGGGTAGCTGCTTCCAGGGCTGATTTTGAAGCCTCACCGCAACCGCCTCCGGCATCTACTGCGATGACTATGTTTTCTACTTCTCCGTCAACCGTTATTTCATATTCCAGCCGGACCATTCCTTCTATCCCGTTTTCCCTCGCCTCGGCCGGGTATTTTATATACTGGAAAATGGCCGAAACGAAACCATTTACCCCCCCATTTATAAATTCAGGCACCTTGTCAACTTCCAATGATTCAAACACGCCATCAACCTCGACCCAGCACAGGCCTGATTCAATGGTGATCTCCTCCTCCATGCCGTCGCTATCTTTTTTGCAGCCAAAGGCCAAAAAAACCAGGGCCAACAATAAACTGGAAAGTTTCATTTTATTGTTTTTTAAATGTGAAAAAATCAGCCGTTCATGGACGCCAAGAACTCATCGTTCGTCTTTGTGCCCATCATGTGCTTGCGGATGAACTGCATCGCTTCTTCTGGTTTCATATCCGCCAAATGTTTGCGGAGTATAATCATGCGCTGCAAAGTATCCCTATCGAACAAGAGGTCGTCCCTCCTTGTGCTCGACTTGGTGAGGTCAACAGCAGGGTAGAGGCGCTTGTTGGCGAGGCCGCGGTCGAGCTGCAGTTCCATGTTGCCGGTGCCTTTAAATTCTTCAAAGATCACGCTGTCCATTTTCGAACCGGTGTCAACGAGGGCGGTCGCCAAAATGGTGAGCGAGCCGCCATCTTCAATGTTGCGCGCAGCGCCAAAGAATTTTTTCGGCTTGTGCAGGGCATTTGCTTCCACACCACCAGAAAGCACTTTTCCGCTTGCTGGCGCAACAGTGTTATAAGCCCTGGCCAAACGGGTGATCGAATCGAGCAGGATGCAGACGTTGTGCCCGCACTCCACCAAGCGCTTTGCTTTTTCCAAAACGATGCCCGCTACCCGGACGTGGTTTTCGGCCGGTTCGTCAAAAGTAGAAGCGACTACTTCGGCGTTCACGCTGCGCTTGAAATCTGTTACCTCCTCTGGGCGCTCGTCCACCAACAGCACGATGATATAGCAATCGGGGTGGTTTTTGGAAATGGCATTGGCCACGTCTTTGAGCAAAAATGTTTTACCCGTTTTTGGCTGCGCCACTATGAGGCCACGTTGGCCTTTGCCGATAGGCGTGAACAAATCAATCATCCTCGTGCTGATGTCCCTGCCTGTGGGCGAGGTGCAGAGGTTGAATTTTTCATCGGGAAACAAAGGCGTGAGGTAGTCGAAAGGCACCCGGTCGCGGATGTCTTTTGGATCAAGGCCATTGATATTTGAGACGCGCAAAAGGGCGAAATATTTCTCTCCTTCTTTGGGAGGTCGGATCGCTCCGCGCACTGTATCTCCGGTACGCAATCCAAACAGTTTGATCTGCGATGGCGACACGTATATATCGTCGGGAGAGGTGAGGTAATTGTAATCGGAAGAACGGAGAAAGCCATAGCCATCGGGCATCATTTCGAGGATGCCCTCGCCTTCGATGATGCCGTCGAGTTCGATATCGAATTTTTCAACCGGAGGCTCTTGCTGGCGTTGGTAGTCGCCATTTGGCGGGGCGTCCATAGCTCCCCGGGCAGAAGGTCGGCTGCGCTGGTTGTAGTCTCTCGGTGCCTCTTCTCTTCCCCTGCGCACCGGCGTTTCGTCGCCCCTTCTTCCGTATTCTCTTCTTCCTCCTTCGTCAGTGCGCTGGTAAGCCCTCCTAGCCGCAGGTTGTGGCTTCTCAGGAGTTGGGGCAACGGCCGTTTCTTTGACCGCCTCTTTCATTTCGGGAGCGTCGCCTTTTTCTTTTGCCCCGGCTTCTTCGCCGCTGAGGGCTTGGTGGTCGAGTATTTTATATATAAGGTCTTGTTTGGGCAGACGACGGAATCCACTAATGCCCATACGTTGTGCAAGTTCCTTCAGTTGAGGAACGAGCATGTCATTCAATTGCAAAATGTCGTACATGATTGTTGTCTTTTTGAAAAAATTCTTTTCTGTGTGTGATTGTGTTTTGTAGCAAATCCAATCAGGACAGGCCTGCGAAATGTAAAAAGTAAAATAGCTTGAATTTAAGAACGAAGCCCATTTGCCCTTTAAATCAAGGTTGGCCATTTAATTTTTACAACCTTTGTTTTTAGGCAGTAGAAAAATTCACCATAAATTTTCAGGAATGATATTGCGGCTAACTGTAAACAATAATTGGATTTTGTGTTGTTTTAGCTCGAAGTAACCAGGCTGTGCCCTGTGCTAAATTGTCTTATAGTTCCGAATTGAGTTGGCTTTTTTCACATTTGATTTGGGGAATAAAAGCAAGGTACACTACGCCTAAGTCCCTACTTGCGCCGTAACCGGCCCTTCATCAAAACTTTACACTTCTGTGATAGTGGGAAAAATATTGAAGGAGTCGTAGTTCTGAAGTTCTATTATCAGATAATCAGACTTAAAAACAGATGGTGTGATTGACGTTGAGCCGCAAAAATACATTTTACTTTCTAATTTCAAATACTACCTTTGCCAAAACTTTCATAAAAGTTGCTTTCGTTATTTGTAAATGCTTGATTTTATGGATTTTACGATTAAAAATTTAAGCCTGCCCACTTTTGTTTTGTTGGCCTTTTTTGCTTTCAGCCAAATAAATAATCAATGAAACATCCAAAGCTGGCGGGAGTAAACTTAGCCGAAAGGATTTGGGAACTTTTGTTCTCCTGTTATTATTTCAACACATCAACATCAACCTTAATTCAAACTGAAAAACAGCAATGCTCGAACTTAACTATATCAAGAAAAACAAGGAAAAGGTCTTACAAGGCTTGAGGATCAGAAACTTTCCAGAAGGAGGACTCGACATCATCAATAACATCCTATCCTTTGATGAAGTTCGAAGGAATGCACAAACGGAGCTGGACAACAATCTTGCCGAATCCAAAAAACTGGCCAAGCAGATAGGCGGCCTCTTCAAGCAGGGCAAGGGCGAAGAAGCCACTGCAATGAAAGCTCAGGTGGCTTTATTGAAAGAAAAAACAAAAGCCCTGGAGGCCAAAATGGAGGAGGCCAAAGCGCAGATGGAAGAACTCTTGTTAGCTGTTCCCAATGTCCCGCACCAGTCGGTTCCTGCTGGAAAAACGAGCGAGGACAACGAGGTCTATCAGGCATGGGACAAGCCGCTGCCCGACCTCGGTGACAAGGCAAAACCACACTGGGAACTGGCCAAACAGTACAATATTTTCGACCTCGAACTTGGCGTAAAAATAGCGGGCGCGGGCTTCCCTGTGTTCCGGGGCAAAGGTGCGAGGCTGGAACGGGCGCTCATCAATTTTTTCCTCGACGAAGCAAGCAAAGCAGGGTACGAAGAAATCATTCCGCCGCTCATGGCCAATGAAGCCACTGCCCGCGCCACGGGCCAATTGCCCGACAAAGAAGGCCAAATGTATTATGTGGGAAAGGATGATTTTTACCTGATCCCCACCGCCGAAGTCCCCCTCACCAATATTTACCGGAACGTGATCGTGGACAAAAAAGACTTCCCCATCAAACTGACAGGCTACACCCCCTGTTTCCGCCGGGAGGCGGGCTCTTATGGGGCGCATGTGAGGGGACTGAACCGCGTCCACCAATTCGACAAAGTGGAGATCGTACAAATTGCCCACCCCGACAAATCTTACGAGCGCCTCAACGAAATGCTCGAACATGTGGCTTCCCTGCTCGACCAACTCGAACTGCCCTACCGCATCCTCCGCCTTTGCGGTGGCGACATCGGCTTTACTTCTGCCCTCACTTTTGATTTTGAAGTTTGGTCGGCAGCGCAAAAAAGGTGGCTGGAGGTGAGTTCCGTTTCCAATTTTGAGACCTATCAGAGCAACCGTTTGAAGGCACGTTTTAAGGAAGGCAAAAAGTCCCGTTTGGTGCATACGCTCAATGGCAGTGCGCTTGCATTGCCGCGCATTATGGCTGCTTTATTGGAAAACAAACAAACGGAAAACGGAATTGAGCTGCCGGAAGTACTGCACCGCTATACCGGCTTTGAAAGGATTGATTGATGATGCGCCCGTAGCGCCCCAATTTATTGGGCAGGCTCTCAAAATACACGTTGAAAAAATATTTTTTTATAGCAAACATTATTCAATAATGCGAATCATACTACTATACATCAACACCTTGTTAGAAAAAAAGTAAAGAGATTTCATTGAAAAAAGGGGAAGAAAGCATAGATATGTCTTTCACCAAAAAGATAAATTATGCTACTTCCACCAAAGGATGAAATTACA
>DROJ01000502.1 GCA_011321935.1 Bacteroidota bacterium | reverse complement strand
TCCAATTGAAAACCAGTGTTTTGAACATCTTTTTCCAAAACGGGGAGCGGCATATCAAAATCCATCGGAAGTGCCGTTTGCGATTGTTCTTCCCAAAAAACAAGTTCTTTTTTTATTTTATCCGTCCCCGCTAATTTATTTAAATAGCTGCCCCATTTATTTATGGAAATATTATTTTCGGGCAGTTTTATTTTTTCTCCTGCCAATATATTTTCATAAAATAATTCAAGGTCGTCAATTATTATTTGCCACGAAACATAATCAACCAATAAGTGGTGGGCAATAATATAAATCAAATTACGCCCCTCCTTATTATTTTCAAAAAATATGGTTTTAAATAAATCCCCTTCGGATAAATTAAAGGCCGTTTGCACGGCGGCTATATGTTCTTTGATTAATTCTTTTTGTTCCGTTTCCGTTTTATTTGAAATATTTATTTTAAAAAAAGGATTGCTTTTTTCCGGCGGCAAAACCTCCGCTTCCCATTTATTATTTTTATAAAAAAAAGAAAGACGCAAGGACTCGTGGACGAGTGTCAAATGCTGCACCGCTTTTTTCAAAACCTCCTCATTGATTATTTTATCTGCCTGAAACACAAAACCCTGGTTCCAGTATTGTGGCGCATTTTTATGCTCATCAAAAAACCAATGCTGGATGGGCAACAAAGCAACCGGGCCGCTGAATATTTCTTTTTCGGCAGGCTGCTTATCCGTTTCCGTTTTGGCAAACAGCGCGAGTTCGGCGATGCTCTGATGCTCAAAAATATCGGTCGGTTTGAGCTGGATTCCTGCCTTCCTCGCCCGGGCAACGATCTGGATGCTGAGGATGGAATCACCGCCGATTTCAAAAAAATTGTCGTGGATGCTGACCGGCTCAAAATGCAGCACCTCCTCCCAAATAGCCGCCAGTTTTTGCTCGACCTCCGTGCCCGGTGCAGCAAAACCCGTTTCCGCTCCGGCCTGTTTTTCATCTGCTTTGGGCAGGTTGTTCTGGTCTATTTTGCCGTTGGGCAGGCGGGGCATTTCAGCTATGCAGACGATGTTGGCCGGCACCATGTAATCGGGAAGCCGCTCTTTCAGATAGCCCGTCAACCCGTTTTTTTCAAAATTATTTTCGCTGGTCACATAGGCCACAATCCGCTGGCGGCCAGTGTTTTGCGGAGCGGCATCTTGCCCCGTCAGTTGCGACGCCAGTAGCTCCCGTTGCTTGGGCAACAAGTTTTTGATGCGTTGTATGTAGTTGTTTTTTTTCAATTTTAAAGATTTGCGGCGACCACCACCATCGAGTCCGCCCACCAAGTATCTTTCACATCGGCGGGCATCTGCAGCGGCACTACCTTCATCGAAAAGGAGGAAAAATGTTTGAACAGCAAGCGTTGGTGCGCCCGGCTCAAAGAATCAATCTCGTTGGTCAGGTAGGTGAACACCCCGCCCGGGCGGAGGTGCGCCGCCGCTACCGGAAAAAAATGCTCCGCAAAGGTCACGCTGCCGTTTACGTACTCCATGTACTCGTCTTCGTTGAGGGGGTAGGTATGGAAAAAGATGCCGTCGAACAGCCCGAGGCCTCCGATGGTATCTTGCCAGAGGCCATGCACCAGCCGGATGTCCTCGCCGGGGTGGCCTTTTTTCCAGTCATTATAGCGACCCACCACCAAATCATTGCACTCGATGATGGTGTGCGATTTTACTTTTTGTGCCTGTATCATCTCCGAAGCGACGCCCCTGCCAAAGCCGATTTCCAGCACCTCGCCGTGCTGTTCGGCCACCAATTCGGCCATCGCCTGCATGATGGGCAGTTGCCAGTCTTCCATGATTTCTTCGTCCGAAAGGTCGGCTTGGCTGCGGTCGGGCAGGTCGGTAACGGTGGCCCCCGGCACAAAGCGGGCAGCCAGTTTGTCGAGCGCCGTCAGGTCTGTCACGAACTCGTTGAGCGCCCGGTTGAGCAGGGCATTGCGCTGTGCCGCATGTGGCGGGTTGATGAAATTGTCATCCTTTACCAGCAAGGATATTTCGAGTTCGTTCGATCTTTTTAGTCGCCGTGTCATGTTTTTTTTAATGATTAAAGGGCAATGATTAATGACCAGTGCAGGACAGGTTACAGCCCGCACTCACCCCCAGCCCCTAAAGGGGAGCCGCTGCCCGCAGGCCATTACTTGGGTTTTGAGGCACGGCCTGCGGGCAGCGGCTCCCCTTTAGGGGCTGGGGGTGAGTGCGGGGATTTTTTTAATTTTTCAAATCTGCCTTGCACCTTTAAAAATTAATGAGCAGCAGGTACAATTGACTCCACCGTAGCCAATAACCGCTCCGCTTCAGCTTCCTTCATACCTGCCAAAATTGCTGCCAGCCGTTCTGTTTCGTCTGCCGTCGCCACCTCTTTTCGCACCACCACAAGGGCCTCTTTCACCGACGGGTGCTTTTGCAAAACGGCTTTGATTTCATTCAATTCAATGCGGTAGCCACGGATTTTCACCTGTTGGTCGGCACGTCCGAGAAACTCGATGATGCCGTCGGGGCGGTAACGGGCGAGGTCGCCGGTGCGGTACAATGGTGAGTGGTGAGTAGCTTGTCCCGATTGTTCGGGAGTGAATGGTGAATGGGCAAAACATTGGGCGGTCAATTGGGGGCGGTTGAGGTAGCCACGGGCGATGCCTGCGCCGCCGATGTAAAGCTCGCCGGGCACGCCGACAGGTACGGGCTGTTTGTTTTTGTCCAAAATAAAAACCTGCGTGTTGGCGATGGGGCGGCCAATGGGGATGGCCCCGTCCACGTCCCCGGGCTGTATTTTGTGGGCAATGCACCAGACCGTTGCCTCCGTCGGGCCGTACTCGTTGTAAAGCGAAGTGCCGGGCATTTTATCAAAATGCAGCTTGCACAAATCCGCATTGCAGGCCTCGCCTGCTACCGAAACGGCCTGCAAAGAAGCCAGTTTTTCGGCGGGGGCATGTTGCAGCAGCAGGGCATAAAGGGAGGGCAAAAGCAGGGTGTGCGTCACCTTGTTTTGGCAAACAATATCCGCCAGGCGCTCCATGTCCTGCTCGATTCTTTTTTCTGGCAACACCAGCGTACCGCCGCTGCAAAGCGTCCAAAAAATACCCGCCACCGAGCTGTCGAAGGCAAAAGAGGAGAGCAGCAAAAAGCTGCCCGGCTGCTCTTCGTAAAACCCAAAACGGGCAGTCGTGGAATGCACCAGGTTGGCATGGGTGACGGCCACCCCCTTTGGCCTGCCCGTGCTGCCGGAGGTGTAAATGAGGTAGGCAAGGTCGGTCGCTGCTACCTCCTTTGGCACAAACGGCCTGCTTGTTTTTTCATCAAAACCAACAAGCTGCGCCGCTGTCTTTGGCAGCTTTTTCATTAGTTCCGGCTGCGCCAAAACGACGGTCACTGCGGCATCTTCGAGCATGAAGGCAACTCTGTCTTTTGGGTATTCGGGGTCAATCGGCAAGTAGGCGGCGCCTGCTTTCAGGATGGCCAAAATGCCGGTTATCATTTCAAAAGAACGCTCCGTGCAGAGGCCGACGAGCATGTTGGCACCGACGCCGAGCGACTGCAAACGGGCGGCCAACTGCTCCGCTTTTTTGTTCAGATCAAAATAAGTGAGCTGCTGCCCCTTTGCGGCAACGGCTATTTTTCCGGGCTGCGCCCGGGCTTGTTTTTCTATAAAATGATGGATGTGCGTTGCTTCTGGGGCAGCCGTTTTGGTGTCGTTCCAATCCACCAAAACCTGCTGCTTTTCCGCTTCTGTCAACAACGGCAGTTCCGAAATTTTGGCCTCTGGGTTATCGGCGATGCCTTCCAACAGCACCCTCAAATGCCCCTGCATCCGCTCAATGGTTTCTCTTTCAAACAGGTCGGTGGCATATTCAAAAATGGTGGTCAGTTGGCCCTTGTCTTCCGAGACATAGAGGGTCAGGTCAAATTTGGCGACGCCAAAATCAAAGGGTGCGTGTTCCATTTGCAGGCCGGGGGCAAAGGCCGGCGTGGGCTGCACATGATGGTAGAGGAACATGACCTGAAACAGCGGGTTGACACTCATCGTGCGGCCGGGTTTCAGGGTGTTGACCAGCGTCTCGAAAGGGATGTTTTTATTGGCAAATGCCTCCATCGAAGTTTGGCGAAGCTGCCCGAGCAAGTCCATAAAACCCATCTCGCCCGACACCTGCGAGCGCATGACGAGGGTATCGTTGAAAAAGCCGATCAGCTTTTCCAGTTCGGTACTGTCGCGGTTGGTAAAAGGTGTGCCAACGAGGATGTCCGACTGCCCGGAGTACCTGTGCAGCAGGGTTTTATAGGCCGCCATCATCAGCACGAACATGGTGCTGTTCGCCCCTTTTGCCAGTCGCTTCAGCTTGTTGGACAAGGCAGGCGGCAATGTTTTTTCACAAAAAGCCCCCCGAAAAGAAGGCCGCAGGGGGCGGGCATGGTCGGTCGGCAATTGCAGGGTATGCAGCTCGCCCGACAGCTTCTTTTTCCAATATTCCAACTGCTTTGAACCGACAGGCTGCTGCCGCTGCCAATGGGCATAATCGGCGTATTGGATCGGCGGTTTTTGCAGCACAACAGGCTGCCCCTTGCACAAGGCCCGATAGGCCGCCGCCCATTCATTGCGCAGCACCTGCATTGACCATTTGTCAACAATGATGTGGTGCATGGTCAGCACGAGCAGGTATTCGGCCCCCTCCAAACGGAGCAGGGTCAGGCGGACGAGGGGGCCTTTTTCCAGGTCGAAGGGGGCTTGGGCTTTGGCAAAGGCAAGCCGCTCCGCTTCCGCTTCTTTTTTCCCCTTCGGTAAATCACGGAGGTCGTGGACGGAGGTTTCCACTTGCGCATTTTCATGGACGGCCTGGTGCAGCGACGGCTCAGCGCTGTCCGCATTGGGGCCGCTGACGGCACTGAACGTCGTCCGCAAAATGTCGTGGTTTTGGGCAACCGATTCAAACGCTGCAAATAGTTTTTCCCCGTCCCAGTCCCCTTTCAAACGGAACATGTCGGCATAGTGGTAAAAGGGGTTGCCGGGGTGCAACTGCTGCAAAAACCACAAGCGTTGCTGCCCCAACGACAGCGGCGCAGGCATCCCTTCCGGCATCGGCCGGATGCCAGTTTTGGGCGCCGCTTTTTCTTTGTTGCGGTTGCGCCACCTGCTGAGCAGGGAGCTTTTTCCGGCTGTTGTTTTTTTGTTTGCTTGCAAAGGATTTTAGTTTTTATAATGGTATTGGGGTATTGGGTATTGGGGTATTGGGTATTGGGGCCAAGCCTTTATTCTTGTCCCAAAAGGATCCTGATGGCCTTGTCAATGTAATTGTCCAATAAAAACCTCACTTCAAAAAAGCGCTGCACGAACCAGTAAAGGGAAACAATGATGAGCAACACCGAGCCATAAATAAGGATTTTGGGATAGTATTTTGATTTCCGCAAAAAATACAATGCCGGAAATATCAAACTGATAATGAGCATCTGCCCCACCTCCACGCCGAGGTTGAAACCCAAGAGCGACAAAGTCATAAACTCGCCGGTCAGGCCGATGTCGCCCAGCACACTGGCAAAGCCAAAACCATGGAACAGCCCGAAACCAAACACGATGATCCAATCTTTGTCTTTAAAAATAGGATAAATGTTGTGGAGCGCCGCGAGGCCGATGGACAGGGCGATGATGGACTCGACAATCCTCGACGGCAAGACGACGATTTTCAGTGCCGCCAAGCTCAAGGTAATGGTGTGGGCAATGGTGAAAAAAGTAATGACCTTGATGACGTACCAAAACGCCGGTTTGAATTTTTCGACGGGCAACCAGTCATTGACCCAGGCCGCCCATTTGCCGGGAGGCGGGTTTAATGTGCCTGCATAATCCTTTTCGCGCGAGCGGCGGCGGGCCACGGCCGGCAACAGCAAGGCAAGCAAAAACAGGATGTGGTCTATACCTATAAATATATGGTGCATCCCGCTTTTTATCATGGCCAAAAACCCTTTCAGGACAGAGGACTTTGCCAGGTCGAGCTGCTCTTCGTAGTCGTCGGGCGAAAAGCGCAGGCTGACCAAAGATTCGTTGTTGTGGATGCCCGCTTTCCAATTGTACTCCACCACGCCAAGCCCCCGGTGCGGGGTGGACGGATCCAATAAAATTTCATTTCTAACATCCAAAACATCGGGTATTTTCGTAACTCCATCTAGGACAAAATGCGATTCCACATAATCGCCGAGGGAAGCCCCGTCGAGAAGGGTGGTTTTCGTAAAGCGGAGTTTATAGCTTCCCAAAGGGGAGGAAAAAGCTGTTTTTTGGCGGATGTATGCTTGAATCTGTGGGAGGTAAGGCTGGAGTTCTTCCAGGCTCATCCCTTTTTCCAAATCCAAATGCAAGACCTTGTTCAGGTCTTTTGTGGTGATGGCAAAATGCCCGCCAATGGACGATTCGTAAATCCGGAAAAAAATATAGCTCTGGTCGGGTGCATGGGCATCGGAAAGAACCGGCAACAAAAACAGCAAACAGCAAAGCAGGTTGGTCAAATTGTTTTTCATAAGGATTGATTAGTTCAATAGGCTTTTATGAATACGGCATTATCAGGCCAACGGTTTTTTCCGAAGTAGCCTTTGGTTTGGGAAATGATTTTTCAAAAAAATAAAAAGGGGAATGTGAACGAGAATAGCTAAATTTACCAGAACTTTCCATCCATTCCCTCCCGAAAGAAAAAACGGACAGGCCATTCTGTATCTGGCAAATGTAATATTTTCAGCCAAGTTTCACGAATCTGTAACCAAGATTATAAATTAACCAATGCTAACAAACTTCCATGAAATGAAGACAGACAACAATGCAACCCTTGTCTTGTCGAGCCAAGATGCGCAAAAAATCGTTGCCCATTTTGGCTTGAATGAAATAATGGATTCGCTCATTGCGCGCCTTATTTCTACCTTCCGAAACTTCTCTCCCAAGCAGACGGACATCCCGGCGCGCGCAGGTTTTCATTACGAAAAGCCATCTGCCGGGCTGGTCGAATGGATGCCCCTGCATAGCCTCGGCCAAGAGGTAATGATAAAAATGGTGGGCTACCACCCCACCAATCCAAATGGCCATAAGCTGCCGACCATCCTTTCCACCGTCTCTTGTTACGATACCCAAACGGGCCATTTGTCCGGCCTCATGGACGGCGTATTGCTGACCGCTTTCCGCACCGGGGCAGCCTCCGCCGTGGCAAGCCGATACCTCGCCCATGCCGACAGCAAAGTGCTTGGCCTGATCGGTTGCGGGGCGCAGTCCATCACGCAACTCCATGCTATTTCGCGGGTTTTTGGATTGGAAAAAGTGTTGGTTTACGACAAGGACGAAAGGGCGGTTTCTTCTTTTGCGGAGCGCTGTGCTGTCCTTGATTTGAATTTGGCAGTCGAGCCGACAGATATGGAAAAGGTGGTCATTGGCTCGGACATACTCGTGACGGCCACCTCTATTGATGTCGGCGCCGGGCCACTTTTCGATGGGCTGGAAACGAAGCCGCACCTGCACATCAATGCCGTCGGCTCAGATTTTCCGGGCAAGGTGGAAGTGCCTTTGAGTTTTTTGAAAAACAGTTTTGTCTGCCCTGATTTTCTCGACCAAGCCCTCATTGAGGGCGAGTGCCAACAGCTTGATAAAAAAGATATTGACGCTGGTATTGTCGAAGTGGTGAGAGACCCGGCCGCTTTTTCTTTTGTAAAAAAACAGCGCAGCGTATTTGATTCGACAGGCTGGGCGCTCGAAGATTATGTGGCCATGGAACTGTTTATGGAACATGCCCGCGAACTTGGGCTGGGGCAGTTCATTGAGATCGAACATATTCCAGAAGACGTGAAAAACCCGTATGATTTTATGGGCCAATTTTCCGAACAATATTATTGAAGCAGAGATTTTGGGGCAGAGGATATATACTAGGCGGCGTATAAAATTCCGATTTTGCAATTTCTCGAAATCCCGAAGGGATTGAATGTGAATAGCCCCGGATGCAATCCGGGGAAATGATAATAGCAGGCGACAACCCTGAAAGGGTTGAATTATGGAAG
>DROJ01000501.1 GCA_011321935.1 Bacteroidota bacterium | reverse complement strand
TCCACCCGCCATCCCCGCCCAAAGGCATCACCTCATGGCCCCCTGCTGAGCAGTTACGTTATTTCAATTTTTTGCCCTACCTCCTCCAACCGCTTTTTGAGCGCTTCCGCAACTTCTTTTCCGTGCGGCTCGTCAAAAAGGGTCAAATGGTTGCCGGCGATTTTGTGGACAGTGAGGCCCTCCAGGGCAAAGCGGTCCCAGCCATAATTCTCCGGGTCGTGAAGATAAAACATTTGGTCAATTGCCTTGAACAAATCCACATGAATATTGAGCGGCTTCAGTTCGTAGTGTTCGTATGCCTCGATGCTCTTTTCGTAAACCTCCTTCCCGAAAGGCAAAAAGCCCTCCTCGATCTCATTGGTTTTGTTGTTGCGGTAGGCCATTTGCAGCTTGCCTTTCATGTGCTGGAACTGCATTTTCAGCACCGACGATTTGTACTCGATGGCCTTGCCCGGTTCTTTCAAAAGCAGCGAAAGGTTGAAGCCGATTTTTTTCATTTTCTTTTTCAAATTACCGCTGTTGCCCGTGCCTGCCCACTCGTATTTGGCCACCGCATCGAACAATGAAAGCAGCGGCACTTCCTTGTTTTCTGCTTTTAACTGAGCCGCCATTTCCCAAGCAATGAGGCCGCCGAGCGAGTAGCCCGCAAGGCAATATGGCCCCTCGGGGTTCTGCATTTTTATCTCCCGGATATAATGCGCGGCCATGTCCTCGATGCGGTCGAGGGGCGGCACGTCGCCGTTCAGCCCCCTTGCTTGCAGCGCATATATGGGCTGGTCCTTGTCGAGGTATTTTACCATATTTTGATAAAACAAAACGTGCAGCCCGCCCCCGTGTACGAGGTAGAGCGGCGTTTTGTCCCCTCCTTTTTGGATGCAGATCAAAGAGACAAATCCGGCATCTTTTGAGCCGTCCGATGATGTCCCGTTTTGCAGCGGTTTGTTAAAGCCATTGAGTTGCGAAGCCAGTTTTTTGATGGTCGAATGCTGGAACAAAGTGGTCAGCGGCAGCTTCTTTCCTGTCAGTTCCTTGATCCTCGTCATCAGTTGCACCGCCGCCAATGAGTGGCCGCCCAAATCGAAAAAGTCGTCCTGCACACTCACTTCTTTTAGGCCCAAAAGTTCTTGCCAGATGCCCGTCAGCAGTTGCTCGCCTTTGGTACTCGCTATTTCTTTTTTCGCCTTCGGCAAATTTGAAAGCTGCGGTTCGGGCAGCGCCTTACGGTCAACTTTCAGCGAGCTGTTCATCGGCAAGGCTTTCATTTCCGTAAAATAGGCAGGCACCATAAAACCGGGCAATTGCTTGCGCAAAAATGCCTTTAATTCCTCCGCCAAATTTTCACCCGAAATGCCGTTTTTTCCCGAAGGAAAACCTTTTGAAAGAACAAAATAAGCGGCAAGCTGATGGCTGCCCGTTTGGTCTTCAAACACATTGACGGCGCACTGTTCAACGGTTTCGTGCTTTTTGATGCACTCCTCTATCTCTCCCAGTTCAATGCGGAAACCCCTGATTTTCACTTGCTTATCTATGCGGCCAAGAAATTCTATTTCGCCTCCCGAGTGCTCGGGACAGGTTGTCGGCAAATAACGGACGAGGTCGCCGGTGCGGTAAAGCCCCCCCCCAGCCCTCCCGACGAATCGGGACTGGCTCCCCAAAGGGGGGGGAGTTAGAGCCGTCTCCGAATTTGAATTTATCGGTAATGGCGAGAGATGTAAAAACTTCTCTTCCGTCAGTTCAGCCCGGTTCAAATAACCGCTCGAAACGCCCTTTCCGCCGATGTACAACTCGCCCGGCACACCAATCGGAACGGGCTGTTTGTTTTTGTCCAAAACCTGCATTTCGACATTTGCGATAGGCGAACCGATGGCCACATGTTCGCCCGGGCAGCGCGCCAAATGCTCCTCCGTCACCCGCTGATAGGTGGCGTAAATGGTCGTCTCCGTGGGGCCATATCCGTTCCACACCGCCTTGCAGCAGGCCGCCATTTGCGCAGCGAGTTTTTTTGAAAATGCCTCCCCGCCAGCCACGGCTTTCAAATTGGCATCGCCCTGCCAGCCCGACAAAAAGAGTATCTTCCAAGTGGTCGGCGTGGCCTGCATAAAAGTAGGCCGATAGACCTCGATGGCCGTCCGCAGCGCAAAGCCATCTTTTTTGGTGGCCTCGTCGGCCAATACCAAAGTAGCGCCCTGCATCAGCGTCAGGAAGTAGTCGGGAATGGACATGTCAAAAGACATGGAAGACACGGAATAAACCGTGTCTTCCCCGGAAATTTCAAGATAGCGGTTGATCGCAAACAGCGTGTTCACCGCATTTTCATGACGGACAACTACTCCCTTCGGGGTCCCCGTTGAACCCGAAGTATAAATTATGTAAGCAGGGGGTTTAGTGGTTAGTGATTGGTCATCAGTGATTAGTGAACCAGGGTCGGAAACAGACCCGGCAACCTTTGGCATCCGCCGAGAGGCGGAACTGTTCATCTCAGCAGTGCCGCCCGCAAAAACAATCATCCCTCCATATTCAGGCAGCGTTTCAAGCAGCGCTTCCTGCGTCACAAGCACCTGACAACCAGCATCTTCCAGCATAAAGCCGATGCGCTCTTCCGGGTTTTTCGGGTCAATCGGCACATAAGCCCCGCCTGCCTTTAGGATGCCATAAATGCCCACCATCATATCGAGCGAGCGCTCCATACAGAGACCTACGAAGTCGCCCGGCTGCAGCCCTTTTTCTATCAAAACAGCGGCGAGGGCATCGGCTTTATTGTTCAGTTGGCGGTAGGTCAGGTGGCTGTCGTGGCCGTTGTTGGGCGCATGTTCGGGAGGGGCGCTCATGGTCACGGCCACCTTGTCCGGCGTCTTTTTGGCCTGCTGCTCAAACAGTTGGTGCAGGCATAGGTGGAGCGGAAATTCTACCTTTTCGCCCTGCCCGAAGGCGGCGATCTGCTGTCTCTCAAAATCTGGTAAAAGGAGTAACTCGGCGATTGGTTTTTCCGCCTCCACGAGTATGCTCTGCAAAAACTGTTTGAACTCTTTCAGCCGCAGCCGGATGCTTTCTTTTTGGAAAAGGTCGGTGTTGAAATTCCATTCAAAGTCCACTCCTTCACCGAGTGGCTTGAGATTGATGAAGCTGTCGAATGTCTCGTAATGCCGCGGGATGGCTTTGGTACTCGCCTGCAATTTTCCAAAAAACAGATCATCCAACGGGCTGTCCAAATTGAAGGCCACACTAACCATTGTACTGCGGTCGGAAGAGCGCTGCATTTTCAATTTTTTCAACAGCGAGCCATAAGTAAACTGCTGGTGGTCGAAGGCATCCAACACCTTGCCCCGCACCTCTTTCAGGTATTTTTTAAATGAAATGCCCGCCCCTATTTTTGTCCGCACGGGCAGCAGGCCGATGGCATGGGCGACGAGGTTTTGGTTGCCCGGCAGATTATGCCCTGCCGCTGCCACGCCGATCACAAAATCATCCTGCCCAGTGATGCGCCCGAGGTAGGCCTGATAGGCCGCCAGCAGGAACACATAAAAGGTGCTGCCCTGCTTGGCCGCCGCCTTGCGGAGTTGTTTTACAAATGCTGGCCCGAAGCTGATTTTTTCCACTGCGCCGGGGTAGGTTTTCACGGGCGGGCGGTGGAAATCAGTCGGCAGGTTGAGCACGGGCACGCCGTCGGCAAACTCGTTCAGCCAGTATTTTTCATTTTCTTGGTAAAGGTCAAGTTGCTGTAAACCAGCCTGTTCGGTGGCGTATTGGCTGAGTTGTTTGGGCGTTTCCAGCGTTTTCAAGTTTACTAAACCTTTAAGGTTTAGTAAACTTAGATCCGAGCCATACATCTCCCCCAACTCCCGCGTCAAAATGCCCAGCGACCAGCCATCACATATAATATGGTGTACGTGGATGAAAACGAGGCTCAGCTCATTTTCCAGCAAAATGATTTTGAAACGGACAAGCGGGCCGTTTTGCAGGTCGAAAAGGTGTTCGGCTTCTTCGTGGTAGAGCTGTTCCAAAGAGTTGACAACGCGGCCTTCTGGCGGGTTGTCAACCCTCCAATCAACCACCGGAATTTCAATTTCCAGTTCCGGCAAAATGGTCTGCGTCTTTCCGTCCGCATTGATGACCGTGCGCAACGCTTCGTGCCGGGCCACCAATGCCTGCAAAGCTGCTTTCATCCGTTCCACGTCCAGCTTTCCTTCCAGCCTGATTTCAGTGGCGATGTTGTATGCCTTTGAGGCCTCCGGCGAGATTTGATCGGAAAGAAAAATCTCCTGCTGCCCCTCTGTCAAAGGGACTTGGTATTGGGTATTGGGTATTGGGTATTGGAAGCCCTGCCCTTCCTCCAATTTCAGGCTACCGACTGTCGGACTGAGGACTGCGGACTGCCGGACTGAAGACTGACGGACTGTGGACTGCCGGACTGAAGACTGAGAAACGATCACGTTCAAGTCCTCGCCTTCATAAGCCTGGAACAGGTCGGCCTCAAACATGTCCGCAATGGCCAGTTCAAATGCCTCGTAAGTTTTCTCAAAATCGGCCTCGGTATGGGCGGTCGAGATGAAGCAGGGGCGCTCCCGGACATTGATTCCCCTCGCCCGCAAAAAGTAATGGAACAGACGGTTGAGCGGGCTTCCATCCGCATATTTTATCATAAAAAAAGAAGAGGCGCACTGAATCATGAGGGGTGCTTTGCTGCGCAAAAATATCTCCCGTATCCGCTCCGCAAAACGGATGGTTTTTTCATTTAAATCAGCTTGCAGTGCCGGTCCCAGCCGCTCGATTTCTTTCATGGCCGCATAGCCCGCGGCCACGCTGATCGGGTTTTTTATAAATGTCGAAGCGAAGTAAGTTATCACTCCGTCGGGCGAGCTATCGTCGCCGTATTTCCATTGGCCGCCGTCGAAGGCGTCCATGTATTTGGCCTTGCCGGCCACCGCTGCAAGGGGCAGGCCACCGCTTATTGATTTGCCGTAGGCGCTGATGTCGGCGTCCACGCCGTACCAACCTTGTGCGCCGCGCCTGTCCATTCGGAAGCCGTTTATTATTTCATCAAAAATGAGCACAACGTCGTGTTTTTCAGTGAGTTGCCTTATTTTTTGGATGAGTTCCCGGTGCTGCCAATGCGGGTTCTGCGCCTGCACCGGTTCGATGACCACGGCGGCGAGTTCGGCTATTTCGTTTTCGAGTTTTTGTAAAACTTCGGGGTCGTCGTAGTCCAGCGTCAGCGTATTTTCTACCAAAAATTTGGGGATGCCAGCAGAGGAAGGAAGGGTTTTGCTTTCTCCGCGCAGATGAATGCCCCGCACCAAAAACTGGTCAACCATGCCGTGGTAATCGGTATCAAAAACCGCGATGCGGTCCCTGCCCGTGGCCGTCCTCGCTGCCCTCACTGCGCCGAGTACGGCTTCCGTTCCGGTGTTGGACAAAGTGGCGCGGTCGTAGCCCGTTATTTCGCAGATGATGCGGGCAATTTCGGTCGCCTGTGGGGGCAGCAGGTCAATGCTGTTGCCCTTGCGCACTGCCTCGATGACGGCCTCCTCCACAAAGTCCGGCATGTGCCCAAAAAGGGCCACGCCGTAACTCATCACATAGTCAATATACTCGTTGCCGTCCACGTCCCAAATGCGCGCACCTTTTGATTTTTCGTGGGCTATCTGGTAACATATTTCTTTCCATAACTTGCTAAACCCTGTTACCCCGCGCGGGTCGGCATAATACAGGCGGTGGCGCTCGGCCATCTCTTTTGAGGTCTTGGTCAGGGCGTTGTAGCGGCTGATGAAATCGGCCAAGGCCTGCTGCTGTTTTTGGCTCAGGTCGTCGCTGCTGCCGATTTTTTTATAATTTCCCATTTTGGCGGTGACGCCTTTTGTTTTGCGCTTGATTTGGGATTTGATGCCCCGATTTCCATCGGGGTTACTGGTGCGGCCCCGATTTCCATCGGGGTTACTGGTGCGGCCCCGATTTCCATCGGGGTTACTTGCCGCACCTCCGCGCAGCAAGTCTATTTGCTGCTGCATGATGTTGAGTTGTTGCTGTAAGAGATTGGTTATCTGTTGGTTAGGATTCGCTAACCCGGTGCCCGAAGACTTCAGGGCGTCTGATACCTGAACCGGCACAACCTTAATATTAGAAGCCAAAGCCGAGGTGTCGGACGCCTTAGAGGCGTCGGACACCGAGGGCCGGAACAGTTCTTCGGGTATCTCCCCATCAATGTACTCCGCCAATGCTTCCACCGTCGGCGCCTCCTCAAAAAGCATCCGGAAGCTCAATTTCAACTTGAATTTATAGTTGAACTTGATGACCGCTTGGCTTAGGAAAAGGCTATCGAAACCGAGTTCCAAGAAGGTGGCTTCGGCCTCCATGTCGGCGGGTTCCATGCCGCTGAGTTCGTGCAGCGACTCTTTTATTTCTTTGATTAAAATCGGAATGCGTGATTGGTTGCTCATAGTTGGGTCGAGTGTTTTTGTAGCTCCGAACTCCTGTTCGGAAACATCGCTGAACGGGAGTTCAGCGCTACGTTTAGCTGCAATAAAATATTTCTTTTTTTCAAATGGATAGGTCGGCAGCGGGATGCGTTTGCGGTCGCCTTCATAAAAATTTTGCCAGTCAATGTCCTTTCCGTTCACCCATAACTTGCCAACCGAACGGTAGATAAATTCCACGTCGTCGGCCTGCTCTTTTGGGTGTCGCACCGAGGCAAGTACCAAGCGCTTTTCCCCGTTGAGAGTGGGAAAGGCCCGGGCAAACGAACTGAGCGTCTGTCCGGGTCCCACTTCGAGGAAGATACGATTCTTTGAGACGGTGGACGGTGGACGATGGACGGTGGACGGGTGCATCAGGGTATTCAGACCGTCGGCAAACCTTACGGTTTGGCGGATGTGTTTTATCCAATAATCTGGATCGGTGGCTTCTTTTGGGCTGATCCAAGTGCCTGTTACATTCGAGATGAAGGGGAGTTTAGGTTTCTGAAAATCAACAGTTTGTAAATATTTTTTAAACTCATCTAAAATGGGTTCGATGAGCGGGGAATGGGCGGGAACGGAGATGTGGATCAGGGCATTGTCAATGCCTTTTTTGTCCAATTTTGCTTTCAACCTTTCAATGCCTTTTTGGGTGCTGCTGACCACGAGGCTGTCCGATTTGTTGATGACGGAGATGGTATGGTCGCTGTCCAACATGGGCGCCAGATTGCTTTCCGTCGTTGCGATGCTCAACATGCAGCCGCCGCCGTCGAGGGTCTCGAACAGCTTGCCGCGCACTGTTACCAAGCCGAGTGCCTCCTCCAAAGTCATCACCCCGGCGAGGCAGGCAGCGGTGTATTCGCCCATCGAATGGCCGATCATTTCGGCGGGTTCGATGCCCCAATGTTGCCAGAGTTTGGCGAGGGAATATTCGATGGTGAAAAGGGAGGCGAGGGCGAAGGAGGGCTTAGTTATTAGTGACCGGTGATCAGTGATCATTGACCCGGCATTTGGAAAGACTACTCCTTTTACATCCAAATCATGTTTTGATTTTAATATTTCAAAACATACGTCCACTTGTTTTTTGAAAAATAAATTTGCCTCGTAAAGGTCTTTGGCCATGTCCTCGTATTGCGAACCACCGCCGGGGAACATGAAAACGAATTGGTTGTTGGTTGTTGGTTGTTGGTTGTTTATTGCTACGCGCTTGTTGTTTGAGCCAAAAATCAGGGCTTTTCTTTTTTTGAATTTTGGTCGGCCTGCGGCCAATGTGTAAGCTGCGTCGGCAATATTTAGTGCCTCGTTTTCAGCAAAATATTTTTCAAAATCACCTACCATCTGCTCTACCGCTTCCTCTGTTTTTCCAGAAAAGATCAACAGCCCAGGTTTGCTCCACACAGACTGTGGACTGAGGACTGTGGACTGTGGACTGACCTCAGGCGCTTCTTCCAAAATAATGTGCGCGTTCGTGCCTCCCAATCCGAACGAACTAACCCCTGCCCTTCTCGGCTCTCTACCCGTCAGCCAGGGCTGCACCTTTTTATTTATATAAAATGGAGAGTTGTCTAAATCGAGCTGCGGGTTGGGCTGCTCGAAGTGCATGGTCGGAGGCAGCATTTCGTTTTTTAGCGACAGCGCCGTCTTGATAATGCCCGCGATGCAGGCGCCGGCGTCGAGGTGGCCGATGTTGGTTTTTACGCTGCCGATGGGGGTCTTGCCGGGGATGGAAGAACGGGACACGGCGTCCGTAAGTCCTTGAATTTCAATGGGATCGCCAATAAAAGTGCCGGTGCCATGGGTTTCAAAATAGCCGATTTGCGCAGCGGTGAGGCCTGCCCTTTCGATGGCCTCGGCGATGCAATCGGCCTGTCCTTTTCGGCTCGGGGCAGTGATGCCCGTTTTGTCTGCGCCGTCGTTGTTGATGGCCGTTGAACGGATGGTTGCCCAGATGTGGTCACCGTCTTTTTGGGCTTGGTCGAGCCTTTTCAGGACAAGCATGCCCATGCCGTTGCCCTGCACCATGCCGTTTGCGGAAGCATCGAATGCGCGGCAAGTCCCGTCGGGCGAGAGAGGGCCGCCTTCCACGTATTCGTAGCCGCCGTTGACCGGGGATTGGATGCGCCCGCCGCCGACGATGACCATTTCGCTGTCGCCGCTCATTAAAGATTGACAGGCCAAATGAATGGCTACGCCGCCCGTTGAGCAGGCCGTTTGCACATTGACGGCAGGGCCTTTCAGGTTCAGTTTATAGGCTACCCGGCTGATGGAAAAGCTGCTTTCGGCGGCGAGCATTTCTTGGTAGCCGCCTGCTTCTTGCAGCAGTTTTTCATTTTTTGAAATATTTTTTGTGAAATAAGTATTCCGCGCTACACCGCCGAATACGCCGATTTTTCCGTCAAATTTGAATGGGTCGTACCCCGCAGATTCGAGCGCCTCATAAGCCGTTTCGAGGAAAACGCGGTGCTGTGGATCCATCATCGCGGCCTCTTTTGGGTGGTAGCCGAAGAAGGAAGCATCGAAGCAATAGGGGTCGTCGAGGGCGTAGGTTTTCCAAATGTAGTTGGCAGGTTTTGCTGTTTCTTCTCCTTCTTGTCGCAGGTCTTCGGGGGTTACTTTCCGGCTCACGTCTTTGGCTTCGATGAGGTTTTGCCAGAACTCGTCGAGGGTGTTGGCACCGGGGAAGCGGCAGGACATGCCGATGATGGCGATATTTGAATGGTTGGATGGTTGAATGGTTGAATGGTTGTGGTCCATTTGAGGGGATGGTTTGGAAATCGTTTTTTGAGGATCAAGTTCACCTTTTCCTGTTGCCTCGAAATGAAGCTGTTCCGGCCTTTTTTTATGTTTGTCGAGTCTTCCGCCATTTGAGGCAACACCTTTCCACCCGCCTTCCCCACGCAAAGGCATCGCCTCAAACCGAGGTTGCTCCGGCCTTTCTTTAGAATTGTTCGGTCTGTCGCCATTTGAGGCAACGCCTTTCCACCCGCCTTCCCCACGCAAAGGCATCGCCTCAAACCGGGGTTGCTCCGGCCTTTCTTTAGAATTGTCGGGGCTTCCGCCATTTGAGGCAACGCCTTTCCACCCGCTTCCTCCCCGCAAAGGCATCGCCTCAAATGGCTGGTAGCCAAGCTGTTGGGTCAGTTGCCATGTGTCTTTGCAGAGGAAATTATCGTTGAGGACACCTTTCCAATCTTCGGCTTTTTTGGCGTTTATTTTTTGTTGTTTGTCAAAATTGGCGTCGCCCATCGAACGGCTGTTTTGGTAGAGGCCGTCGGTCATTTTTTTGTCGAGGTCTTGGTAGGGGTTCAGCAGGTTTTGGTGAAATGGCAGGTTGAGTTCGGCGCACATTCGGCGCATTTCTTTTTCGGGGTCGAGTACCAAGTCTTCGTAACGGATGCGGCATTTCCGCGAAGCGGGGATATTTTTTAAAAAATCAAGGGTGTTGAGGTGGCTTTGCAGCCAAACGAGTTCCCCCAATTCTTGCGGTGTATAGTCATGCCCGTTGAGGTACAATACCTGCTCCATGTGGTATTTTTCGAAAGAACGGACCATGCTGTACGGGTGGCGGACGAGGTGGATGTAACGGGCATTTCGGAAATCATTTTCTGCTTTTTGCAAGGCCAATGGGTCGAGGGCATAGCTCGGCGATTTGTCCACCAAAATTTTATTTCCCGACCACTCTTGCAATTGGTTGAACATTTCAAAGGTGGTCATGCCCTGTTTTTCAAATGCTTGGAGCAGGCCTTTGGCCTCGTCGGCGTCCATTTTTTTCAGCTCCATAATGGCACGGACAAGGCCCTCTGTCCACAGGGCAAATTTGCCGACGTAGGAGGCGCCCCGGTCTGCAAGTGTTTCAAAATGAAGCAGTTGCAACTCGTTGCAAGCGAACAAACCGGGATGACCTGCCAACATGACCCTCAACAAAGTAGTCCCTGAACGCGGAGGCGCAATGATGAAAATCGGAGAACGAGGATCAAGGCCGATGGATTGTGGCCCCGAAGTTAATTCGGGATTTCCGCTGCGCTCCAAACTGTGGACTGTGGACTGTGGACTGTGGACTGGCCTGAGGTGAATTGGGATGATATTTTTAAAATCAGCTATCTTTTCTGGCGTCAAAAATGGGAGAGAACTGTCGCTTTCAGCCCCCTCCGCTTGGGATACTAATTCAATTGATTTCTTTTCTAAAATTTTGCTGGGCTTGGGATAATTTTTTTCCAAAAAACGGGTGTAAGTGGCCACCGTCGGATAGTCGAAAATAGTGGTGATGAAAATGGAGGTATCGAGTTCAGTCATCAGCCTGCCGATGAACTTGGCAGCTTGGATGGAGGTGCCGCCGAGTTCAAAAAATTTGTCGTTGCGGCCGATGGGCGCTACCTGCAAAATGGACTCCCATATTTTGGTGACATAGCTTTCTGTTTCCGTTTCGGGGGCTTCGTAACCTTCGGCAAGGGCAGGCCGCTCGTTGGTCGGTTCGGGCAATGCCTGCCGATCGAATTTGCCGTTGGTGGTGAGGGGCATTTTTTCCAAAAAAACAAAATTGGAGGGCAGCATGTACTCCGGCAGCGAGGTTGAAAGATGTTCCCGGAGTTCGGAAACGGTTGCCGTAAAGCCTTGATTGACAGTCAGGTAGGCTACCAGTTTTTGGTTGTTGACCTCGTGCTGGTTTTTTAAGAGGACGACCGTTTCTTTGATGGCGGGGTGGTTGGAGATGGCTGTTTCCACCTCGCCGAGTTCGATGCGGAAGCCGCGGTATTTTACTTGGAAATCGGAGCGGCCGAGGAACTCGATGTTGCCGTCGGGGAGAAGGCGGGCGAGGTCGCCGGTGCGGTAAAGCCCCCCCCCGCCCCCCCCCAAAGGGGGGGGAGTTTGAGCCGTTCCTTTGCTTGGATTTTTTGGGTTGCTTGGTAGTGGAAGCCCCCTCTCGGCCTTCCCGATGGATCGGGACGGGCTTCCCAAAGGGGGGGGAGTTTGAGCCGTTCTTTTGCTTGGATTTTTTGGGTTGCTTGGTAGTGGAAGCCCCCTCTCGGCCTTCCCGATGTGTCGGGACAGGCTTCCCAAAGAGGGGGGAGTTTGAGCCGTTCCTTTGCTTGGATTTTTAGATGTACTTACAAAAGGAGACTTGACAAAACGTTCGGCGGTTAGTTTTGGGCGGTTCCAGTAGCCGCGGGCGATGACGGGTTTTGTGCCGCCGATGTATATTTCTCCGATTTCACCTTTTGGCACTTCTTCCATTTTTTCATTTAAAATGAAAATTTGATAATTTAAAATGGGGATTCCGATGGGTGCTTTTGCGGCAGCGTATCCTTTTGGAAAGGTGAAGTAGGTGCAGTTGACGGTGGCCTCGGTGGGGCCGTAGAGGTTGTAAAGCTGTCCGTTGGGGATGATCTGTTCGTGCTTTTGCGCCAGCGAAACGGGACATACCTCGCCGGAGACATTTACCAGTTTTATGGACTGGAGTTTATGGGAGGGGGCTTGTTCGAGCAGCAGGGTGTAGAGGGAGGGCAGGGTGAGGATGTGGCTCACTTTGTTTTTGAAAATAGTTTCGGCGAGTTTGGCTATGTCCTTTTCCTCGCCCTGCTCTGGTATGACCAAAGTTGCGCCCTGCAGCAGTGTCCAAAAAATGGTCAGCACCGACACGTCGAAACTGATGGAGCAGGTAAGCATCATCACGTCAATCGGCGCCGGGGCAATGGCCTGCTGGCCTTCTAACTGGTTGCACACGTTTTCGTGGGAGATCATCACGCCTTTTGGCCTGCCCGTGCTGCCGGAGGTGTAGATCATGTAGGCGAGGTGATTGCTGGTTGTTGGCTGCTGGTTGCTGGTTGCTGGTTGCTGGTTGTTGGTCGCTGGTTGCTCATCGAGGACGATAAGGTTGGCGGGGGTTTTGGGCAGGCTGTTTTTTAAATGTTTTTGGGTAAGGACGGCTTTGGCCTGTGCATCTTGGAGCATGAAGGCCATGCGGTCTTTTGGGTAGTCCACGTCAATGGGCACGTATGCTCCGCCTGCTTTGAGGATGCCAAAAATGCCGATGATGAGTTCGAGCGAACGTTCGAGGTAGAGGGCCACGAAGTCTTCGGGCTGGATGCCGAGTTGGATGAGCCGAGCCGCTATTTGATCGGAGCGGCGGTCAAGTTCTTGGTACGTAATTGACTTGTTTTTGAAAACGAGGGCGGTCGCATCTGGGCAGCGTTCGGCCTGTCGTCGGAACAGGTCGTGCAGGCAGGTGTCGGAAGGAAAAGAAATGTTTTCCGCTTGGCGTAAGTGTTGGTTCATAGCAACTGTATAGAAGGATCATGCGATCCTAATAGGTGTTTGTTCAAACATTAAGGGGGGGTACAATTTCTGGTAAGACTATATTGGTAGTGTCTTGAAAAAATACGGGAATTAATTCACAATTAGATTTCTATATAGGTGCGGTTTCAGAACGTGAGCCACCGAGGGAAGAAAAATGAGACACAAAAATACGGGAAAAAACATTAGGCTTCAAGTCGGGCATCATAGATTTGCGGTTTATTTTGCATCTCCCCTGTTCTTGTGCAATGGCCTGATTGTTGAAATTTCAGGTTGATCCCGGCTGGCCCATTTTTGAAACCCACTTTCACGAATAATTTAATTATCAAATCCATACAATGCAGCAACATTACAAGGCATTGACGTTCAGGTTTTTATTGATCTTGTTTTTTTTAAACCTGTACTCGCAGCAAAGCATTTCGCAAATTGTTGATTTCAATAAAATAGTGACGCCGGAGGGGCAGCGGCCCGCCAATTTTGAAGATTACCTCGTGCAGTTGGCCTGGCTCAACAGCCCGCAAACGCAGATTTTGAATTTTGAAAAAACAAAAGAGGAGATGGAAGTGGACCTGAAACGGACGGAATGGATGGACGATATGAGCTTTTCCTTCAACATCAACGAGGTCAGTTTGGAAAATGTGCTGGCGCCCGACCCCAACAACTTTGTGCTCTACCCATTGTACCAATTTTCTGCTGCGGTCAGCCTCGGCAGTTTTACGAACACAAAAAAAGAGAGGAAGCTGGAAGAGGTGGACGTGAAAATAGCCGAGATGGAGGCCAACGAACATAAAATGAGCATCCGCGCAGAAACGCTTTTCCGCTACAACAAACTGCTGCTTGCCATCGAAACCCTGAAGGTGCGGGTAAAGGCCGAAGAGGTTTCCAAAAATACTTTTGACCTCGCCCAACGCCGCTTCAAAAATGCCGAACTCGATATGGAAGACATGCTCCGCGCCTCCGAATCTTACAGCGCCGCCACCGAAAAACGCCTGTCGGCCGAAACAAATATCGAACTGGCCAAGCTCTCGCTCGAAGAAATGATCGGGGTGAAATGGGAAGTGGCCAAACGGTTTGAGGGGAAATATAAGAAATCGGGGAATTAGGGAATTGCCAAGCCCCGCTCCACAAAGACTGTGGACTGTGGACTGCGGACTGCGGACTGTGGACTGTGGACTGAATTTCACCCTCCTTTATGCAGCGAATCTCCTTGCCTGTTCGTTCTGTAAAAATCCAAAAATGTATTCAAAAGGTATCCGCTCAAAACCGAGGATATATATCCTCTCGTTCCGACAGCCGAGGATTTATATCCTCTCGTTCCGACAGCCGAAGATATATATCCTCGGTTTTGAGCGGATACAAGTTGGGCTACTGATCGGGTCATATGAGCTTGCTCAAAATGACAACACCTTACAAAAGCACCATAAAATGCCGAACTAATATTTGTAGGCTTCGCTCAATTTATCCGATTAAACTATCTTGCCGCCCATTTTTGAACAGTGCATTTTGTTCTGACTTATTAACGACCAACCGTATAATGATAAAAACTCTGAACCCACTCCCGGCCCTGCTGCTGTGCATGGCAACCTTCCTTTTTTCTTGCAACAATGACGACATTGACACCAACGTTTCCGTATTCACCGAAGAAATCGTTTTTACCAGCGGCGAGCAGGCCATCATGACCGGACGGGTGCTGGCACAGGGCGAAGTTGCGGTGGAAGACCATGGTTTCCAGATAGATACGGATGAAAATTTTTCCGATCCAATTGTCATTTCTTTGGGCGAAAAAAGCATCCCCGGCCGCTTTATCGGCGAAACAAACGGGCTGGACATCCACCTCGACTACTATTGCCGGGCCTTCATCCTTACCAAGGGGGAAACCAAAACCGGCAACGTGCTGCCCTTCTCTACCCTATCGCCGAAGGCCATTGACTTCAGCCCAAAAGAAGGAAAACAGAACACCAAATTGACTTTGGAAGGCATCAACCTTACCGCCGACACCAAAATAATATGGAACAACGAAAGGCTGCTCACCCCCGACAATATCATTTCGGAAACTTTTGTGGAATTCAAGGTGCCTGCCCTCGACAATGACCCGACGATCAACTTGAAACTAATATCGCAGGGCGACACTTCTGAATTCAGCGAACCCTTTGAGTACATCATCGGCGAGTGGAACGAAGAGGCAACATTGGACAACTCTTTCAAAAGCCAACGGCATGTCTATTTTGAAAACACCGAAAATTTCATCTACGGACTGGGCTTGGTGCAAGGCCTCCTCTCTCCGCAATTCCAGTTGCTCAACAAAAAGAGCCTGCAAAGAACCCCCATCGCCTTTCCCGGCCAGCCTGTGGACGGCGCGTTTTTCAACGCCTCCTATTTCGGGGGAGGTAGCACCATAAAGGTCGCATTCCCTACCCAAACCATCCCGCTCAGCACTGAATTTTGGAAATACGAAGACCAGGGTTTTGTCCGCCTGCAAGATGCCCCCATCGCCCTTTACAAAGCGGTGACCTTGATGGCCGACAACAAGATATACCTTTATGGAGGCGAAGTTTCAGGCCGGGACAGAAGCTACGAGGTGCATGTTTACGACATCGGTACGGACACATGGGACCCCGTTTTTACGGTCAGCCCCATCTCGCCGCTCAACTCCTACCCCTTCTTCCACCTCAACGGTTACAACTATTTTGTCACCGAAACGGGCGAAACTTACCGCCACGATTATACCAACGACGAATGGACCAGGGTTGCCCAGTTCCCCACCCAGCCCAAAGAATACGGCGTCTCTGTCCTCTTGAACGGCATGGCCTATGCGGGCATGCAAGAATCGGACAGGAGGTTTTATGTCTATCGGCCGTGGAACGACTCGTGGAGGACCAAGGAGAGCCTGCCAAACAACCTTATCTTTTTTACCATGGGCGGCTGGACCAACGACAACAATATTTTCGTGATAAGGACCCAAGCCTCCAACCCGACCAACAAAGTCCTGTGGCGCTTTGACCCGGATGGGTTTTAGCAGCAAAGCTATTTCATATATATCCTGAAATATTTTGTGCATGGCGCCATCAACCTGACAAAATCCATTATACCCTCAATAATTAGTATGAAAAAACTCAGCTCAAGATGC
>DROJ01000500.1 GCA_011321935.1 Bacteroidota bacterium | reverse complement strand
TGATTGGCATATAATAGATATTGGAAACCTGCATTGTTAAATACCCGAATACCTAACAATACCTTAATACCCTTATTTAAACGACCTCCACTTTTTTAAACCATTTTTCTTCTTCCGCGGGCACATCGTAAAAGGTGAGTTTCAAGATGCCATTTTTGCATTCCGCCTTTATGTTTTCATGGCCGATGCCTTTTGCAAGTACGAACTGCCGTTCGAATGTTTCCGTATCAAATTCCCGGAGGACATATTCGGCACCGGGGCTGAAATCGGCCATTTTGTTTTCACCTTTGACAATCAGGATGTCATCTTTGATGATGATTTCCAAGTCGTCTTTGGTATAGCCCGGCACGGCTATTTCCATTTCAAAGACTTTGTTGTCCTTGCGGATATTGACAGGGGGCTGCCTTTTTGTTTTGCCCCAAACGGGGTTCAGCAGGTCGCGCCCGAGGAAGTGGTGAGGGTCAATAATGGGGGCATAGCGCTCGCCCATCCAATCGAAAGTTCTGTTTTTGATATTTGCACGTAACATGATGATAATTTTTTTTTTGATTAGAAACTCTTTATCTCGTTATTTCAAATATAGCCGAGGCCCGCTGATACGGCAATGCGAAGCATCATTTTAAGCGGTGATTTATCTCACAAAAGAAAGCCTCCAATCTTTTTCCAAAGTGGAGGCCTGCTAAGTAGTGCAGTGATTCGTAATTAGTTGATTAGTTATTAGTTCGCCAAATTCTTGATAATGTGGCATTTACCAAAAAATAAATAGTCCGCTAATTACGAATCGAACCAGTAGTCGAGCTTAAATCATTAAAGATGTGCGTATGTTTTTTCCTTGTATTTTTCAAGCTGCCGTTTTAGTTTTAGCATATTCTTGTCGAGGGCCTTGTAATAGTCGTCCTCTCTCGTTTCGGCGAACAGTTCCGCATGTTTTAAAGCTACTTTGATTTCCATATCGTATTTTTCTTCACGGGCATTTTCATGGTATTTCAGGAAAACTTCAGCTCTCTTTGCGTAAGTGTATTTTCCGAAAACCTTTTGCAGTTTTTTTTCTATTTTTTCATTCAGTGCCTCGCTCGGCGAGAAGTGGATGGATTGGATTTGGATATTCATGTTTATTTGATTTTGATTAAAAAAAATTGGCCACCCAACGTGGCGGCCAACCATTAAACTAACCTATGTGACCAATGTTCTAATACTTTTTTTTGACGATAAGCGTCGGGATGCTGTTGTTGATCGTGAGGAGCTTTTCCGTCACGCTGCCCATAAACAACAACTCAACTTTTGAATGCCCCTTTGCTCCCATCACCATGAAATCAATTTCATTTTCGCTGGCATATTCCATGATATAATGCGGCGTCCTCGGCATTTCCTTCTGCACCAAAACCTTTTTCACTTGCTCACCGTGTGCATAAGTATTTAGGAAGGCATCGAAGGCCAGCATCCTGTCCTCTTCTATCATATGCCGGAACTGTTCCCTCGTTTTGCTGAGCTTAAAAGAAGCTATGTCGGGCATATCGTATATGTTCAGGCATATTATTTCAGCAGGTTCTTTTAATTGTTTATTAATGGCAATGGCCGTTTGCAAAGCATTGATAGAATGTTTGGAAAAGTCAATGGGCACCAATATTTTTTTCAAAGAATGCGTTGCTGCGTTCGGCACTACGAGGGCGTTGCATTTTACTTTCCGCACCAGGTTTTTTGCCAATATGGCGTGGTTCTCATGTTTGCCTTTTTTCCCGATAACAACCAAGTCGGCATTTGTTTCTTTTGCGTCCAATAACAATTCTGTCAGCGGGTTGCCTTCCCGCACATCATATTCAATATCTATTTTGTTTTCTTTTGGAACATTGCGGGCGATCATTTCTTTCATCCGCTGCCGCAAATTTTCATTGAGGATATATTGCCCCGCAAGGGCGCGCGTTTCTTTTGAATAAAGCGACAGGAACAAATCGAAATTGGGCACGACGTGCAAAAAATAAGCGGCCTCGACCGGGATCAGGCCAGAAAAAAAGCCCACATATTTGAGCAGGGGCTCGTCCGAAGGCCCCATTTCCAAACCTCCCATTGCCTGTTTTATTTTATAAGGTTGGATAGCAGGCCGTTCCAATACTTCCATATCTTGGTTTGCGCTTTTCATGGCCGGTTATTTTTAATTGTTTTATAACTGTTTAGCGGGGGCCTTTGAGGTGATGCCTTTGCGCGGGGA
>DROJ01000499.1 GCA_011321935.1 Bacteroidota bacterium | reverse complement strand
GGCGCCCGTGCGCAGCAGCACGGTCGCATTTTTTTGCGAAAATAAGGAGGTGGAGATGCACATCAATATTGCGCAGCACCATGGGTTCAGTGTTCGGTTCATAGTCGGTCGTAGCCACCCTCCCGAAATGCTTCGGGATTGGGTCGGCTTAAATAAAAAAAATAAGGTAACTGTTCAGCTTGCATTCAAGTCGCCACAGATTTCACGGATTTTCACGGATTAATTTTTTTGGAAAAAAATACGTGTTTATAATCTGTGGAAATCCGTGAAATCTGTGGCGGAAACATCCTTGCAGAAAAGTTACAAAATAAGTAAATGTGGATGTAAGCGAGGAAAGACCATTCAGGCATAGGTGAGAAAAACAAAAAATGCCTGATTCAATGAGCGCACAAGGTAGCAAATTATTTTTCAAAAAAAAACAAGCCCGCGAATAACTTATAAAACCGACGCAGCAATTACCAAAGAACCCATCTTCATCGAATGAAAAGCGATCTTTGTCACCTTAAAACTTCAACAACCGGGCACTTTGCTATATTTGCCAAATTCAAAAATTACCTGACATGCAAAAAGACTTGAAAGCGATATTCAGCAAGGACGAAAACCTCGACGACCGCAGCCTCGATTTCTTGACCAAAGCGCTGGACAAGAACAACCTGAAAGGCTTCGATTACCTCGAATTCAAATTGTCGTTGAGCCGCCTTGCCAGTATGGAACTGGAAGAACAATTGGCCTTTAAATCTGCCTTTGCAACCGCTACCACCGTGGGTTTGACCAAAGAAAAACTGGTCTCTTCCGCGCAGCATTATAAAAAGGTGCTGGCGCAGGAAAAGCAGCAGTTCGACGTGGCCCTGAAAAACCAGTTCGACAGGAGGATCAAATCCAAAAAGGCAGAAGTTGACAAATTGAAAGCCCAGATACTAAAGTGGAAAGCACAGATCGAGCAGTTGCAAAACCAGATCGCCAAATCCCAGGCCACCATTGACGGCGCCGACCAGAACATACAGGCCGAGGTGGACAAAATAGAAAACACAAAACACAATTTTGAAAAAACCCACCAAAGTATTTTGGCACAGATAGATCAAGACCTTGCCAACGTGCAGCGGTATATTTGACCTGTAAATCTTAATTCGCAATGACCTGTAAACAAGGAACAGACATCATCATCGAGCAGATGACCGAACTTTTGGGGCGGATCAAACCAACAGATTATGCGAGGCCGCTCCAGTTGTTCAATGGTTCGAGCATCGGCCAGCATTTCCGCCATATTTATGATTTTTACGAATGCCTGCTCAAGGGCATCGGGGATGGCCGGATAGATTATGCCAAGCGGGAACGGGACGTAAGGATAGAGACCGAGCCACTTTATGCCAAAGCTGCTTTTCAAAAAATTTCGGCGCAGTTATGCGACTTGGATGAAAACAGGAACTTCGTTGTGCTGGCTGATTTTTCTTCCGAACTGAATACCGAAAGGCCCTCCGTGGAGTCCTCGGTCGGCCGGGAACTGATGTATGCCTACGACCATGCCGTCCATCATTTGGCCATTATAAAAATGGGGCTGAAAACGGATTGTCCTTCTTTTCATGTCGCCAAAAACATCGGGGTTGCCCCCTCCACGATCAAGCATTGGCGGGAGGAGGCCGGCCGGTAGGAGGGGCATCAACCCGGAAAGTGGTTTTTCCAAAGAACTTTCGCGGGGTAAATGGGGACTAAGGCAGTGATTAGTAATTAGTTGACTAGTGATTAGTCCGCCAAATCCCTGATAATGGGGCATTTAACCAAAAACTAAATGGTTAGCTAATTACGATTTGTACCACTAAGGGGACAAGCGGAGGAAAAACCGAAGTTTTGAAATACACCCTATTAAAAGCAATGCAAATGTGGGGCATTGGCCGGTTGCTGATGAATTTTTGGCGGTGTGCCAAAAAGTATTTAGCAGACCTCCGAATTTTTAATGATATTCATCAGAGGCCCATTTTTGCCAGAATTACTTAAGTTGTTGAAAAACAAGCAGGTACGTTTTTTCCTTTTTTATATAAAACAGGATGCCTACGTGTTTTTTATCCAAAACAACTTGTCTTTTAACTCAAATACACTTATTTTTGGCCTATCTTAAAAAGTAGTTTTTGTGTTTATTTGTTTGGGTTAGAGACCCTTGCTTACCAAAGCAAGGGTTTTCTTTTTGCACACCATATATATTAGCCACGCCTGAATTGTGGAAGTTTTGCAATTAGCCCTATTTTTGCCGACACTTAAAAAAAACTTAACATGACTGAAAGAAAAATAAAGACCCAATGGGGCATCCTTGCCTTGATCGTTTTTTTGGTGACATTGAGCCGCCTTGTACCCTATGCGCTGGGAGTTGAAGAGACTTTCAACTTTTCGCCTTTGGCGGCCGTTGCCCTCTTTGGCGGCGCTTATTTTATGGATAAAAAGAAGTCGTTCCTTTTTCCTTTGCTTGCACTTTGGATCAGCAACCTGATTTTGGACAACGTGTTTTTGTCGCAGTATTACGACGGCTTTGTTCTGTTCCAAAATTGGGGCGTTTACTTGGCCATAGCTGCCATCGTTGGCCTGGCGTTTTTTGTTCTTAAAAAAGTGACCCTGCTACGGGTGGTCGGGGCAAGCCTCGGTGCTTCGGTTTTGTTTTTTCTGGTCACCAATTTTGTGGTGTGGATGCAGGGCACAATGTACCCGATGACCTTTTCTGGTTTGGGCGAGTGCTTTACCGCAGCCATCCCGTTTTTCAGGAATACCTTGATGGGCGACATGGTGTTTTCATTGCTGCTTTTTGGGGCTTTTGAATGGGCGGTCAAGCGCTACCCGAAGCAATTGCTGCAACAGGCATAAGTTTTATTTTTTGTAAAATGAAAAAACCTGCTGGTGTGGATCAGCAGGTTTTTTTTATGGGGTGATGCCTTTGCGCGCGTGCGTGGCG
>DROJ01000498.1 GCA_011321935.1 Bacteroidota bacterium | reverse complement strand
CACGACCGCAAACAATCGGAACAAACCATTTTTAATTATTTTACAATAAAACAAAAAACCGTCTCCTTGCCCTTCCGATAGTGGGGGAATTTATTCCCCCACCATGCCCCCCACAGCAGGAAGGGCAGGGAGACAGGTATATATTTTTGGGCGGGAATAAATTCCCGCTCTTTCGGAAGGGCACGGAGACGGGAACATATTTTTGAAGCCTTTACAAAAACCGCAAATATCGGAACAAACCATTTTGATTTATTTTACAATAAAACAAAAAACCGTCTCCTTGCCCTTCCGATAGTGGGGGAATTTATTCCCCCACCATGCCCCCACAGCAGGAAGGGTTCAGAGAGGAATATAAATGAAATTTATTTTATTATAATGACAGAGCTTCAACCAAACATACAACTCGAAAAAAAATTGAACCGCATTGCATGGGCCGTCACTGTTGTTGTTATAATTTTGGTGTCAACGATGCACATGATGCCCAAGTTTTTTAGCGGATATAATTTTACATTTTTACCGGCCGTATATTCTTCCTTAAATGCACTGACCGCTATTATTTTAATTGCGGCTTTATATTTCATAAAAAAAGGGAATATGGAAAAGCACCGGGCAGCAATGACTTTGGCAATGGTTATTTCAGCCCTGTTTATGATCGGATATGTGGTCTATCACCTGACCTATGACGACACAAAATTCGGAGGCGAGGGAGCAATTCGATATGTTTATTTTTTTATGTTGATCACACATATAATTGCTGCGGGCATTATTTTTCCTTTTATTTTATTCACCTATATCCGCGCATATACCAACCAATTTGCGAAGCATAAAAAAATGGCAAAATGGGTATATTGGGTGTGGCTATATGTGGCAGTGACCGGGCCGGTTTTGTTTTTGATGATTCGGCCTTATTATCCTTGGACTTGAGGAGAGTTTGAGAGTTTGAGAGTTTGAGAGATTGAGAGATTGAGAGATTGAGAGTTTGAGAGTTTGAGAGTTTGAGAGTTTGAGAGATTGAGAGATTGAGAGTTTGAGAGTTTGAGAGAACAATAGAGGAGATAGCATTTTAAAGATAGAGGTTTAGCAAAAAATAAAGGGGGATTGTAAAGACTTCTTATTTTTGCAAAAAATATAAAAACATGAAAAAGCGCATTTTAAAAATACTCGTTTTGTTTTTTGTTTTGAGTTTTTCGGCACCGGCCGAACTGCCTGCCCAATGCCCAATGTGCAAAATTGCTGCGGAAAGTAATTTGAAAAACGGCGGCTCTGCCGGTAGCGGACTGAACACCGGTATATTGTTCTTGTTTTTTATGCCTTATATATTGGTCGGCGCGATGGGCTATATTTGGTGGAAAAATAGGAAGCAAGATGTTGATGAAATATTTTAGGAACATATTCTATTTTTTACTTGCTCCTTTAGAACTTTATTCTTCCAAAAACTGACAAAACTCATCAGATTCCAGCCTGCCTAACTGTATTTTTATCCCGCTGTGGAGGAGCATATGGCTTGCTCTTTGCGATTCTAAGCGTATCTTTGTTTCTGAAAAATTATAATCCTCCCGAACATGAATAATGCGACATATATAGGTGGCACAGAAGCCCGCCTACATCCAAATCAATCTTTCCTGAAATGGCGTTTCGTTCAAGTAAGCCTCCTCGTTGTCGGCATAGCCATTTTCCTTTCACTTATTTTTTTACCTGAAACCGGGCTTAACCTGCTTTGGAACCTGCTAATTCCCGTTGCCCCGTTACTTTTTGTAATTGCAGTGGGTGTATGGCGGAACATCTGCCCGCTCGGCACATTTTCATTATTGCCACACCACTTTAAATTTTCAAAAAAGAAGCGTCTTAAAGTAAAATGGCAGGGCTGGTTCAGCTTGGCCGGAGTACTGTTGCTGTTCATCATTGTCCCATTCCGCCATCTGGTTTTTGACAGCAACGGCCCTGCAACAGCTATCTTCTTGGCCTTTGCCGCTATTGCTGCATTCATAGCCGGGTCAACTTTCCAATGGAAAAGCGGCTGGTGTTCTGGCATCTGCCCTGTGCATCCTGTAGAAAAACTTTACGCTGAAAAAGTCAAATTTACCCCTCCCAATGCCCACTGCAGCCAGTGTGCCAATTGTGTCATCCCATGCCCCGACAGCAGCCCCCCAACTAAAAGGGTAAAAGCCGCCAAAAGCAGGCTGCACCGGACAGCCCTTTGCTTACTAACAGGTAGTCTGCTAGGTTTCATCTGGGGGTGGTTTCATGTGCCAGACCAAGCGGGGGCCATTTCTTGGGGCGATGTGCTGACGGCATTTGCTTGGTCTTGGGGCGGAGCGCTCGTTTCACTTGCCATATTCCTTATCGGAAGACATTTTTTGAAAAAAAAATACCACAACAACTGGTCAAGCCTCTTCGCTGCGGCGGCAGTTATCTGCTACTATTGGTACCGCTTGCCTGCACTTTTTGGCTTCGGTTTGTTCCCAAACGATGGTGTGCTCGTTGATCTAACTGCATCGCTGCCTGCTTGGTGGGTGGGAGCTTCTCAAATTTTAGTCGTTGCTTTTTTTGGCTGGTGGTTTTTATTCAGGGGAAGGCATCAAGAAGCAGAATGGGCTGTCCGCCCGCCCTTTGCCGTATTGCGGAAAACAAGGCGATAAAGGAACTGGCCGAGCAACGGTCAAATAAAATTCCGCTCATAAAACTCCACCACCCGCTCGTCCACCATAATATCCCGCGGCTGGAGTTTTTGTTTTAAAACAATGCCCTCCAATGTGCGGCAACGGCTGAGGGCGACATAGGTCTGCCCGGTTTCAAAAGCCCCTTTTCCCATATCAATGATGACCCGGTCAAAAGTTTTTCCCTGCGACTTGTGGATGGTGACGGCCCAGGCCAATTTGAGCGGGTATTGGTTGAAAGTGCCGACCACTTCGGCCTCGTAGTCGTTCGGATTGTCGGGGCTTGGCTTGTATTTTATGATTTCCCAGTCCATTTTTACGGCGGTTATTTTTTTGGCCTCCCCCTCCCCTTCTTCCGATTCTATTTTTATAAAATCAAAACCCAGTTCCGTTACTTTTCCGATGGTGCCATTTACAAACTGGCCGTCGGGGTCGTTTTTTATGAACATGACCTGTGCCCCTTTTTTGAGCCTCAACAACTGCTGCGTGGGAAAAAGGCGGGGGTCAAAATTGCCGGTGACCGTCGCCTCAAAAGTAAATTCCTGCTCTTCCAGGTTGGCCAGTTCCCGTCGGTTGATCCTGTCCACGACGGCATTGCGGGGAGACAAAGTGATAAAGCCGCCCGGCAGGTCGAGGTTGGGCAAGTGCCGCACGTTGAGGTCTTCGAGGTCTTCCCAGTCCACTTGGTTGAGGCGGACGGAATCGAGCAGGCGCAGGAAATGCCTGTTTTCCTGCCGGTAAACCTTGCGCAGTTCAAGCATTTCCATATCGAAGCCCCGCATCACATTTGCGGAGAAAAAATAGGGCGTTTGGTAGGCCATCGAAAACATCCGTTTCTCCTCCTCCGTGGCCACGATGGGCGGCAACTGGAACATGTCGCCGATAAAAACCACCTGCACCCCGCCAAAGGGCAAAGGGCTGTCGCGGTTGATGCGCAGCGAGCGGTCAATGGCATCGAGGAGGTCGGCGCGCACCATGCTGATCTCGTCAATGACCAGCACCTCTATTTTTTTGAACCACTTGCGGCGGCCGCTTTTTCGGATGTCCTTTGCTAAAATCAGGCGAGGGGGGAAGCCAAAAAGGGAGTGGATGGTCTGGCCTTTCACTTTCAAAGCAGCGATGCCCGTGGGCGCACAAACGACCATTTTTTTGCGGCTCGTCCGCCGGAACAATTGCAGCAGCGTGGACTTGCCCGTCCCTGCCCTTCCGGTGACGAAAAGGCTTTTCCCGGTTTTTTCCAACACGTCGAGGGCGTATTTGAAATCCCCGTTGAGTTCGAGTGGTGCTTTGTTCAGCGGCATTTTTTATTCAGTCCAGCAGTCTGCAGTCTGCAGTCCAACAGTCCGCAGTCCGCAGTCTGGCAGTGCTTGGTTTCAAATTATTTTTGAATTCCTTTTGATGTGTTAGCGTCCCCATGAGGTAACTCTAAGTTGCTGCCAGTGTTAAGGCTCATAAATTCTCCGTTGTCCTGACTGGTCGCAATGCCTGTCCCGGAATTTCGGGATGACGCTCGCTAAAGCTCGCTTGCAACAACTTGGGACGTGTCAATTTCATTTTTTGCGGAAGCAAATGTAGGCAGGCCAAACAAAAAAAGCAGGATGAACGGCCCGCTCATCCTGCTTTTTTTAGGAATAAAAAACCACGGCATCAAGGCTTTGGCCCCGCCACTTCTTTTATCAAAAATAAATAAACCGGGAAGTGGTCGCTGTAGCCTGCGATATAATTGGAGAAATCAAAAGTACGGAAAGGGTAGCCCTTGTACCTGCCCGTTTTTTGGATGAGGAAAGGTTTGTTGAAAACGGTGGCTTTGTAAAACCGGTAGCCCGGCTGGTCTTTTTTTACCAGCCCGTAAGAGACCATCACTTGATCGAACAGGCTCCAGGCATCCCGCCATGCCGTAGTGCCGATGCCTTTTTTGAAATACTTGGTCATCGGGTTGAACATGTCTCCTTCTTTGACATTTTTCTTTTTGGCCTTAGCGCCCAACACCTCTTTTACACTCGGGCTGACGGGGTCGTCGTTGAGGTCGCCCATGATGATGATTTTCACATTCGGGTCAATCTGTTGCAGGGAGTCTTTTACCTGCTTGCAAAGTGCAGCGGCGGCATTCCTGCCCGGCCTCGAACGCTTCTCCCCTCCGCTCCTCGATGGCCAGTGATTGACCAAAACATGTATTTCTTCGCCGTCCAAAATCCCGGATACATGGAGTACATCGCGGGTAAAATTGCGGCTGCCGTCCGAATTTTTGATGAACAAAGGTATGGGCCGGCTGCCCGTCACGGTGAAGTATTTTGGCTGGTAAATGAGGGCCACGTCAATGCCCCTTTCATCGGGCGAATCGTAGTGGACGATCTGGTAATTGCGGCCGGCGATGGCAGGTTGTTTTACAAGGTCTTCCAGCACCTTCCGGTTTTCGACTTCCGAAACGCCGAGCAGGGCCACGCCGTCGGGGGTCAGTTCGGTGCCCATTTGTGAAACGACTTTGGCGAGGTTGTGCAGCTTGTCTTGATAAAATTTGTCCGACCAGTTGCGGCGGCCGTTGGGAGTGAATTCTTCGTCCCGTTTGTCGGGGTCGTCCACGGTGTCGAAGAGGTTTTCAAGATTGTAAAACCCGATGCAGGCTACTTTGTACTCCGCATCCTGTGCAGCTATATTTTGGAAAAAGAAAAAAGAAAAGGAAAAAGCGATCAGGAAGAAATGTCTCATTTTTATAAATTTCATTTTGCTCAAAGTTATTTGCAAAGCTACTTTATTGATTGGAATATCTCCGTTTAAATGAGCCGGGGAGGTGCAGGATTTCACAAGAAGACAATAGGCCATGTTCGGATTTGTGTGCTGTCGCACACAAACCGTACAAATTCATTGCTTTTGAAAAGGCTACTGACAGGATAGTTTTTTGGCGGCGTATCAGATGTAGGGTGTGTCCAATAAAGTGTGTCTCACGCAAAGGCGCAAAGATTTGAATTTCAACATTTTGCGCCTTTGCGTGAGACACTCTTTATTGGACAGCCCCCAGATGTAATGCTTTTTTTCTTTTCTTTCGAGGGATGTGAATCCCTCGAAAAAAAAGCATAACATTTGAACTGCCAGTTTTTTTAACTGCCAAAAATTTTAGAATAAAGTCCAATAGGTGGGACAAAAAATATAGAGGCAGGGCTTTCTCATATCTTTAAGGTGCTTTTGAACCCCTGCAGCGATCTGCCCGTATCAGCCCTATTGCCGTCGTAGTGCTAACAAAAATCCGGAAGGAACGGCCGCCCCTTTGTTAATTCTTCCGCCAATAGGGAACAAGTTCCGGCCATAATACTAAATTTGCATTTTTATAAACTAACTGTATGAAACAAACCACCTTACTCCTTCTCTTTTCATTCCTTGTTTCTTCCATTTCCATTGGGCAAAATATCACGGTCAGCGGTATCTTGCAGGACGGCAGCCTCAGTCCCGTTTCAGGGGTGACGGTGAGTGCCATGAACGCCAGCACAGTGACCGATGCCACTGGTTTTTTCAAACTGGAAGTACAGACTGCAGAAAAAGCTTTTGACGTGAATTTTTCCAGCGAAGGTGTTCTTTCTTTTACCAAAAACGTAAAAACGAAAGGGCAGCAGCAGGTCAGCCTCGGGGTCGTCTATTTCAAAGCCCCAAAAGAGGCCGTTGACGAAAACGAAACAAGCGTACCCTCCGCCAAAGACGTAATCACCGGGGAAGACCGCATCCCGACCATCACCCTCTCCGGGGGCGAAGAAGAAAGCGAACTCGGCTCGCAAAACATTTCCGGTATCCTTTCTGCTTCCCGCGACCCTTTCATTGCGGCAGCAGCCTTCAACCTCAGTTCGGGCGGCTTCGACATCAGGGGCTTCCGCTCGGAAACGACGGTGCTTTTCAACGGCATGCCTTTCAACAACCTTGAAAGGGGCTCGGTATTTTGGAGCACTTGGGGAGGCATGAACGATGTGACCCGCAACCGCGAATCGGCCATTGACCTCAGCGCCAGTTCCAATACATTTGGCGGCATCGGGGGCTACACCACTTTCGACATCCGCGCTTCCAAGCAGCGCAAGCAGAAGCGGGTTTCTTACCTGTTTTCAAATAGAAGCTATAATGGCCGGGTGATGGCCACCTACTCGACAGGGATGCGCCCCGACGGCTGGGCTTTCACCTTTTTGGGCTCCAAACGCTGGGCAGAGGAAGGTTATGTGCCGGGCACTTTTTACGATGCCTACTCCTACTTTGCAAGTGTTGACCGGAAGCTGGGCGATGACCACTTGTTGGGGCTAACGCTACTTGGCGCACCCATTGAAAGGGGATCGCAAGGCGCGGCCATCCAACATGCCAACGACCTTGCCGGCACCAATTTCTACAATCCGAACTGGGGATGGCAGACCAATTCCGAAGGGAAAAAAGTAAAAAGAAATGCAAGGGTGGTAAAGTCCCACCAGCCGATGGCCATCCTGCGCCACGACTGGAAAATAAACGAACGCTCAAACCTGAGCACTTCGGTCGGCTACCTTTTTGGCAACTATGGCCGTACCCGCATTGATTGGTTCAACGCCCCAGACCCGCGTGCCGACTATTACCGCAAGCTGCCCGTTTATGCCGAAACGGCCAATAATTTTCCCGAGAGGGCAAATGTACTTACAGACCTATATTCGCAAAACCCCGACCTTCTCCAACTCCAATGGGATGCCTTTTACGAAGGCAATACCTCGCACGGACGATCTTGGGAAAGCCAGAGCGGCAACTGGTCGCAGATCCTCCTCGCCAGAGAACGCTCCGACGGCTCCCGCCTCAACGGCAGCTCTACTTACGAAAACATCGTTTCCGACCATTTTACTTTAAACGCCGGAATGACCTGGCAGATCGAAAAAACCCATTATTTCAAAACAGCAGAAGACCTCTTGGGCGGCGATTACTTCCTCAACATTGATGCCTTTGCCCTGCGCGACGGGCTGCCGCTCGAAGTGGCCCAGTTCAATACCAACAACTCCCGCATCATTGTCAGGGAAGGAGACAAATACGGTTGGGACTACGACATCAATGGCCGCAAGATCGGCTCTTGGCTGCAAGGCCAGTTCTCTTTCAACAAGGTGGACCTCTTTGTGGCGGGCAATATGGCCACAACCGATTTTTGGCGCACCGGGTACTTCAGGAACGGCAGGTTTCCAAACAATTCTTTTGGCGATTCCCAAAAACAGGACTTTGCCAACTTCGGGGCAAAGGCAGGCCTGACCTTTAAATTTGACGGAAGAAATTACATTTATTTTAATGCCGCTGCAATGAACAGGGCGCCTACTTTAAGGAACGTTTATGTATCGCCCCGCAACCGAGACGAACTCACCCCAGGGCTTACCGAAGAAAAAGTGACTTCTTGGGAAATGGGCTATCAGCACCGCTCTCCGCGGCTGAAAGCCAGGGCCACTGTTTATAAAACCCAAATTGACGACCGCATCCGCTTCAACCGTTTTTTCTTTGAAAATGCGGGCAGCAACAATTTTGGGGCTTTCATCCTGAGCGGCCTCGACGAGCAACACGCAGGGATCGAACTGGCATTTCAAGCCAACCTGACCACTACCCTTTCGGCCAGCGGGGCAGCTTCTTTTAGCGACAATGTTTTCACCTCCCGTGCCGACGGGTTCTTTGTTTTTGATGGCGACGGCGAATCCAACAGCGGTGAACTCCAAGCACTCGGCACCATCTATACCGACGGCTTTGTCATTCCCAATTCACCGCAGACCGCACTCAGTTTTGGCCTTAATTACCGCTCTCCAAAATTCTGGTCGCTCAGTGCCACCGTCAATTATTTTGACCGCACTTACATTGATTTCAGCCCGATACGGAGAACGGCAGAAGGGGTGTTCGGCCTCGGCGACGACCCCGACCTTTACAATGCAACGATCAATCAAGTGAACGTTTTCAACGAAGACCGTACTGGTTTCAAAATAGACCATTTTACGGTTGACCTCTTCGCCAACAAGTCTTTCAGGATCAGCCACGACATGTTCTTCTCGCTGACCGGGGGCGTCACCAATTTGCTGAACGCAACCATCATCCAAGGCGGGTACGAGCAACTGCGTTCCAACCCAAAAGACGTGGTTGCCAGCTTGAAAAACAACAACCCCGATGCCACGGACATTAAATACGACCCGAACAAGGACCCCTTCGCACCGCGCTATTTTTATGCCTACGGCACCAATTTCTTCCTCATGGGCGCATTGAGGTTTTAGGTTATTTATTACAAGCTCCCTTAAAATCCGAAGCGCGTTTTTTTTGAATCATGTAACAAAAAGAATTTTATAAAATACTCAAAATGAATAAATTATTAAAAATCTCCTTGCTTGTCTTCCTCTCAACCTTCGTTTTCAATGCCTGCATTGACGAAGATTTTGACCAGCCGCCAACAACGGGCATTGACCCCGGCCTGACCGCCAACACAACAATAGCAGAGCTTGCGGCCATGCACACCTTTGGGAACGGCCACACCAAAATCACGGATGACCTGATTATCAGAGGGATCGTGATTGCCGATGATTTTACGGGAAACTGGTTCCGCTCATTTGTCATCCAAGACGAAACGGCCGGCATCACGGTACTCATCAACCTCACCGAATCCTATTTTTTCTACCCAATTGGCAGGGAGGTTTTTATCAGGTTAAAAGGGCTTTCGATAGACGACTCCAACAACCTGCTCCAAGTGGGCGAATACAATAATACAACCGAGCAACTGGACGACATTTCGGACGTGACCGGCCACATTGTAAGGAGCGTGATCAGGGAAGTGCCGAAGCCAAAAGTGAAAACCATCAGCGAACTGAGGGAGGAGGATGTCAACACCCTCATCCAGCTCAACGACGTGGTGTTCCTCGACACATTCGGCACTTATGCCGATGCCGTCGGCAACAACTCCCTCAACGTTGACCTGGCCGACTGCCTCGAAAACACTATCATCGTGCGCACCAGCGGATTTGCCGATTTTGCCGGCGAGCCCGTTGCCAAAGGAGGCGGCACCTTCATTGGCGTGCTAAGTATTTTCCGCAACGACCTGCAACTGCTGATCCGCAACCTCGACGACATCCAAATGGACGGCGAACGTTGCGGCAACTTCGACCCCTGCGCCAGCATAACGCCCGTGGAAGTGAACAGCATTGACCTCGATTTCGAAAATGGCTCGAACAACGCCAACGTATCTGAAACAGGCTGGACCAACATCGCCACCAAAGGCACCCGCCTGTGGATCTACAAAGAGTTCAGCGGCAATACCTATACCCAGTCATCTGCTTTCAACGACAGCAACCCCGAAATGGAAGCATGGCTGGTAAGCCCCCTCATCAACGTGACCGCAACTACGACCGTATCCTTTGAATCGGCCAAAGCATTCTGGACGCACGACGCTCTGTCTGTCTGGGTTTCGACCGACTTCACCTGCGACCCGACCGCTGCCACTTGGACTGCCCTGAACGCTACTTTGGCCGGCCAAAGCGACGACGACCATGCTTGGATTCCTTCCGGCAACATCAGCCTTTCCGGCCTCGCCGGAAATAAAGTAGCCATCGGCTTCAAATACTCTGGAAGCAGTTCCAGCGGCCTCACCGGCTCCTACCGCATCGACAATTTGACGGTGAATTAATGATTAATGATGCGGATAACGGGTAAAAAAAAACTACTGATTTTCAGGCAGTTACGTTTACTAAACTTTAAAAGTTTAGTAAACGTGGAGCCTAAACCATTGATAATCAATACTTGAAAAATTTAACCCGTTATTCGCATTAATGATTAATGTTTAATGATTAATAAAAAGACCCGATGGAAAGGATACCATCGGGTCTTTTTATTAATCATTAAACATTAATCATTAATCATTAAACATTGCTTCCCCCGCTATCTTCCCTCCCGTCCATGCAGCTTGGAAATTGAAGCCGCCCGTCAGGGCGTCAATGTTGAGTACCTCTCCGGCCAAGTGGAGGCCGGGCAAAATTTTGCTTTCAAATTTCCTGAAATCAATTTCGTCCAGGTCAACCCCGCCTGCGGTCACGAACTCCTCTTTGAAAGTGCTTTTGCCATTTACCTTAAAAATGCCGCCCGTCAACTGCTGTCCAAGTTTGTTTGATTTCTTTTTTGGCAAATCTGCCCAGCGAAGGTTTCTATCTATTGCGGAAGCAAATAACAGGCGCTCCCAAAGGCGTTTGGGCAGGGTGGGAAACGGGTTGAAATTGGCGACCCGTTTTTTGGCCTGCTCCATTTTTGTTTTTTTCAAAAAATCAAAAACCGCGCTGGTGTTTCCGTTGCCGAGCCAATTGATACTGATCTCAAAAGCATAATCTTTGGCATTCAGCAAGCGGGCGCCCCATGCCGAAAGTTTTAAAACAGCAGGGCCGCTCATGCCCCAGTGCGTGATGAGCAAGGGTCCCTCCGCAGCCAGTTTTTCGCCCAAAACCTTGACCTCTGCCCGTGGCACGGCAATGCCCGCCAAGCCCTTTATCCTTTGGTCTTCGATATTAAAAGTAAAAAGAGAAGGCACGGGGCGGATGATGTGATGCCCAAGTTTTTCCAGTATTTTCCAGATGCGGGGGCTGCTCCCCGTGGCCACCAAAACTTTATCGGCCATAAAAACAGCGCCGCTTTGCGTCCTTATTTCCCATTGCTTGTCCTTTGAAATGGCCGCCACGTTTTGCCCGGTCAGCACTTTAACCCCGGCCTGCCGTGCAGCCCTCAAAAGGCAAGCGACGATGGTCTGCGAATCGTTGGAAACAGGAAACATTCTGCCGTCGGATTCCGTTTTAAGGGGCACCCCCCGGTCATAAAACCAAGCGACCGTACCGTCCGGGGCAAAGCGGTTGAAGGGCCCGAGCAAAGCCTTGCCCCCGCGGGGATAGTTCTTTACCAGTTCGCGGGGATCAAAGCAGGCATGGGTCACGTTGCAGCGGCCGCCCCCCGACACCTTGACCTTTTGCAGCACCTTTTTCCCTTTTTCCAAAATGATGACACGGCAGCCAGGGTCGGCCTCGGCACAGCTTATGGCCGCAAAAAAACCGGCTGCACCGCCTCCGATTACCACTAGCTGTTTCGTTTTATTTATTGACATTAAAAAAAATATTTTGGGAGACAAGATTACAAACGGGAATGAAATGTTTTTAGGAAATACAAAAGTGCAAAATATAGTTTGGCAATGTTCATGCAATATTGAACCTGTCCACACCTCGGTTTTAAGTACCCTCCTAAAAATTATTTCAAAAATATACCGTTCTTTCTTTTTCTCCCCCAGGGAGCCTTGAGGTGATGCCCCGAGGGTTCGGGACAAGCTCTTTGGGCGGGGAGTGCGGGGGGAAAGGCGTTGCCTCAATTCGATATATTGAGGCAACGCCT
>DROJ01000497.1 GCA_011321935.1 Bacteroidota bacterium | reverse complement strand
GCAAGTCCATCTTGTATTGCCCCGACCTTGTAACTGTTAATAAAATCCAAACGTCTTTCCAGCGTTAGAAATCATCCGAATCACATTTTAAAACCACCAACAGAATGAAATTCATCAAAAGCATTGCCTTCCTCCTCCTCCTTTCTCCTTTTATTTTTACCAATTGCAAAAGCGACCCTGATTCACTTTCAGGCACGGAGTCGCACATCCCCGCCACGGCCACTTCCGTAAATGGGATTGACCTCCAACGGCTGATGAAAAAGGCGGATTTCGAGTCCGTGAAGCAAATGGACTTTTACCAAAAAATGATAGCTGACGCAAAAAAACAAAGCCCCGCCCTTGCTGCCGCCATGATGAACCCCGAAAAATCGGGCATTGACCTGACGGGGAAAATTTACCTGACAACGGACGTGGACAAAGAACAGCCCGACCAAGTGACCACCCATATCATCGTCCCTTTGGCCAATGCCGCCGATTTTGAAGCCCTCGCGCTGAGTACCGATATGACTTTCAAAAATGAAAACGGGCTTAATATATATGTGCCGGAAAACGGCAAGACGGCAATGATCTGGAGCGAGGATTTATTGGTTCTCAGCCATTCCAACAAGGAAAGTGAAAATGTAACCGGGTCTGCAAAAAAAATTTTTGAACTCAAAGGGGAGGAATCCCTGGCCAATAATAAAGGTTTTAGAAAGGCCATGAGCGCCGACCACGACCTGTCCGTTTGGATGTCTTCAAACACTGTTTCCAGAAATTCAAAAGCAAATATGGCAATGGCTTTCATTGGTGTTGACCCAGCAGCCCTGGAGGACAACCACATCAAGGGTTACGCTGATTTTGAAAATGGAAAAATGGTGGGCCGCGCTGATTTTAATATCAACGATGAACTGGAGGACGAGGTGTTCGACCGCTTTTTCAAAAAAGAACCCAAGACTGATTTCAGCAAAGTGCTGCCTGCCGACAAGCTCAGTTTTGCAATGACCGGCGCACTGAATTTCAGGGGCATGGACAAGTTTTTGAGCGAGCACCCGCAATCAAAAGAGTATGCCGATTTTGTGCTGAACGACATGGGCGGCGTCGCAAGAAAAGACATCCTCTCGACCCTCAACGGCGACGTGATGATAGCCGCTTACGCCGGCAAGGACGGCCTGAAAGAACAATTTGTCATCGCCCTCGCCCTCAAAAATGAGCGCAGTGCTAATGCCATGCTGCAAAAAGCTGTGGCCGACAAAAAACTAAAAGAACTCGGAGACGGCATGTACAAAGTGGTCGCTATCGGCGGCGAAGGCTTTTCGATCAGGGTGAACAAAGGACTGGGCAAAATACTCCACAAAGACGGCAAGTTGATCTACTCGCCAAATGAAGACCTTTTGGTAAAAATACAAAAAGGGGAACTGGGCGATGGCAGCGGATCGGCATTAAATGAATTTGGCAACAAGACCATCTCCGGGTGGCTCAACTACTCCATTCTTGACAAAGACTTCCGCAATGTTTCAAGTGAATTTTTCAAAAACATGCACTTCAACATGGACACAAAAGGCGCTGATTTTATCATGGAAACCACAGAACCCGATAAAAACAGCTTGAAGTCATTTTTTGAAATGATGGACGAAAGCTATAAAAGGAAAAACCTGCAGGCGATGTGATGTGCAACCGCCCTCCCGATATTTGAAAGGACCTCCGAGGATGTATATCCTCGGCTG
>DROJ01000496.1 GCA_011321935.1 Bacteroidota bacterium | reverse complement strand
GCACCCGCCGGGAAAATAAAATACCCCCTCAACTATAAGGGGGAAAATATAATCGGCCGCAAGGCCAGGTTGAACCCCCCGGATGTGAATGTATTGATGGACTCCGGCGACGGCACCATGAGCAGGAGACATGCACGGATTCATATATCCTTCGGCACCGGCGGAACGGTCTTCTTATTGTCCGATTTAAACAGCCAAAACGGAACGAGGCTCTTCAACCGGCAACGGCAGGAAATACAAATATTGCCGGGCGACGAGGTTTACCTCCAGGACGGCTATATCATCCGGATGGGCAACTCGGAACTGATTTTTGAAGCCGTACACCGACAGTCTCCGGCCGTGCCCAAAGGCATAAAATAGTATCCCGCTCAATTCACCCTCTGATACCGACATTTTAAAATAAACCCGTTTACGGTTTTTTATTTTTTAAAATCAACATTTACAAATCATCGCCATTTCAAAAATCATGGTGATTTAGAAAACAACGAACATGGACACCGGACTCCCCATCGGAAAAAAATTGGACGGCCAGCGCTATACGATTAAAAACGTACTCGGCAGGGGCGGTTTTTCCATTACTTATATCGCTGAAAACAGGATGGGGAAAAAATTCACCATCAAAGAGTTTTTTATTGAAAAATATTGCACGAGGAAAGAGGACGGCTCCGTCCGCTTTGACAACCTGCCTGCAGAAAAACAGGAGGGGTTTAAAAAACGGTTTATCAAAGAAGGAAACCTGTTGTTGAAAATAGAAAAAGAAAAGCACCCCAATATCGTAAAAGCCATTGATTTATTCGCGGAAAACAACACCCATTACCTCGTGCTCGAATACATCGAGGGCCGCCCCCTCCAAACCATTGTGGACGACGATGGGCCATTGAAATGGGCCGAAGCGACCAATTGGATAGTGCAGATTGGCTCCGCCCTCTCCGTCATGCACCGCAACAAACTCTACCACCTCGATATTAAACCTGCCAATATTATCATCGAAAAAAACGGGCAGGCCGTCCTGATTGATTTTGGCCTGTGCAAAGAAGTACGCCATGAAAAAGACCGGGAATTTACCACGCCCGCCTACTCCGGTGGATATTCCCCGCCCGAACAGGAACTCGGCAACGGCCGGCCCGATGCCCGCACAGATATATACGCCCTCGCCGCTACCTGCTATTTTATGCTCACCGGCACCAAGCCCGGGAGGGTTGAAAAAAATGATTATGGAATTATCCCCGGCAATAACGGATGTATTGGCAATGCCCTGAAAAAAGCCATGGCCGTCAATCCCGGCGACAGGCAGCAGAGTGTTTTCCAATTTTTGGAAGATATGAAATTGGACGGCGCAGAGGAAACCATTTTAAAAACTCCAGGCCGCAAAACATCAGCGGATAAGCCCCGCAAACTGAACCCCGCCCTGTTGCCGGCCCTGGCAATATTGATATTGTTGGCTTTGGCATATTTTGGAAATAAATCTTCAAATATGGGTGGCTTCTTTAGCTCAATATTTAGCCCTATGCCGAAAGATACCCTGAACAGCACAATAACAAATGGGAATAGCACGCCCGTAAAAAATCCCGGGTCGAAAGAAGGATATAAAAAACCATTGCCCACTCCCGAACCTTCCAAGCCAAAGCCAAAGCCAAAACCAAAATACGCCTATCGGTACAAAGGAAAAATACAGCGCACTACAGATAAGAACCAATATCACAAAATAGTGCTGGAATACAATTTCCTCAATGAAAAAAACGAATACGGCGACAGGTTGATAAAAGGCGTTTGCAGCGTGGTGGACAAGGCCAACCCCGGTGTATGGGCAAAGTACAATATTTCCGGCTATGTGTCTGAAGAAGACGGGACGAACGAACTGAAGTTCGAAACCGAATCCGTCCTCCAAAACTACAACCTGGATTTTTGCAGCTTTTCCGGGGACTTTTTTTACGAGAGGGGTACTGACCGGATAGAGGCCAGGTTTCAGCACGGCACGGGCACGGCACAGCGCAACAGTTGCAGCCCGTACCGGACAAGCAGTAAATTTATTTTGAATAGAATAAAATAAAGAACGCCATGAAAATAAATCATTTTACCAAAATATTGTCTGCCGCATTTTTTATGTGTTTTCATTCCGTTTTTTCCATGGCTGCCCTGCCAATGGGAAGCACCGGGGAAAATTTCCGTTTCCAAAAAACATATGCTGCCATTATTGCCATTTCCGATTACCAGTATTCTCCGGCGGGCACCGGGGGCGACCTGAATTATACCGACGACGACGCACGGAAATTTTACCAATACCTCGTCAGTCCTACAGGCGGAAAAGTAGCGCCACAGAACGTCGTGCTGCTCATCAACCAGGCAGCTACAAAAAACGCCATTTTGAAAATGCTCGGCCACGTATTTTCAAAAGCAAAAGAAAACGACCGGGTCATTTTATATTATTCGGGGCATGGCCAGCCCGGATATATAATCCCCAGCGATGCCCACGATGCCAAAACACTTATCAGTTACGACAGCATAAAAAGAATTTTTAAAAAATGCAGGGCAAAAACAAAACTCTGCTTTATTGATGCCTGCAATTCGGACAGTATAAAATCTCCGGGGAGAAAGACAAACTCCAATGCAGCCGGCAATAAAAAAACCAATGCGTCGGTGGTCATTATGGTGTCATCGCAATCGGACCAAAGTTCGGTGGAAGACAGCAACCTCAAACAGGGGGCTTTCAGCTATTTTCTATTGAAAGGGCTGAAAGGAGAAGCAGACACCGACATGGACAAAACCGTCACCATTGAAGAACTGCACAAGTATGTTTATTTCCATGTGAAAAAATATACGTTCGGCAAACAAGTGCCGCACACCTTCGGGCGCTTCGACCTGGACATGCCGGTGGCGCTTTTAAATTAACAGGAAATCAATCCATTTATCATAAAAAAATTCAACCATGAGAACCCTCAGTTTAATTTCAATGCTTGGGATATTCTTTTTCACTTCCCTTCCTCCTGTCCATTCCCAGGGAGCTTCCACGGCCGTGGCCGTCAGCACTTTTGACTACTCCCGCAGG
>DROJ01000495.1 GCA_011321935.1 Bacteroidota bacterium | reverse complement strand
GGTTTTAACCCAAAATATATTCATAATTTTTAGGTTAAAACCCAGATTTGTGCTTTGCCCCCCCCCGACGGCCTGCCTGCCGGTAGGCGGGAAGTCGGGGGTTAGTGAAATAAGTAGTTCAATGGAGAGTGCTGGACAGTTGCGAATTCTCTTTTATAAATGCTGAGATTTGGCCCTGTTACTATAATAATTGGATATTGGCACTAAATATAAATACTGTATCTAAAAACGAAAACAGCAAATAATATTTGTGCCAGAACAGTAGCAGGCCAAAAGAGAAAACCCAACGTTGTAAATAAGTAAAAAAAGAGTTTAGGAAAGAAAAAATTCGGGAGGGGGAGTAGTGATTTCTGGGTGATGTATAGATTGGAAATCTTCTGAATGCAAAACCCTTATTGTTGACATTGATATTTCAAATTTCGGAAAATATAAACCTATCCGAAATTTATCTTCTTTTTCTTTTTTATTATCTTCTCCTGAATCTGCGTCGTCACAACTGCAAAGTTCAATCGTTTCTTTATCCAGATCCAACAACCACGAACAATAAGAGATGGCGGTACTCCAAAACTGCCCGACGAGCAGCATATATATCAAGCTGTTTGTAAAAAACCGGTATTTAGAAATTCGTCTCAAATTAAAGTATGTGATTTTATTTTTTGCGCTGCGAAGTTAGTCATTTAATAATCAAAAAAAGGTTACGGTTTTCTTAATACTTTTTTCTTTTGTTCGCAAATAAAATATGATACCAGACATTGTTTATATGATGTAAAATTATTGCAGTTCATATTCTTTTATTTTCCGGTAAAGTGTCCTTTCCGAAATGCCCAAGTCTTCGGCGGCTTCGCGCCTGCGGTTTTTATGCTTTTTCAATGCTTTTTGAATCAGTTCTTTTTCCATGGTTTCCAAGTTCAGGCTCTCCTCCACCACCTCGGTACTGTCGTACAATTTTTCAGGACGGTCAATAATGATCGGTTTGAAGTCACCTTCCGGCCTGCTGTCCACAGGGCTTGAATAAATATTTTGCTCCGGCCTGCCTTGATATGGATTAGCGGCGGGATAGGCAGAAGAGGAAAGGTTTCTCAAACTGCTCGTATCCGGCATAGCGAGGTCATTTTTGCGGATGAGTTCAAAGACAAGGTTTTTGACATCGTTGAGGTCGCTCTTCATGTCAAAAAGGAATTTGAAAAGGATTTCCCTTTCGGGGATGCTTTCTCCCCCCCCGTTCAAATCGGCCACAACGGGCAGGTGCCTTTTGCCCATCTTTGGGTTAAATGCTAAAAGGTCTTCGGCAGTCAGCAGCCGTTTTTCGGAGAGGATGGCCACTTGTTCTGCGAGGTTTTTCAGTTCCCTGATATTGCCCGGCCAACGGTAGTTTTCGAGCAGTATCCTTGCTTGGTCATCCAATCTAACAGGCTCGCTGCGGTAGCGTTCTGCAATGTCGTTGGAGAATTTGCGGAACAGCAGATAAATGTCTTCGCGCCTATCTTTTAATGCGGGGATATGGATGGGCACCGTGTTCAAGCGATAATAAAGGTCTTCCCTGAACTTGCCTTTCTGCACCCTCGCTTCGAGGTCAACATTGGTGGCGGCAATCACCCGCACATCCGTTTTGTTGACCTTCGAAGACCCCACCCTGATAAACTCCCCCGACTCCAACACCCGCAGCAAATAGGCTTGCGTATCGAGCGGCATTTCCGATATTTCATCCAAAAAAATAGTGCCTGTGTTGGCTGTTTCAAAATAACCTTTTCGGTCGGCAGTAGCTCCTGTAAAGGCCCCTTTCTCGTGGCCAAACAATTCGGAATTGATGGTGCCGGAAGGGATCGCCCCGCAGTTGACCGCAATAAATTGATTGTGCTTGCGGTGGCTGATGGCATGGATTATCTTTGAAATGTTCTCCTTGCCGACACCGCTCTCCCCGGTCACCATGACAGTCAAATCAGTGGAGGCCACGCGCATCGCTGTGCCGATTGCCCGGTCGAGCAGTTCGGATGTGCCGATGATTCCGAAACGCTGTTTTATGGATTGTATGCTTGCCATATTTTCAAGGAAAAAGGTAACAGTTTAGCAGGGTCTTAGAGGTGATGCCTTTGGGCGGGGACGGCGGGCAGAAAGGCGTTGCCTCGTAGATGTG
>DROJ01000494.1 GCA_011321935.1 Bacteroidota bacterium | reverse complement strand
ATAAAAAGGTGTCCGGCAATGCGCCCGGACACCTTTTCCCTTTCCAAAAAATATTTTTATGAAATCAGCCTTTCGAGGTAAACCCCTGAACCGTTTCCATCCATTTTTCCCGTTCCAAAAAGAGCGTAATTGCACTCCCCACGAAGACAGCCACCGCCAAATAAAACAAAGTCCCCCCATCTCCCATCACCTCGATTCCCAGCGATGTCAGGTGAAAAAACAGGGCGCCAGAAATAATGCCCAGGGCCATCAAAGCACCCAGCCAAGCGGTGCGGGGCAGCAGCAAAAGAATAGCAGCTATCAATTCTGCAATGCCGCTCCCGATGCGGCCGGGAGCGCCGAGACCTGTCTGCTCGAAAATGTAAACACTCTCCGGCGCAGCCGTGAATTTGAAATATAAAGTCTGGACGAGGATGAGGGCAACGACGATGCGGACGGCCCAAGAAAAGAAGGTTTTCATTGCAATAAATGGTTAAATGGCTGAATGGTTGAATGGTTGAATGGTTGAATGGCTAAATGGCTGAATGGTTGAATGGTTGAATGGCTAAATGGTTGAATTTCACCTTTTCAAATTATAAAAAACGCCAAACGAATAGGCAGGGTCGGCAAAAATCAACTCGCCCCTCAGGGCTGTCCCGAAACCCGCAGCGATGCCCCATTTATCGTTCAGTTTAAATGCAATTTCGGGCGAAAAAGTAAGGTGTTCGCTGTTGTTGGCGAAGATGCTGGTACTGTTGGAACGCTCTGCCGGGAGGTCGCCGTTTTTAAAAGACTCGATGCCGTAGAGGCGGGCGATGACCGTCAATTTTTCTTTCAAAAAAGTAAGGCCGCCCTCGATGCCGTAACGCAGCTCATCAGAAAAGCCGTTGCTGCGGTTGTTTGCTCCGATATAGACATTTGCGTAAGCGGAAGCCCCCGCCAAAGCGAAGCCCGTGCCTGCGTCAATTTGCAGCAATTGGTTGAACTCGCCGTCGCCGGTCTGCAGGTTGCCCTGCGAGCCGCCGCTGTCATTTCCGAGGGGCAGGCCGAGCATCAAAGTAGCGCTCAGAGCGATGGGCCTGTTCAAGGTGAGGCCGTATTTTATGCCCAGGTCAGCGTCGCCGATGGAGTTGATGGCCTCGCCGGGAACAAGCGTTTCGCCCGTCGTATTGGAGATGCTGTTGTTGAAATAGGCGCGGCTGAACAGGGGCAGATAAAGCAGCCCGGTCAGCCGGTCGGTAAAGCCGTACTCGGCATACAAAGAAGTATTGTAAAGCCCAAAAGTAGTGTTCGGGTCAATGCGCCCGGCATCGGTAAAGTGCCGATCGGAGATGAGCCACCACTCCGACAATTTGAAATAGCCCGCACCTTTCGGCTGCGGCCAACCGCCTCCGGCGAAAGCCGCTTGCGCAAAAATGGAGGAAGCTAAAAGGAGGAATAATATTTTGTTTTTCATTGGAAATTTTTGTTGGGTAAATCAGGAGGTGATTTTCCCAAAGAGACCCGTGGAGCAAATCACTTCTTGATTGGTGGCCCATTTTATTCAATCAGCCCTTCCCCCACTTTCACTCCAAATGGCTTGCACCAATAAAGGATGTACTGGTAGTCGTTGATGCCCACCCCATCAACCTGATAGGTGTGCGCACCCTGAAAAACTTCGACCGCTTGGATTTCAAAAGCATCGCCAATGGAGGAGGGATTGTTGCCGAGATAGACGTAAAGTGCAGGCAATATCGTCGTGGCCTGGTAGTCGTCGTTGATGGAAATAAGGATGCCGTCGCCCGACTCGGTGATTTCAAAAGTACCCTGCAAAGCATAGCTGCTGGTGCTCTTGATGGTGCCGCTTTTTTTGTTTTCGGCCACCACTGTTTCTTCATCCACCACCAAGTCGAAGGAGTCGCTGACGGAGGGTTCACCGGGAATTTCGACGGTAGCAGTGACGGTGCATGTCCCTTTGGCAAGGGCTGTGCAAAGGCCATTTTCATCAATGCCCAAAACAGCCGCATCGCTGCTTGTCCAAACAACAGGGCGCTCTTCTTCTTTGCCCACATTATTGGTGAAAAGGGTTTCGAATTGGTACATCTCGCCCACGGCAAGTGTATCCAATGGATTGAGGATGCGGACGGCCTCGTCAACTTCATCAAAAATAAGGTCGTCGCCAATGCAACCGATCAGTAAAAGGGACAGCCCAAAAGAAATGGAAAGGAGTTGTTTCATTTTAGACTTTGGACACAAAGGGGTCTGATTATGAAAAAGGCAGAACAGTTGCTAAATTGGTCTGTATGTACTAAAAAGCAACCGTTTCTGCCATGAAATCTTGAACTTGAAGATAGGCCGCTCCAGGGCGGTGGCCAATCT
>DROJ01000493.1 GCA_011321935.1 Bacteroidota bacterium | reverse complement strand
CCTCAATTCGATATATTGAGGCAACGCCTTTCCACCCGCCATCGCCCGCCCAAAGGCATCACCTCATAAAGATTTTCCAGATTTTGAAAATCTGGAAAATCTCGCATTCCTCACCGAAAAAACCGCGGATTGTTCACCCCTCCCTCCTCTTTCAAAAAGCTATACTCCAGCATCACTTCATAAGCCCCCGAAGTCTCTTTTTTCAAACCATTGATGGACAGGTCATAGGCCGCCCCCGCCGTCACCTTTTGGCTCAACTGGTACTGGCACATCAGCGACAGCATATCGCCGGGCGATGCCACTGCCGATTGGCCCCACCTATAAGTAGCGCCCGCCCATAATTTCGTATTTTCCAAAAAACCAAAACTGAGGTGCAGGTCAACCAATGGCGGCGCATTTTTGACCACCCGCACAGCCACTGCGGGGCGCACCATAAAATGGGTGCTGAACGGAACGACCCACCCCGCATTGATAAAAAGGTGCGGCGTAGTGCCGCTGAAATCACTCACCAAGCCATCGTATTTTTTCGTAAAACCTTTCTCCAAAAGATAGGGCACAGCCACTCCCACAAAGAATTTTTCATTCTGAAAATGGACGCCCGCGCCGACATTAAAAACCGGAAAAACGCCCTCCCCGCTACGCAGCGGGTCGGTGCGGAAACTGATCGTTTCTACCTCCTCCCAAGCTACCCGCTGGTGCCGGTAACTGCCCTGCATTCCGATGCCCAAAATGCCGCTCCCAAAATCCATGCGGTAGGCATAAGCAGCGTTGACATAAGTCGCATCAAAAAAACCGATGCGGTCGTTGATGAGGCTCAGCCCGAAGCCGACCCGGTTGGCAAAGGCAGGGGCACTGAAACTGAGCGCCTGCGTGGTGGGCGCCCCCTCCAAGCCGAGCCACTGCTGCCGGTGGAAGGCCGCCAAAACAGGCTCTCCCCGGCTGCCCGCCGCCCCGGGGTTGGATATTGTTTTTTGATAAAAAAATTGGGAAAAAATGGCCTCTTGCTGCCCCGTGGCGGCAAGGGAAAAAAGAAGGAAAAGGAATGTGTAAAGTCTTCTCATAGGTGTAGATTGGTATCATTATAATCACCCAAGGCAGGTGATCGAATCTGGCCGCCTGCCTCCTTGCCCTTCCGAAAGAGGGGGAATTAATTCCCCCTCTTTCGGAAGGGCAAGGAGGCGAACGGTAAAAATTGAGCTTTATTTTTTATTTTTCATTTTGCATTTAAAAAACCTCACCGCATCACCGCCACGTAGCCCTGCAGCACCGTCCCTTCCCCGTCATTTAGCGATAGCTGATAAAAATAAGTGCCGACAGGCAGCGGCGCCCCGTCGTAGCTGCCCTGCCAGTCATTTTGGTAGTCGCGGCTTTCATAAACCTGACTGCCGTAGCGGTTGTAAACCACCAGCGAACTGCCGGGGTAAACCGCTGCGCAGGGAATGGTAAATTCATCGTTTTCGCCGTCGCCGTTTGGGGAGATCATGTTGGGGACGAAGCAGTCTCCGGCGGCCACATTTTGCCCCCCGATCAATATTTTTGCGCTAGCTTTTGAGCAGACATCGGGGCAGGTCATGGAGCAGATTTGATAGACAAAATCATCGTCGCCAAACACGTTTGGATAGGGGCGGTAAGTGGCGAGACCGTCCACGTCAATGCCTACCGCCCCTTTTTTTGGCCTGTTAAAAATAAAAACATCCCAGCCGTCGGCAACCGTCGTTCCGTCATTTTCCAGAACATTGAAAACGGAAACGGTATCGCTCAGATCCATTGCCACGGCATCGTCTTCCGCCATTATTTTTTCTAAAAAAACGGAAGTGGTGTCGGTGCTTTGGTAGCCGCACACGTCATGGTGGATGTGCCACACAAAGCGGTTGGCACCCGGCTGCAATGCCTGCGCTGTGGTCGTCGCTCGGTCGGCCTGAAAGGGGATGGCCTCGTCAATGGAAGTCCAAAAACCGGTGCCGACCGTTGGCTCGTTTGCCCGCAAAACAGTCAACTCGTTTTCATCGCAAACTATTTGGTCGCCTCCGGCAAATGCCTGCACTACTTCTGGCGGGCTGACCTGCAAAGCGAGCATGTCAGAGGCCGGAGACGGGCAGCCATTTAGCGAAGCGAGAACAAAATAACCGCCTGATTGGGCGGGCTGTATTTGTTGCAAAGTGAAAGTCGGGTTTGTCCCTGCGGCGATCAAAAAATTGTTTTGCGAAAAATACAATTTGTAGTCGGCACCAGCTTCGGGGTTGCTTATTTCAAAAACCACATCCTCGCCCTCACATGCTTCGGGGGGGGCAGAAAGCTGCGGTTGCACGGCGGCAGGTTTTATAAAAACAGCGGTCGAGTCGGTCAAAACATGGCTGCAGCCGGGGATGCTGATTTCGACAAAATAATTGCCCGACTGACTGATGTCCACTCCCGGAACAGTGGGGTTGTTGCTGCTTGCCTGAAAGCCCGATGGGCCAGTCCATTGATAGGCGGCGCCGGGGATTAGCGTCGCTTCCAGATGCACTTCTCCGCCTTCGCAAATGGGCGAGGTAGCCCCGGTCGAGTTGCCTGCCGCCACGTTTGCGCCCACCGCCAAAACGCTTACCTGCTCTTGGTTGGACGGCGGCGGCTGGCATCCGTCCACACTTGCATTTACGAAGTAAAACCCTGATTGAGAGGGTGTTATGTTGTCTATGAAAAAAGTAGAAGACGCTGAAGTGCCCAACAGTTCGTCGTTGTTGCCATCGCTGAAATACCATTCGTACTGCACATTGTTGCCGCTGTAAGGGCTGGCATCCAACTGCAAGGTTTCGCTTTCGCAAATGGTATTTCCGTTCGTTGAAATGACCGGCGCATCCGGCATTTCGACATAATCAACCAGCACCGAACGGGGCGTCGAAAAGCAGCCCTCTGCCGATTCGAGCTGCAAAGTATAAGTCCCTTCATCGGCAGGCTGCAGCGCACCGAGGTCGAGCAAAAACTGCCCGCCGGAAGAGTCAATGCCCGAAAATGTGAAGCCGTCTGGCCTCGTCCATTCATAAAAAACACTGCCTTCGAGGTCAGTTTCATTGAGGCCAAACAGTTGGACGGCGGTGCCCTCGCAATGGCTGCCGCCGCCCAACACATCGGAAATTACGGGACGTTTTTTGGTAAAAACAACGGTCGAATCTATGGCCCTGCTTTGGCAGCCATTGGCCTGTACGGTCAATTCAAAAATCGTGGTATCACTGATAGCGAGCTGCGTATTTTGAGCAAAAGAAAGCACTTGGTCTTGCCCCGCGATGCGCCAAGTGAAAGCGGCGTTGGCCGAGGGGGCGGCGAAGAGCTGAACAGTGTCACCGGGGCAGGTGGCGCCGCTGTTTTGGGCGTCGGCGACGGGCAACGGCTTCACCTCCACGGGCACTGGTTCGGAGAGTTCGGAGTCGCAGCCGTTCACGTTTTTTTTCACCAAAAAAGGAGGCACTGCCTGCGGGTCGTCGGTGGCGAGGCTCAGGGTGGGACCGCCGAGGCCGACATGCTCCCCCATGCCGTTGGTCCAGTCATAAAAGACCGTTCCGAGATTGGTCGGGTTCTGCACCACCAGCACTATTTCGTCCTCTGGGCAGACGGGGCTGTTGCTCGCAACTTGGGGCGCATCGGGCACCGGCAAGATGCCGTCAATCAAAACACTGCCCGTGGCGGTGCAGCCGTTGTCGCCCGTCACGGTGAGCGAATAGGCACCGAGGTCGTCGAATTCGGTATTAAAAATCAACGGGTTTTGCGCATTGGAAACAAAGCCATTGGGACCTTCCCAATGCCAAGTTGCGATGCCAGCATAATTGGCAAAAAACTGGAGGCTTGCCCCCTCGCAAGGATGGGTCAACACAAAAGACGGGTCGGCTTCGGGGCTTTCCAGCACCTCCACCAAAAGGCCCGCCGATGCTATTTCGCAGTCGCCGACCTGCACCTGCAGGCTGTACATTCCGGCGTCGCTGCTTTCCACGGCGTCTATGTTTAGCTGGTCGGAAGTGGCCCCGTAAATGGGGTTTCCGTTTTTGAACCACTGGTAACTGGTCTGGAAATTATCGTAGCCATTGGCCGAAAGCAGGATGTCGCCGCCGGGGCAGACTGCGCCCGAACTTTGCACGATGGGCGTGGCCACGGCATCCACCACGCCGCTGATTTCAAAAGGCGAAACTGCGGTGCAGCCATGCACGTTGGTCACTTTCAGTTGGTAGCTGCCGTTGCTCTGTGCGCCAGCATTTGGGATGACGGGGTTCTCAATTTGCGAAGCGAAATTATTGGCGCCCGACCACTCGTAGAGCAGGCCGAGGCCGCTGCCGTTGGCCTCCAGTTGGATGTCTTGGGGCGAGCAATCGGCGGCGGGCTGGTACTCGTAGGTCGGGAAAGAGGCGGGCTTGGGATGCAGGGCGACGGTGGTCATGGCCATGTTTTCGGAAGTGCAGCCGTCCATTTCTATTTGCAGGTAAAAGGTCTGCTCGGCGGTCACGTTTTGCAGCATGGGCTGGGGCGAAAAGGAGAAGACATCCTGCTCGCCTTCCCTGCGCCAACGGTAAACGGCACCGGTGAGTTGGTTGGCCGAAAGCTGCGCGTCTTTGCCGAGGCAAACGGGTCCGTTGTTGGAGGCAAATGCCTGCGGGCGCTGCTTTATTTCGACTTCGTTTTCGGGGCTTTCCACGGTGCAACCATTGAGGTCGGTCATCCTTATTTTCCAGTTGCCGCCGAGGTAGGCGGGGTGTCCGGCGGCGATGAAGGTGGTGTCGCCGGAGGTGGTCAGGCCGGGCAGCGCGAGCAGGTCGTCGCTCTGTCCGGCGGGGCCGATCCATTGGTATTGTTGCCCCTCGCCATCGGTGGTCAACATCAATATTTCGCTTTCGCAAATGGGTGAGTTGCTCCGCAAAACTGGCGTTGGTGCGGGTTCTACCACGTCGGCATTTGCGGAAGCGGTGGCCTCGTCGCAGCCCGGCACGTCCACTGTCAGGGAGTAGCTGCCGGAGTGAAAAGGGGTGGCAGCGAAAATGACGGGGTCGGCAAAATCGGCCGAAAAACCGAGGGGACCCGACCACTGGTAAACCGCTGCCGGAGGCATCGAAACGGGGGCGGTGATTTGCAAAGCGAGGTCGCTGCCCGCGCAGGTTTTTTCGGGGATGTTGATCTGCAGGTCAATCTGCGTTTCTTCCTGCAGGTCAATGGGGGCAAGGGTTTCCTGCACTTCGCAGCCGAGGTGGCTGCCTTTTATCATTGGCTGGTAAATGCCCGCGGGCAGGCTGTCGAAAAGGGCTTCGCTTTGCCAGACCTGCCCGCCGTCGAGGCTGTAAAGGAGGTCGTCGGCACCGGTGGCCGAGATGTTGACCGAGCCATTTTGCAGGCCGAGGCAGGCTACTGGCCCAGCCGTTGAGACACCATTTACCGAAATTATATTTTGTAAAAACTGGCAGCCGAGACATGCCGCCGCACCTGTGCCCGACACGCAGACAGCCTGCGGACCACCTCCATTTTCCAAAGAGATGCGCTGGCCGACGGTGGCGTTTTGCGAGTTGGGCGGGAGGAAGGCATCGCCCGTATTTTTGACCAAGAAGATGGAGTCGCCCTGACAACTGCCGCCATTTGCGAAGCGCAAAAGGGGCAGTTCTGTGCTGGGGCCGATGGGCAGTGCATTGCCGCCGCTGCCCTCCAATTTGATGCGGATATAATCGAAGCCCGGGGCCTCCAAAGGCGCATCGAAACGGGCCACCCCGGCAAAGGACAGGCCGCCCGGTTGGAGGTTGGCGAGCTGGTGCAACTGGAAAAAATTGGTGGGTACTTTGAGGGTCGTTTGCAGCGAAAGGATGGCTGTATTTGCAGGCAGTTGCCCGTCCGCGATCAATTTTATTTCATAAAAACCGGAGGGGAGGAGTTGGAGGGAAAAGGCGATTTGGCAGTCCAAAAAACGGGCACAATCGGCCTGGCCTGTTGCGTAGTTTCCGAGGTATGCCTCTCCGCCCGCGCCATATATTTCAAAACTTTGGGCGGCCTGCGAGCCGCTTGCATTGAAATTGAAAAAGGGGTCGGCGTCCATGTCCATCAGCTCGAATGCGCCGAGGCAGTTGCCCGCATTTTGAAAAGAAAAAAGGGGCACGGGCTGTCCTTGCAAAAAAGCGGTGTCGGCTGTCGCACCGATGAGCTTAAAAATGAAATAATCGGCGCCGGGGTTTTCGGCGGGCTGCTCGATGAAGTGGCTGAGTTCCCATTGGCCGAGGTGGCTTTGCAGGTTGCTGGCCTGCAGGCTGTTGGCCGGGGCGACGATGGTCAAAGAGGCACTCTGCACGAGGTTGTCGAGCGGCGGCAGGTAGTCAACTTGCGGGCGGGCATAGGCCGTAAAGGTGCTGCCGCCGGGCTGCAATTGCAGGCTGTACTCTACCTGCGCAGGCAGTTGGCCGGCCATTGCCGCGAGGATGAAAAGGAGGATGTTTAGTCGGTTTGCTTGCATCATGTTCTATTTAGTCTCCAGTCTTTTCAGTCCACAGTCGGTCAGTCCGCAGTCCACAGTCTGATTGGAGTCCTACTTTATTTCTAATGATGGAATTAAAACAATAGAAATGAAGTAGGACTCCAATCAGACTGTGGACTGCGGACTGACCGACTGTGGACTGAAAAGACTGCCGACTGAAACCGCCTTTACCGACAATAGGAAGTGTTTTTGATTTGGATGTGAAGATATGTTTACAAAATGGGAAGATGGGGCTGGACGCCCATGGGATTATAAGTGGGGTTTGGAGGGCAATAAATATGCCGGAGAGACGGGGGGTAGGATTTTTGATGTAAAAAAAAACAGAACCGATATTTTTGACACAATCCATACTAGTATGAATAACTGACCAGCGAAAGGCCAGTTATTCATAAGAAGAACCAACGCACTATTTTTTAGTCCCCTGAAATGAATGTTCTAAAATCCCTTTTTTGCGTATGCGGAGGCTTTTAAAAAAGTTGCATTTATAAGTTGAATGCAAGAAGGTATTTCATAAACAAACGAGTAAAGTGAATCATTTTTTCCGGTGATAAAATCTGCGGTGTCATCTTTTGAGAGTAAAACAATCGCAGAATCAAAATGGTCTGAAATTAATTCGATGATACTGTCATTTAGCATTATAACATTCATTTCATAATCAGTGGCTGTCTCACCAACCTCTATTCCTGTTGCAAAACCTAAGAAATAGCCTTCAATGTATTCTAAAACTGAATCTTTAATCTCAGGTTCAAGTACAGTAGGAATGATTGAATCACCTTCGTCGTAATTCATCAATGATAAAATAACAAGAAAATACAGTATTTTAAAACACTTGTTTTTATTATTTCACCGTTCCATAGCAATTAGTCTTTGACAACTTTCTTGGAATAAAGCAACTCCCCCGCTTCGTTATAAGCACCGATATAGTAAATCCCAGTAGCTAAATTCTTGAGGTCAACCTCTATAGAATTATTACCTTTCATAGCATGCTGGCTTATCCTTTGGTTTAGTGTATTCATAATAACAATGTTATCAACATTGCTATCATTAGTTCTTATAGTTATAATATCTTTAAAAGGATTTGGGTAGATTTTAAACGAACCAGTAGCTGCTGCTCCGTTGTTTTTCTCGTTTTGAACTGATTCAAGTTTTTGTCCTGCAACATCTATCTTCTGATTTTCGCCATTCTTTATCAAAGCATTTGGATTTAAACTTTCATACGTAATGAATGAAACATAAGCCCTCTTTTCAGAAAGTGAACTGTTAATAAAAAAACAATCCCCTAATTTTCGAAGTCTATTACTACCTGAAAAGACGCCTCCAAAATTCAATATCCCTTTTTCAAATAATATTTCAGATACATCTTCTTGATCTTCTGTGCCTATATGTTCCATCCATTGAAAACCACTGGTTTGGCTGATTTTCAACAAAACAATATCTTCCCCCCCATAACTTTGGATGTCATTATTAGAAACCAAAAGGCCTCCCTCAAAAGTAACACCTAAATATAAATCACTTTCAAGGCTACTTGCCATCATGTCAAATTTGTCTTTATTTATTGCCGAGCCTTTAAGAATGACCTCGTCATAAGACCAATTATTGGCAGGGTTATAAGTTCTGACCCATAACCCATCGGTTGTATCGCCTGAGCTGCCATTGCTTTCCCAAAAAGCTAAAGAGACGAGGGATTTGTCATAGGAATAAGCTACATCAAGCAATCTTGTTCCTATACTTTCATCTATATCTTTAAGCACCGAAATAAAATTCTGTGTCGCGTTTATTACGAACAAACCATTGTTGTCCGAGAGATTAGTATTAGAGCCATTTATCGTAATCGAATTATTTAGTACCCTTCCTGCGATTAATATTTCTCCATCCCGGTTTTCTGAAAAGCATACCTTGTCAGCTAAATCAAGGCCTTCTACTATCTGTATGCTGTTGACTTCACCGGCAAAAGACAAACTCAATAAAAAAGCCGAATAGTTATCTACATCCGCCATCGAAGTTAGATCGTATTCAAGGTTTCCTATAAATGAACCCCCAATCAAGATTTCATCATTGTCTTTGGATAGATGAGAAACATAAAGTAAACTGTCAGAAGTGAATTTCTTTTCCCAAACTGATAAACTATCCTCATAGGCAAGGAGGAAGTTTTTGTTCTCTTCTTCAACTTCAATGTAGATTGTTTGCTCTGTGTCCCAGTCATCTATATGGTGTATTAATTTCTGGGGTAGTTCGAGTTTATTAACATTGGGTGCAGGTGGATTAAAATCATAATAGTAATAAGACAAGGATGTATCTACACCCGCCTTTATCAATCCTTTAGAATTAGTGACCCCATCACTTGTGACAGTTCCGAAGCCTAAAAAGGTTTCGTCATTCCGGCCGCTGCTAATATTTTGATAATATATGACCTCATTTTAGACTTTGGACACAAAGGGGTCTGATTATGAAAAAGGCAGAACAGTTGCTAAATTGGTCTGTATGTACTAAAAAGCAACCGTTTCTGCCATGAAATCTTGAACTTGAAGATAGGCCGCTCCAGGGCGGTGGCCAATCT
>DROJ01000492.1 GCA_011321935.1 Bacteroidota bacterium | reverse complement strand
ACTATTTATTTTGTAAGTACTCAATAGGGTGTGTTTCACGCAAAGGCGCAAAGGCGCAAAGTAAGTTTCGGGTGTTTCTCAACTTACTTTGCGCCTTTGCGCCTTTGCGTGAAACACACCCTATTGAGTACTTACTTTATTTTTTGGTAAATACCACATTATCAAGGATTTGGCGAACTAATCACTAATCAACTAATTACTAATCACTGCAGTAGTCCCCCTTCCGGGGAAAATTCAACGAAGTGTGTTTTATGAAAAAAAACACACTCACAATCACTCACATACAGCGCGCCACAGATAAATGGAATATTTACAAAGCAGCTATTCGAATACCACTTCGGGAACAGCGGCTGACACATTGGCGACCGTCCATGCCCCCCTTCCCCAGGTGCCCGCCACGAGCACGTCGTCCTTTACATTATAGTGCAGGTCCCTGACGACCACGTTTGGCAGCCCCTCGCCATATTGCAGCCAAAGCTGGCTTTCCCCGCCGCCGTTTTCTTTTGGCAGGTTGTAATACACGCCCCCGTAGCCGCCCACCAATAGCAGCTTTTTTTCCTCCCCTTTGATGTTCGTTTTGAATACGCTCAGGGTTTTCAATTGCAGGCTGTAGCCATTTATTCCATCTCTCAAATTTCCCGTAAGGGTATCAATAGAGGGGCTGTCGGAGGCAAAGCCGTTGAAGCGGTACACCTTTTTCCGGGTAATAAAATATACGTTGTCGGTATTGTCGGGGTCAATGGCAATGTCTTCTATATTTCCCGAAAAATCCAGGCTGTCGTCATAAACCCGCCGTATCCATGGCAGGCCGATTTTTTCGCGCAAGCTGATTTCATTGGTCTTGGCGACATACAGCAGTTCGGGTTGGCCGGGGGCGCCGTAGGCAATGGAAGTGGCATTGCTGGTCAACCTGAAAGTGTCTATCACCGTCATGCTTCCGCCGTTGTGAAAAAATTCATAAGTCCCTCTCGCCCCTATCACAAACCTCGTCGGGTCGGCCCTGTTCACTTCATATCGGACAATGTTCAAGCCTTCCGTATTGATGGTATCGGCAGGGTGGAGGGCGCAGAACATCCCCGCGCAGCCATAGTCGAACAGATAAAAATTGGCGCCCACGTTGTTCGGGTTTATTTCGTTCCAATAAGTCCGGCTGACAAAAACCTGCAGGCCGTTGCCCATGCCGTAACGGATGGAAAAGGAGTCCTGATCGGAAACGGCAACCACGCCGCCGTCTGATTCGAGGTTGCTGCTGCTGCCGATGAGGTCGCCGAGGTCTTGGCCCAAAACAGCGTACAGCCGCGCCGCTTTCCACTTTTTATAGGTGCCGCTGGAGAATGCAGGTTCGATCTGTTCCAAAGAACCCACGTCCTGCGCCCCGGCCACGATGCTTTGGGTGCGCCCGTCCCATGCGACGGAGTAAAGTTCGGCGATCCGCAGGTTGCCGTTCAGCGATTGCCATTGCAGTTTTTTGTCAATGACCGATAAGCGGTAAACGCCCCCGTCGTCTGCTTCCAGCAAATGATTGGCGGAGTCAAAAACCAAATACCTCGAATCGGCATGGGGGGCAGTGCCGTGCGTGGCCGCCCCGACAATGGGCAGCCAATCCACTGCCGCGCCTTTTCTTGTTCCTTTAAATATCCTGCCCGAACTTTTGCCCTGCCCGGTGGATGAAAAAAACAGCGTCCGCAATTTCTTGTTCCTGTCGCCCCCGATATACAGCACCGGCGCGCCACCTTCCATATTTACCAAAAAAGAAAAATGAGTATTGGATTGATCTCCCGGAAAAGGCCCGAACTGCTCGCCCCCGATGCCTATAATTGCCCCTTCCAAGGTGGTGGGGGAATTGAGGGTCGAGAATTTATCATATGGCGCGGGCGCGCTGAATACCCTTACTTTGGAATCCCCTTTCCTTGCTTCGGCGACATATAGTTCCTTATTTGCAAAATCCAATTTTAAATTGCTTTGGTTTCTAAAATCCAAACCATCTATTTCCAGCGAGTCCCAACTGGTAGCCGTCCCGTTATTATTGGAATGATAAATTCCTTTGCGGTACATGGCCGCAAAAATATTCGCCGGGTTTTCATTGTCGTATGCCAGGTCAAATGCATTTCCTGCCAATACCAGGTTAAAAGTATCGAGTCCATAATTTTTATAAACCCCGTCACTTGTGGCGACATATAGGTTGGGCAGTTTGGGGTTGTTTGTATTGGTGGGCAGGGCAAGTATTTTGTAAACCTTTTTTCCTTTTAAATCATCGCCGCCAATAATGCGCCAATTGGCACCGCCATCGGTTGTATAATATATGCCCAATTCGGGGCCGCCCAAATATGCGCCGGAACTCAGTTTCCCCGTTCCCGCATATATTGTATTATAGGTGTCGTCCAATGGGTCGAACACCATATGCGTGATGGACAGGGACGGCAAAGTATCGGTAAGGGGCACCCAATCGGGACTAGGGCTATATGCGTTTTCTGTTTTCCAGATACCACCATTTACCGTGCCCACATACATTATTTCTTTATTGGCCGGATGCGGCAATATGCAATTGATAGCGCCCGCCGAAGGCTCGCCCTTGATGCCCTCCACCGAAGTATCGGTGATGGTGGCCGGGCCTTGCTCTGTCCATGTGGGCTGGTTTACAATCTTGATTATGTTTTCGCAACTATCGCAGGAAAATATAAATAGGCAACATATAGCAGCGAACAAAAGGCAGGTTTGTTTTCTCATGATTTTTGTTGGTATAAGGCTTCTCCTATAAAAAATAAAAATATCAAACTGATTAACTTTTTAAAAAGATTCCACCGCAAGCGGTGGTCCCTTTTTAAAATGACAAAATTTGCAGTCTTTTTGTTTTTATAAAAAAGCCCTTTTGCTGAAAGTGAAATTGAAGTAAATTTAGTTTTTATTTTGATAACCGGGGATATATCAACGGCTTTATTTTGATAGCCGAGGATTTATATCCCCGGTTACCGTGCCTTCACCCCTTCACCTTCACCTTCCCTGCCAAATCCAGCATAAATGCATATTCCATCGCCGTCTCTTTCAATGCCTCAAAACGTCCCGACGCACCGCCGTGCCCCGTCTCCATATTGATGTGCAAAAGCAGCGGGTTATTGCCTACTTTTTTGTCCCGCAATTTAGCGACCCATTTGGCCGGCTCCCAATATTGCACCTGCGAATCGTGCAGCCCGGTCGTGACCAACATGGCGGGATAATTCTTTTCCATTACTTGGTCATAGGGTGAATAACTGAGCATATAATTATAATATTCTTTTTTGTGCGGGTCGCCCCATTCATCCCATTCAAAAGTAGTCAGCGGGATGGTTTCGTCAAGCATCGTCGTCACCACGTCCACAAAAGGGACAGCGGCCACTACGCCTTTAAAAAGGTCGGGACGCATATTGACCACCGCACCCATCAACAGTCCCCCGGCACTGCCGCCCATGGCAAATAAATTATCTTTTCCCGTATAATTTTTATCAATTAAATATTCACCGCAGTCAACAAAATCATTGAATGTATTTTTCTTTTTCAATAATTTCCCGTCCTCGTACCACTGCCGCCCCATCTCCTGCCCACCGCGTATATGTGCGATGGCATATGCAAATCCACGGTCCAATAAACTCAAACGGGTAGAGCGGAAACTCGGCTCTATACTATATCCATAAGAGCCATACCCATACAATAACAAAGGCTGCTTTCCATCCTTTTTAAACCCTTTTTTATAAACAATAGAAATAGGGACTTTTACGCCATCGCGAACCGTCGCATATATACGTTCCGACCGGTAATTGTTTTTATCAAAACCACCGAGCACTTCTTGCTCTTTCAATAATTTTAATTTTTTATTTGGAATATCATAATCATAGGTCGTGCTGGGCGTCGTCATGGATTGGTACATAATGCGCACCACATCTGTATTATATTCAGGGTTATAGGCCACATATGAAACGAAGCTGTCTTCACCAAAATCAATAAAATGATCGGCGCTTCCGTCCAATGGTTTTATGCGGATATTTCGGATGCCTTTCACCCTTTCCGAAAGCACCAGGTAATTTTTAAAAATATCCATGTCCTGAAAAAACACGTCCTCGTTGTGGGGTATTAGTTCTGTCCAATTTTCTTTATTTGTTTTCCCTTCTTCCGCTGCCATCAGCCGGAAATTTTTAGCGTCCAGATTGGTGCGTATATACCACTTGCCGCCCGCATGGTCAATGCTGTATTCGAGATCTCGGATACGTGGTTGGAATACCGTCCAATTGCCGGCCGGCCGGTCGGCATCCATATACCTATATTCATCGTAAAGGGTATGCGACGAACCGATGATGATATATTTTTTTGATTTAGTTTTGCCGATGCCCAAATTAAAAGTCGGATCCGTTTCATGGTAGGCCACTTCGTCATTTGCGGCGTCGGTACCGAGGCGGTGTTTCATTATTTTAAACACCCGCAATGTCTCGTCTTTTATTCCATAAAAAATTGTCTTGTTGTCATTGGCCCAAACAATGCTCCCGCTCGTATTCGGAATTTCATCTTCGAGCATTTCACCCGTTTCGAGGTTTTTAAAAACAATTTTATAAATACGGCGGCTGAGGGTGTCCTCCCCATAAGCCAATATTTTATTATTGGTGCTCACCTGCAAGCTCCGCGCATTATAATAGTCTTGGCCTTCGGCCAATATGTTTACATTTAAAATAATTTCTTCCGCCGCTTTTTGGCTGCCTTTTTTACGGCAATATATGGGGTACTCTTTACCCTCCTCATAACGCGTATAATACCAATACCCGTTCTCCTTATAAGGCACCGTTTCGTCCTGCTCTTTGATGCGGCCTTTCATTTCCTCGAACAGTTCTTCGCGCACGTCTTTCAGTCCGGCAAGTATGGCATCTTTGTATTTGTTTTCCGCATTCAGATAGTCGAGCACTTCTTGGTCTTCCCGTTGGTTGAGCCAATAATAATTATCAATGCGGGTGTCGCCGTGCGCAATCAGTTCTTTGGGTTTCTTTGCCGCCACGGGCGGCTCGATGGTCATTTTTTTGTACATATTTGTCAGGTTTTCAGTTTGCTGTGGAATGGGTTCGCCGCAGGATGTAATCAGCATACAACAGGCGGTGAACATGGTCAATGCTATGAAGGTGATGTTTTTCATGTGAAAGTTTTTTATTGAATTCAGCTGATGATTTAAAACCGGATGTTTCCATTTTAAATGGCAAACCTGCTCACGCAAAAAGTGCAGCTATGTCAGCCTTTATTTATTTTTCATTTCGACTCTATTATTGACCGTGTCAATTAACAATTTATAAAGTTTTGGAAGAATGCCCAAATCATATCCAAACGCATTTAAAACCGTTTTGTCAAAACCAACCCTGTCCGGTTTAGAAAATTCTTTATCGTAATTTTCTATTTTTCTTTTTGCCAATGGCCTGAATTTGCCGAGAATTTCTTTTTTGCCTTTTGTGTCCAACAGGTTCGGGTCCAGTATTTTCATTTTTGTTTTGAAAAAATCCGCATTCAAATCCAATGCGCCCAAGTTTCTCGAAACCCCATTCAACTCTACTACCAAAAGAGATACAATTGAATTTAAAAGGGCTGCTATTAATTCCACATCTTTTTGGTTTGTCCTAATAGCGACCAATCTCTGATTTAGAAAAATGGGAGCAGTTGAATAGCTGAAAAAAAGTTTCTTATCTGGGTTTATCGAAATGAAGATATTGGCAGGTTTTTCTGGTTTTAAATAATACCAGGTTTTCCTGCCATCTTGATTGATAAATTTTTCTGGCAACAATATCCCCTTTTGATTTCTTTTTGTTGACCAGTTCATTATCCATTTATAGGTAGCCGGGTATTTGCTTTTTAGCACATCCAATTTTTCATTGCAAACAAATAAATAATAATTTTTATCCAACTTATGGCATATGGTTTTTATACTCCTGCTGCTCCGCAAAACAGGGATCAGGAATTTTTTATCAATTGGATAATCCTTTAATGTTTTGTCATCAATGATATGGAATTTATCATAACAGGTTTTTGTCCCCCTTCCATTTGTAAATATATTTTCCTGTGGGTTTAGGGGGTTTGTAATAAATAACCTACCCATTCGTTCTTCCTGCCTGTCCATACGGACGTACCGGAAAGCAGGTAACTTTGCCATAACGAATAGGTTATTTATCACAAGCCCCCTTATTAGTTTTTTCTCAAATAACTTAATGGCATATTTTTACCAACATTTTTATCAAAATATTTCCAAAACCTCCATCCATTCACTTGGTATCCCGCAATTTCAGAACCTGCTTTTGAAGGAGATTTATAATATTCATTATTATAATGAACTTTTGTGGGTGAAAAGTAAATGCCAAAATGTTTATGCCCTTTGTAATTCGCAAAAATTTCAATGCCTTCATTTTCATCAACTTCAATATCCGTTATGTAATCAATTAGATTTGTTTGATTGTCAATTTCTAAAATGGTAACCCTTTCAAATGAAACTCCAATTCCAAATTCACACATAAATTCAATCAGTTCTTTTCCGTTCATTAAAGAAATCGGAGCTTTATATGGGTCATTTGCTTCATCAATTGAAGGTTTGGAAAAATCAGAAGTTGTTATAAATAAACCCGTTTGATGTGGCCTTAAACTTCCTCGTAGTTGAGAAATATCACTTCTTTGAATATTGTTCTTCCACCGCTTTACCTGAACGCAAACACTATTTCTGATTACACCACCAACAATGACTTCACCTATTATATCAATTCCGCCATCACCACTTTTACCAGTTACTTCGACTTTTTCAAAACTCAATTTTCTTAAAACCTCTCCTACTAATTCCTCAAATCTGGAAGGGGGCATTTCCATTAATGCTTTTAAAAGTTGACTCTTGACATTATTATTTTTTTCTCTTATTTCAGCAAAAATCCCCTGTGGTTCATTTTCATAAAGTCCGTAATGGCCTCTATCTCTTTTTATAAATCTGCTTTCCGAGCCATTTAATGTAGCTTTTTTTATTTCAGAATTTATTGCCGAGGCAATATTACCCGCTGTAATCAAGTCATCTGTTTCAATTAATTCCAAATCAAAAGCGATTCTTGCAATATCTTTATAATGCAAAGATTTAACATTGTTGTCTTTTAAAATTTTATAGGCTATATCTGAATACGACAGGTTGTTATCTTTCATGGTAAAAATTTAAATTGTGCAACCAAAAAACTGCCACTCCCGCAGGCATTATCTAAAACAATATCCCCCTCGTTGGTATATGTTCTGATTAAATACCTTCCCAATTCTATTGGTTTCTGAGTTGGGTGGTACACCTTTCCTTCGCTCTCGGCTGTCTTGCAATATATAAAATCATCGTGGTTTGGTTCTTCATACGTAATTACATCCAATGGGTACCTCTTCCCATTGCTTTTAACATGGCGGGGTTTAAAGTTGCCGTAACTGCCGGTATATTGATCCTTCCTTACCCCCTTGTCATATGCTGCCCCTTCGGTCATTTGGGGGTTGTACGTTGGCTGCTTTTTATAAAAAACACAAATATCCTCATGCTTTCTTAGCGGCTGTTTTTTTGCATTTAAAAAATTGGTCGGTTTCGATTTTATCCAAACCACTTTGTATTTAAACCAAGCCTCATTGCTGAGGATCAATTTGGCCGTAAAGACCCCCTGCGAGCTTAATACTATTGCCCCGTTTTCTTTAATTACCCGCTTATATTCAGCCCATAATTTATCCAAAGGAATTAATGAGTCCCATTTGTTTTGGGTTGTCCCATAAGGTAAATCACATAAAATCATATCAATGGAATTATCCGGGATATTTGGCATTACTTCCAAACAATCTCCCTGCATTACCTTGTTTATCATCTTCCTTATACTCATTGCAACAATTTGTGTTATTTTTTCAAAGGTACATTCTTTTTGGGTTTGGTTTCTATTTAATTTTTGGGTTTTTCATTTTTATGCTTGGCGAGGACTTTGGCACTAATGCAGTGATTCGTAATTAGTTGATTAGTGATTAGTTCGCCAAATCCTTGACAATGTGGTATTTACCAAAAAATAAATAGTCCGCTAATTACGAATCGAACCACTAATGCAGTGATTCGTAATTAGTTGATTAGTGATTAGTTCGCCAAATCCTTGACAATGTGGTATTTACCAAAAAATAAATAGTCCGCTAATTACGAATCGAACCACTAACCCAAACCTACTGCTTCATCAACAAGTTGTACGCACCAATCCTTTCTTTCATCTTCACTGAAAAACTGCGAAATTACCTTTTTTAGTAACTGCTAAGCAGGGGCCATGAGGTGATGCCCCTGCTTAGCAGTTACCCTTTTTACCCAAATAAAGAAGCGGCGCTTTTTGCAAAGCGCCGCTTCAATGTGGCCCCGAACTCCAGTCCGGGGTATGCGGAACAGGAGTTCCACCCTACTCCACTTTCACAAACTGCACTGCCTTCCGTTCCGTTCCATCGGTCAGTTGCAGGATGTAATGTCCGGCCTGTAAAGCGCTGATATCCAGTTGCATCCGTTGCTCACCGGCCTTCTGTTGCCCTGTTTTTTCAGCAAAAACAATTTTGCCGAGCATGTCATAAACGGCCACGTTCATTGCCCCCGCAGCAAGCTGGGTGTATTCCAACTGAATGCTTTCCCTCGCCGGGTTTGGATAAAGCAACAGCTCAAATTCTTCCTTTTCTAAAAGTTCAGCTTCGTCCTTTTCCGTATTCGGGCGAGCCGCAACAATTTGCGGAAGGTTGACATTGGTAGCAGCGCATCCCGAAATCAGCACATCGTCAATGTAAACCCAATCCGAATTGCCCGAAGCATCGCAGCGGAAGCGCAGGCGGGTATTGGATGTGAAGGGCCCCGGAATGACCACCGCATCAAATTTCCGCTGGTTGTTCAAAAATTCATCGTTCAAGTTCCACTCCTCGACGGTGGTGTAAGTCGAGCCGCCATTGGTAGAAACCTGCAGCCAAAAATCTTCGCTGCTGTTGTCGAAACTCCTGACGTAGTAGGAGAAATCAACCGTCAATTCTTCGTAAACAGAGAGGTCCATATTATCGGTCGTCATCACCGAAGAAGAGGTATTGTCGCGCAGGCGGATGGAATAATTCCCGCTGTTGGCATAGCTTGCATTAAAGTACCTCCGGCAGTCCGAACCGCCGTCGTTCCAGATGCCCCAGCCACCTTCAAAGTCCTCGTCGTTGATGGTCGAGTAAGTGCAAGTACCGGGCGCAACCAAAGTGACGCTACCCGTTGCGGTGGCCGAATTGGCATCGGTAACGGTTACGCCGTAAGTGCCTGCTGCCAAGCCCGTTATGGTCTGCGCAGTGCCGCCGTTCGACCAAGCATAACTATAAGGTGGCGTGCCGCCGGAAGGCGTCGCCGTTGCCGAACCGTCGTTGCCGCCCGTCGGGTCAACGCCCGTTACGGCTACCGCCAAAGGCAGCGTTCCGTTCGGGTCAGAGCAGATTTCCAAACTCCAGCCGTTCAACGAACCCCCGTCCTGATTGAACACATCTTGGATAATCAGCGTCCACGTACCGCTGGGGTTTTCCCCAAAAAAAGCGGAGAGCGGGCTGTCAGGCTGATAAGTGCCGTTGTTGGTCGGCGGACAGGGCAGCGACGAATGGGGGTTTGCGCTAGCATCATCAAAATTTGTCAAAATATTGTTTTCGCTTCCGCAAATACGGTTGATGAGCGTAACCTGAGTGCCCGAGGGACTTTCCAAAGTAATGATGAGGTCGTTGATCCAAGTGTGGGTGATGTCGAGGCCGAGCACGTTCACGTCGTCAATGGTACCGGTAGCGCTCACGTTCAGCGTGGAAGTAACCGTCGGCGTACCCGATGCCGAGATGAATACGGGAACGTTGGTGCTGGCAAAAGTACCGCAGGTCACGCCGCCCGTTTCGGTGAGGGTGATGCTGCCCGTTTGGGTACAGCCGTTGGCGTCCGCCACCGTTACGCTATATGTGCCTGCCGGCAAATTGGCGATTGTCTGGCTCGTTGCGCCGATGTTCCAGACAAAGGAGTAAGGCGGTGTGCCGCCCGTCGCATTGGCCGTTGCGCTGCCCGTGCTGCCCGTGGTCGGGTTGGTGCCCGTCACGTTGACCGACATGGCCGAGGGCTGCACGACAGTCGCATTTGCGGAAGCGGTACAGCCGTTGGCATCCGTTACCACCACGCTGTAACTGCCTGCTGCCAAGCCAGTTACGGCCTGTGTGGTCGCTCCGTTGCTCCACAAATAACTGAAAGGCGCAGTGCCGCCCGATGGGGTGGCCGAGGCCGTTCCATCGCTGCCCCCATTGCAGGAAACATTCGTTGCGGAAGCAGAAAGAGCAACCCCTGCCCCGTTGTTGATGGTCACACTGCCAACATCGTTGCAGCCATTCGCATCGGTTACAGTTGCAGTGTAAGTACCTGCCGCCAAACCTGAAATGGTCTGCGTGTTGCCGCCGTTTGACCAAGCATAAGAATAAGGGGCAGTGCCGCCCGATGGGGTGGCCGTTGCAGTGCCGTTGCTTGCCTGCGAGCAGGCCGCATCCGTTCCCGAAACAGTGATGCTCACCCCTGCCCCGTTGTTGATGGTCACGCTGCCAACATCATTGCAGCCATTCGCATCGGTAACGGTAGCAGTGTAAGTACCTGCGGCCAAACCTGAAATGGTCTGCGTGTTGCCGCCATTTGACCATGCATAACTATAAGGTGAAGTACCACCCGATGGAGTGGCCGTTGCAGTACCGTCGGTAGCACCCGAACAAGCTGCATCAGTTCCAGTAACAGTGATCGTTACACCTACTCCATTGCCGATGGTCACGCTGCCAACATCGTTGCAGCCATTCGCATCAGTTACGGTTGCGGTGTATGTGCCTGCGGCCAAACCCGAAATGGTCTGCGCAGTGCCGCCGTTGCTCCAAGCATAAGAATAAGGGGCAGTGCCGCCCGATGGAGTGGCCGTTGCCGTACCGTCGGTAGCACCTGAACAAGCAGCGTCGGTGCCCGAAACAGTGATGCTCACCCCTGCCCCGTTGTTGACCGTTGCGCTTGCATTGGCCACGCATCCGTTGTTGTCGGTCACGGTGACATTATACGTGCCTGCGGCCAAATTGTTAATTGTTTGGGTCGTTCCGCCATTGCTCCAAGCGTAGCTGAAAGGGGCAGCGCCGCCCGTGGGCGAGGCAGTGGCAGAGCCGTTGCTTACCCCGCTGCAAGAGGCGTCGGTTGCAGTAGCAGAAGCAGTGAAACCAGACGAAGCACCGATGGTCACGTTGGCCGTCCCGGTGCATCCGCCTGCGTCAGTGGCAGTGACGCCGTAAGTGCCCGCGGCCAATGCCGAAATGGAAGCAGTGGTCGCCCCGTTGCTCCATAAATAAGTGTATGGGGCGGTGCCGCCACTTACCGATACGGCAGCCGAACCATTGTCCATGCCGCAAGTGGTATCGTTGCCAGTAGCCGTTGCCACCACTGCGGTCGGTTGTGAAATGGTCGTGGAGGCCACTTGCGTATCAGTGCCAGAGGTGACCGTTACGGAGTAGCTGCCGGGGCCGAGGTTGGTGATGGTCTGGGTTGTCCCGCCGTTGCTCCAAGCGTAGGTGTAGGTACCTGTTCCGCCCGTTGCGCTGGCAGTGGCCGTGCCGTCGGCAGCGCCGTTGCAAGAGACATTCGTACCCGAAGCGGTAACAACCAAAGGTGGGTTGCCACCACCCGAAGCACAGATTTCGAGCGACCAAGCATTGAGCGAGCCGCCGTCTTGGTTGGCCACGTCTTGGATGGTCAGCGTCCAGGTGCCTGCTTGGTCTTCGCCATCAAAAGCGGAGAGCGGGCTGTTCGGCTGATAAGTTCCGTTGTTGGTCGGAGGACAGGGCATGGCGGAATGGGGATTAGCGCTTTCATCATCAAAATTGGTGAGGATGTTGTTTTCGCTGTTGCAAATGCGGTTAATCAATGTCACTTGCGTTCCGGCAGGGCTTTGCAGGGTAACAATAAGGTCGTTGATCCAAGTGTGTGTGATGTCGAGTCCCAACACGTTGAGGTCGTCTATAGTACCAGAAGCGGCGACGGTCAAGGTGGAGGTCACCGTTGGCGTGCCGCTAGAAGAAATGCTTATCGGCACATTTGCGGAAGCGAAAGTATTGCAAGTGATGTTGGCAGTGGTAAAAGAAAAGGCAGCGCTGTAAGCACTCGTTCCACAGCCATTTGCGGAGCGTACCCGCCAGTAGTAGGTGGTGTTGCCAGTGAGGCCACTTGCCACTGAATAGCTCGTTGCGGCCACTCCCGTTTGGTTGACGATGAGGTTTGTAAAACCTGCATCCGAGGCCAGTTGCACATCGTAATTATCGGCTGCGGCAACTGCGCCCCACGAGAGGGTCGGCGTTTGGGAAACACCTGTCGCCCCATTGGCTGGCGACGATAATGTGACTGCTCCGGGCGCTCCGCCGATAATGGTCAGGGCAACTGTTTCAGACTGCGTATCAGCGCCATTGACGCCGGTCACCGTAATATTATAAGTGCCGGGAGTAACGGAAGCGGTGCCGCTGATGGTCAGTTGGCTGGTGCCGGGCGCAGCTACCGGATTGGTTGAAAAACTGGCGCTTGCCCCAGCAGGGACGCCATTTGCCGAAAGGCTAACATTGCCAGTAAAGCCGCCTGCGGCGCCGACATCAACTGTAAAAACGGCATCGGCGGGGGCGCAAACTGTTTGCGCATTGGGGCTTGCATTTACGGTAAAGCCATTTAGCGGAGCGCCTATCGTAAAATCGGTATTTGAAATGTCAAAGAAAATATTGTTCGCTCCTTTTACCATTACCCTCGCTTGGGTGGTCGGATTGTTTGGGATGGCCACTGTCTGAGATCCATCGTTGGGTGTATTGCTTGCGAGGGTGACCGGATAGGTGAAACCTCCATCGGTGGAGAGGAAAATATCAACGTTGGCGGCACTGACCGGGGCGGCGGTGGTGCCCGCTACGTCCCAAGTGATGGTCTGGTTGGAGAGGGCTGGCCAAGTGACGGCAGTGTTGGGGGCAGTGACCAAAAATGGCCCCGAAGCAGCACTCACGGTGACGACCATATTGTCCTCGGCAGTGCAGCCGCCGCCTGCGTGGTTGTCGCGGACGGTCATGCGGAAATTGTATGTCCGGCCAACCGATGCAAGCACCTCCCAGGTCGGCGAGGCGTTGTTTACAATGTCGGTCAAATTCGGAAAATAGCGGTCGGGGGAGGCAGTCGGAGAGAGCGAACGGAAGGCCGGGCCGCCCGTGCTGGTAGCCGATGGCGGCATGGTGGCCACTTGGTTGTCCATCTGCTCCCAACAGTAGGTCAGGTTGTCGGGGTCGGGGTCGCTGCCGATGCCCGACAGTACAAAAGTTGTTGACTTTGGAATGGTGTAATTCGAGCCGGCATTTGCCGTAGGCGCATTATTTCCCGTGCTGGTAGTGACGGCGCAGGCGTTGCCGCTACCGGTAACAAAATTGGCCATTTCCTGCAAGCTGATGGCGTGGTAATAGGCGTCGGAATGCGCCTGCACATCGGGGGCGCAGATGCCCGCGTAGCCCATGATGGTAGAGGCGCTGCCGGGTTCCATGGCCGTCGAGCTGTTGCGGTTGCAGTTGTTGTTCTGGGTGTGGTTGGCGCCGTATTGATGCCCCATCTCGTGGGCTACGTAGTCCACGTCGAAGGGGTCGCCGACGGGGTTGGGCTGGCCTGTCACGCCGCCTGCTTTGCTACTTCCGCAAGGGCTGCGGAGGTAGGCGACCCCTCCCCCACCCGTGGAGAAGACGTGGCCGATGTCGTAATTGGCCGAACCGATCACGTTGTCGCAGGTGGTCTGGTTTTCACTCAACATGGCGCTGCCGCTGTTGTTGGTATATGGGTCGGTGTTGGCGTTGAGAAAAATAAGCTGGTCGGTATTTGGCACAAGGGTCATTGTAATGGAGGCGTCGTTTTCGAAAATGCCATTTACCCTAGTCATGGTGGTGTTCATGGCGGCGAGTGCGCCTGCCGTGGTGCCGCCGTGGAACGCCGCATACTCGCCAGTACAGGCAAGCGCCAAACGGTAGGTCCGCAACTGGCAGTCGCCTGCCATTTTATCACCGCCGGGAGTTTTCATGCCTTTTTTATCATTCACTTCGTCAAATGAACACTGCCAGTCGCTGTCTTTGAAAAAATCTTTTTTGAAATAAGAAATGTAATGCTCAATGTCATCATTGGAGTATGGGTCAATGAATACGTCGCCGTGGTGGCCGGAACGGATGTAGGCATGGAAACCTTTTTGCGTGAAATCGAAACGGAGGTAGGCCGTCGGGTCGTCAATGCCCACCCCGGCATAGGAACGGATCATGGGGTAACGGGCGGCCAAGTCGGGGTGCATGACGGGCGCGTACTCGATGCGGAACTGCTCGAAGTTGCCATCGGGCATCGGCAGGGCCAGGGTGATGTTTTTCGTCTTTGCGTCTTCGGTTTGCCAGAGCGGTGCTTTGCGGAGCAAGGCTTGGACTTGGTCAAGGTTGAGCTGCAAGGTTTTGTACTTGTCCGGGACAATGGGCCGCTCGGAACTGCTTTTGTCGGACAAAGCGGATTCGGGGATGAGCGTCCACGGATTGGACTGGGAAAAAAGTGAGTAAGAACCCGCCAGCAATAATACTAGCGTAGCCATGAAGGATGTTCGCATAAAATAAACGGTTTTAATTTATGTTAGAAAAATAGTTTGCTATTGCAGTGATTAGTAATTAGTTGACTAGTGATTAGTCCGCCAAATCCCTGATAATGTGGCATTTAACCAAAAACTAAATGGTTAGCTAATTACGATTTGTACCACTATGTTTTCGAAAGAGAGGTTCAAGTTTTTTTGAAATAAATTCAGGAAGGTGTATTTCAAGAAAATGGAAAGCATTTTTTTTGTGTAAAATGCACCTTCCATTAAGCCTGTCGTTGAAAAAGGGTACAGCCCCTACGCGCCTTTGGTCTTTAATGTGACACAAATTTGGATTGTTCACATATTTATTGAGTATCTTCAATTTAATTTTGAAGACCTTTTTTGGCCATCGGTATTTGAACGGGAGAGCGGCAAATGAACGGAGAAAACAGATGGGCATGGGAGCGGAAAAACGAAGAATGTGACAGGGTACGTAACACGGACGGAAGTCCGTGGCCGTATCACGGACGAAGTCCGTGGCGCTTGCGTGGGGACACGGACTTGCGTCCGTGGTGGAGGACACGGACTTCCGTCCGTGTTACTGCCCGTGGCACACAAAAAAAGCCCGACAACTAAATGCTGCCGGGCAATTGTTTTGTCCCTTGAGAAGGATCAAAGTGAATGAGTATTAATGTGTTCAAAGTGTTGTTGTCATGAAAAATTGGCTTAAAATCGCAAGTTCAAAATATGTATCAATGCTCTTTGTTTAGCCTTCGGCAATCCGCCGTCGGACAGAAATGGAATCAATTGCCGTGAGTCACAAATCAAACTGCACCCGCGGTGCAATAGGTAAAAGGCCGGACTTGTAGGTATTTATTGTTTTCGGAAAATGGCTGGCAGTTCGCCAAACCGGAGCATTTAACATATAATATCCAAAAGCAGCAAAACGCGATTTTAAAGAGTGGTGCTTACCGAATATACTGCTGCTGTTATATTTTTTCAGGAACGGGAAAGTGGTGCTGAAAAGCTCCCACAGGCCGTCCGTGCTTGTCCAGTTCTGTTCAGTCTCCTGCTGGCCAAAATAAGCCCGCACGATGAGAGTGCATAAAATTATCATCATCAGTTCAATAGTTTTTGATCCAGACTTGTGAGGGTGCTGCCCTTTTACGGGCAAGTATATTTTTTTGAATACACCTTATTTAGGTGCATCGAAAAACAGGGAGTTGACGGCGGTAAAGCCAGCGGGGAATATTTAAAAAACAGGGAAGTTTAACAAGGGAAATTTCGAGAAGGGAGGCCAGTTTTTCTTTTCTAAAGCCAAACGAGGTTAGGCAAACACTTTGCCAAAACGGGGAGGGGGGGGATTGGGAAATTGGAAATTTTGAAATTTTGAAATTATGAAATTATGAAATTGGAAATTGGAAATTGGAAATTGGGAAATTGAGAAATTATGAAATTGGGCTGACGCCCAAATTCATAATTTCTCAATTTCTCAATTTCCCAATTCACTTCTTGGAAGAAATATTATAGGAGAAGCCGAGCAGCCAATAAGTCTGCAAGGGGTTGTCCGTTTTGCCGGCGGCAAGTGCTTCCTGCTTGTTGCCGCGCAGGCCGATGTCGAGGCCGATGCCGACGCCTTTCACGGCAGTAGAAAAGCCGTTGACCCAAGTCCAGTTGCTGAGGTCGCCGTCTTTGTAGCTGAGGAAGGCAGAAAGGTTCGATTTCCAAGCAACGCCTTTGGTGATTTTGCGGGTATAATCGGCCACTACCTTTGCTCCCAAAGAAGATTGGAAATCGAAATCGCTGTCAGAAAAAACGAAGTTGTAGTTGAGCGGATGGATGACCACGACGAGGTCTTGGATGGGCGTCCATGTTGCTCCAACTCCGAGGTCGAGGTAACCGGGGTCATTGAATTTGCCATCGAGGACGGCGGTGCGGTACTCGCCCAAAGTGGAAATGGCCCACTTGTCGGAGAGCTTGTACCCAAAGAGCGAAGTGATGTTGAAGGCATCGGCAGCGACTTGGAAATCGCCGTTTTCCTCTGAATCGGGCACGTCTTTGTCGTCAAATTTTATCCAGCCCAAAGTGAGGTTCATGCCGTTGCGCCAAAAGGATTTTTCGAAATCTGCATTTGCGAAAGCGTTCATGGAAGTACCGATGTTGACGGCAGTAGTGTTGGGTTTGTCTTTCGACAGCCAGTCGTTGAAATTGGAAAAGTTGAGGCCGAGGTTGCCGAGCAGGCCGGAGTCCCAACGGGGGTAAGGGGTCAGTTTTTCAGTCAGTGCAGCGACCTCGCCTTTGAGTGCATCCACCTTGCCGGTGAGGGTGCCGAGTTCGCCTTCGAGCTTGGCCAGTTCGGCCGCTTTTGCGGCTTTTTGCGAGGTCAGTTCTTCGATGGTCTGGGCATTAACCAAACTAAAAGAGAACATAAAAACGAAAAACGAGAGTACAGTTGTTTTAGTCATTTTAACAGGTTTTAAATTTTGATTTTTAAATTATTGATCCATTTATTTTGCTGGCCGTTTTGATAGGTTATCCTTGTATTTTAACTGAATATACCCATCGGGGAAACGACCTGTTTAATCCAAATTTTAGACAGTTTTTTGCCCAATAGTCACTGTTGTCGATGGAGATTTATTTCAAAAAAGTAGCTTTGTGTGCAGCGTAATTTCCGCACCGTAAATAGCATGTGCAGAACGATAATCAGCGGAACATTTCAGGTGCGAAATACTGCATTTTTTTTGGAAAACAGAAGGTTTGTTATGGGGAAATTAGTCCGCAGTCTTCAGTCCACAGTCCATCAGTCCACAGTCTTCAGTCTTTGTGGAGCGGCTCTTGACAGTTTGCTAAAAGAGCCGCTCCACAAAGACTGAAGACTGTGGACTGAAGACTGAAGACTGAAGACTATATCACCAAACTCAATGGCAAAAGAAAAAATATACAAGCCAAGCTGGCGCATCCGTAAAACTTATTGGACAGCAATAGTCGTCATGTGGAGTTATATGAGGCTGTATTTTTTGAAAAAAATATTCGGGAAAAAATATTACCAAAAGCGGATTTTGCCGCTGCACCTGAAAAATGCGGAGCGGGTAAAAAAAGCGATTTTGGAGCTAAAAGGGCTTTTTATAAAGGTCGGGCAACTGCTTTCCATCCTCTCCAATTTCCTGCCCGAAGCCTTCCAGAAACCGCTCGAAGAACTGCAGGACAAAATACCGCCCCGCCCTTTCGAGGAGGTCAGGCAGCGCATCTTTTCTGAATTTGGGCGCAGCCCGAACGAACTCTTTTTGAGCATCGAGGAACAGCCGCTCGCCTCGGCCTCCATCGGGCAAGCGCACCGGGCGAGGCTCAAAGACGGCACCGAGGTAGTGGTAAAAACACAGCACCGCAACATCGAAAAAATTGCGGAAGTTGACCTCGAAATCATCCGAAAACTCACCAAACTGATCGGCTGGTTTTTTGAAATAAAGGGCCTCGACTACGTTTATACGCAGGTGCGCAAAATGATCGAAGAGGAGCTGGACTTTAAGCAGGAAGCCCAGTCAATGCAGGTGATTTCGGCTAACTTGGGGACTGTCCCGGGATTCGTCATCCCCGAAGTCCACCTCCCTTATTGCAGCGGGCGGGTGCTCACTACCACTTGGCACGAGGGGGTGAAAATCGCCGATACGGGGCAGCTCGACCAATGGGGCCTGGACAAAAAAGACATCGTTTCGAGGCTGCTGATCGCTTATTGTAAAATGGTTTTCAAAGACGGCTTTTACCATGCCGACCCCCACCCCGGCAACATCCTCATCAAACAGGACGGCACCATCGTGCTGCTCGATTTTGGGGCGGTGGCCCACCTCGGCAAAAACCTGCAGGAAGGCATCCCGCACTTGATAGAAGCGGCCATCAAAAGCGACGACGGCAAGGTGGCCGATGCCCTGCGGGAAATGGGCTTTCTGGCCGAAGGCCGCGAAGCCAACGAAATGGCCGGACGCATCATCAATGCCCTGCGCAACTTCTTGCAAAACGAGGTAAAACTGGAGGGGCTGAATTTTAAAAATATCGAAGTTGACCCATTTAACAACAGCATGTTCGACCTGATACAGGACATCGGCCTCGGCGGCATTGCGGGGACTGTGCAAATGCCAAAAGACTTCGTGCTGCTCAACCGGATGCTGACCCTGCTTTTGGGCATTTCCAATACCCTCGCCCCGCAACTGAACCCCCTGCATGTGGTGCGGCCATATGTGAAAGAATATATTTTGGGAGAAGAAGATAACCTTATTTCGATGATTAGCGACATGCTCCGGCGCAGTGCTTCCACCGCTATCGGCATACCCGACGAACTGCACCGGGTTTTGCAGATTATCGAAAAAGACAAACTGATTGCGCGCACCCCTGATATAGTGCAGGGTTCGCGTTTATTATATCAAGTCGGCCAGCAATTTATCTTTGCCATCCTTATTATTGCTGCCGCAATTTTTGCGTATTTATTTTATAAAAACAATGATATTTTTTTGGTAAAATGGGGAGTTGGAACGGCAGGTATATTTTTGTTTTTATTGTTCCGGTCTATAAGGGCGGGGAATAAAATAAAAAAAAGGATCAATAATGGTTAATGATAAATGTTCAATGATTAATCATTTATCATTAAATAGTTTTTTATGAAAATAAAAACAACCCCACTTTCAGATACTCCCCTTTCAGAAATCACCCGCTGCTTCAACGAAGCATTTTCTGATTATTTTGTAAAATTCAATGCCACCGAAGAATACCTGCGGACGCGCTGGAAAGGGGCAAGGGTGGATTATAATTTGTCGTTTGGCTATTTTGTTGACGGGCATATGCGCGGCTTTATCATGCACGGCATTGATTTCCATGAAGGCAGGTTAACGGCCTTTAATTGTGCCACCGGAATTGAACCTCCATATAGAGGCAAAGGCATTTTAGGTGAAATATACAAAACGGCCATTGCTGCGCTAAAAAAACACGGCGTGCAATCATCGCTTTTGGAAGTTATTTCGATCAATAAAAAAGCCATCCGGGCATATGAAAAAACGGGCTTTAAAATAAGGAACGGGCTGCTGCATTGTTTTAAAAACCAGCCGAAAATAAATATTGAAACAAACAAGGAAATAAAATTCTATAAAACCAAAAACCCTGATTATAAAAAATACAAACCGTTCCGGGATTATGCGCCGACATGGGAAATGACCAGCAAAGCCTTTGCTGTTTTTCCAGGTGAATTTGATTTTTGGGAAATGAAATTAAAAGATGAACTGATCGGATATTTGATTATTGCACCAAAGACCGGGCTGGTCCAACAATTTGCAATCAATAAAAAATACCGCAAAAAAGGTTTTGGGAAAATGCTGTTTCAGAATACAGTAAACAATTATGAAAATATACGCGTGAACAATGTGCCGGAATCGGCCGAGGCAACGGTCGGGTTTTTGAAAAGTACCGGGATGGAGAACCACATTGACCAATATGAGATGGTGATGTAACCCTGTCGGAAGACAGGGAAAAGCAACTGTCGCAGACAGTTGCTGCAAGTGCCTAAGGGAGCAGCGAAAAATAACCTTCCGATTTCAAATTGGCCTATAATCCAGTAATATCTGTTTTCTATGATTTTACGAGAATATGGTTGTTTTTCAAATCGGAAGGTTATTTTTTACCGCTCCCAAAGACAGGACGCTGCACCTGTCTGCGACAGGTGTGGCGCACTATACTTGTATGCTGCTGCACCTGTCTGCGACAGATGCAACACCCTGTCTTCCGACAGGGTTACAGACAGGGTTACTGCTTTTGCGCCCGCCTCAATTCTTCCGCCGCCCCGCCTTTCCTGTTTTTTGTTTTTTTCATATGCTGGTTGCCAAACTTATAACTGACCTGCGCATTATATACCGGCCCGTCCCATCGGTCATTTAATTGCAGGTCCATATTGGCATATATAATGTCGGCCTCTAAATAACGGGCCAATATATTTTCGATCCCAAAGCTTATTTTTAACCGATCATTAAATAATTTTTTGCTCAAGCCTATGTCCACTCCATACAGCCAACCTGCATTTATTATCCCTTCTTGCCCGCCGCTGTTGTACCAACCGGTAACTTCCGTTTCTATTTTTGCGGGCAAGGTAAAATTGGCCTGCAAAAAAGCGGTATAATCCCATTTTTTACGGTCAAATTTTTGGTTCAGGTATTCCGAATCATATGCGCCGTGGTTGGCAATAAAACCACCGTAACCCGTTATTTTCGGGATAAAATCCAATGGGAAAAACAGGCTTATGTTCCATATTTTAAACGACTCCAGATTAACCGTGGTCAAGCTCGTGATGCCCGTAATGTCGTCTTGCTCCGTCACGTCCACCATTGCATTGTTATTGATTTTATATTCCACATTAAAAAAAGGTTGCTTCTCATATGTGAGGTTGAATTTCATGCTGTGGGTGAATGCCGGGCGGAGCGCAGGGTTGCCTTTTTCAAAAGTAAAGGGGTCGAGAAAATAAACAAAAGGGTTGAGGGAAGAATACCGCGGGCGGTCTATCCGGTAGCTATATGCGAAGGTAGTCCCGAGTTCTTTGGTGATTTCCCGCGCCAGGCTGAAGCTGGGAAACAATTTGGAAATATCCCTTTTCAAGGTCGTATCGAGGGTGACCGAAAACCCCGTTGAATTGCTCTTTTCATAGCGCAGGCCCATCGTTCCCGACCATTTGTTTTTCTGCCAGGTTAGTTTTCCATATCCCGCCAAAATGGTTTCGTCAAAAATAAAATGGTTGCTCTGGAAAACATTTTCCACCCACTCGCCATCTATATTTTCAACAAAAGAACCGAGGTCGTTATCGAGGCTGGCATCGCTGTATTTCCCGCCAATTTGCATTTTTATATCATCAGAAAAAGGGTAGGTATAATCCAGTTTTGTGGCATATATTTTAGTGTCGCCGGGCTGGCTGTACCGCAGGCGCTGATAAAAGCCGTTCCCGTTCAATTCTTCTGGCGTCAATATATTCAGCCCGTCGTTTTTTATTTTTACAAAATTAAAATCGAAATCAAATTGGTGCCCGTTGGTGTCAATTTCAAAAGTATAATATGGGTTAAAAGTAAGCAGCCGCCAAGTATCGTCAAATTGGTTTTCGGTCACCAGTTCTTCGTCAGTTTTTTCTTCGTCCAAATAATTTATTCTGGTTTTGTTTACAATTAAATTATCGGAACGGCTGTCCAAAAACCGGCTCGAAAAACCGATTTTATGCTGGTCGGTCACATCCCAATCGAGGCCAATATCCGCCCGGTACGATTTTGAAAAACCGGGGTCAGTGCTCAATTGGTCATATATATCGCCCTGCACATTTCTGACGATGTGCATTTCGTCAAAATAAGGCGTGTCCCTATATCCGAGGCTGCCGTGAACATTCATGCTGCCCTGATAATGGCTCAAAAACAAGCTCGTCCTATATTTCCAGTTTTCGCCTTTTGCCACGCCTTGCGAAATACTTCCGTTGGTCCCGAAAAGGCTGTTTTTCTTTAAAATAATATTGATGATCGGCCCCGTGCCTTCTGCCTCGAACTCCGCGCCCGGCTGGTGTATGACTTCCACTTTTTTGATATTGTCGCCGGGCATATCTTTTAATAATGCCTGCACGTCCATATATTTTGTGGTTTTGCCATTTATCAAAATGGTCACGTTTTGTTGCCCGGCCATTTGCAGTTTGTCTCCGACCACCAACATGCCCGGCACCTTTTTCATCACGTCCAACAAACTGCCGTTGATGCTGGTCAAATTGTTTTCAACATTGACGACCAAACGGTCGGCTTTTTGCTCCAGCAAAGGCAGCTTCGCCGTTACTTCCACCGTCGCCAATATTTTGGAATCTTCTTCCAGTTTGATTTTTAATGCCTGCCCGTTATTTTCGGGAAATATAATATCGCACTGAATAAAAGGAACATATCCCAGCATGGATGCCTCCAAATAATAGGTACCGTCCTTTATGTTTTTTATTTCAAAAAAACCGTTTTCATCGCTTGACCCTGCGCCTGCTACGGTACTGTCAGCTTGGTTGTAAAGGGCAATGGTCGCAAAGTAGATGTCCTTGTTTTTCCCATCTTTGACAGTGCCCGAAAGGCTGTTTTGAGCGGAAAGGAAATGGCAAGTAAAAAAGGTGAAAAGGAGGAACTTTAATTCGAGTTTCATTAGTCGAGTTTTTCTTTTGGATGATTTCAATGACAGTACACCGGCTTCCATCGTTGGTTCAAAAGTGTACTTTTTCATATTGGATGCAGGCTTTTGCCGCCTGCCCCTATGCGCAGTGTTTTTTTCATGTTCCGGGTGCTGTTTTTTAGAGCTTGTTGGGAGTTTGTATTCCGGCCACCCAACCAAACCGCTTTTTGCTGCATCTAATAGTAGGGTTTTGACAAACCGGAATTTTTCATCCAATATCTCCGTACATGGCATTATGGAAAAAACTTTTCACAGGCTATTTTTATATTTTTTCATTTCCACCTTCTTTCTCAGTTGCGGCACTGAAAAGGCACCTGCTCCAACAGAAAAAACAGCCGCCAAAAAACAAATTTGGGTATATAACCACAAAGACGCGAAGGGCAGGAGCTACACGGTGTTCTCCAATGAACTGCCCGTGAACAAAGCCGTTTTACCCGAAAATTTTTTAGCAATAAGGAAGAGCAACAAAGACAATTGGAACTGCCTTTTGAAATGGGAAGGGGACGTGCTTTGGTTTTACACGCCGTCGGAATCTTATTTTGCGTCCAATAATTCAAACAATGGGAAAACACAGTGGACCATCGTCACGCAAAATGATTTTGATTCTTTATTTTATGAAACAAAACCGGAAGCCTATATCCGGTTTTCCAGTAATTGCAGCGAGCCAAAAGCATTTTGCCTTGATTCAGGAGCATTGAATATCGGAGAATTAGCAATTGGTCATTAAACCATTAAACCATTAAACCAATAAACCATTAAACCATTAAACCATTAAACCATTAAACCAATAAACCATTAAACCATTAAACCATTAAACCAATAAACCAATAAACCAATAAACCAATAAACCAATAAACCATTAAACCAATAAACCATTAAAAAACCCAACTTGTTCTCACCGTAAAACTTCTCAATAAAACTTCATCTTTAACCGTATATCCTGACCAAATATCATAATTATAATCCCTTTGATAATGCTGGAATTTATAGCCGACATCCAATTTAAAACTTGCCCCCCTTCTCGAACCGAGCATAAAGCCAACAGAAGGGTAAAGCATCCACCCGCCGGTTATATCTTCAAACTCCGTTTTTTTATGCAATGCAAAGCCATAGCCCATTTGCAGGTTATAGGTAAATGGTAAAAAAGCCGTCCCGTTATAATCTTTGGCTGTATATTTATTTTTTATCAAAAACCCTCCGAACTCAGCAAATATCGGAACAAATGTTTTCTCATGCCGGTCTAAGCCGGCACCAACTCCTATCCTTGTTTTTTGATTGAAATAATAGCCCCGCGAAAATTGTATGCCCGCCGACCAGCGCTCACCTTCCGTAATTTCGCCTGCCGATTTGGCAACCATAAACTGGAAACCAATTGTATTGCACCACCCTTTCGACAAAATCCGCCTGCCGTCCGGTTGCGTTAAATAGCCCTCTTTTTTATCGGCTATTTTCCATATTATATCCTCCGGCAAGGATATGACCGTTCCGTCCGTCAATTTTATTGTTGAATCACCTTCCCCTTTTTCCAATATATTCCCCTGCAAAAAACTGCCGTCTTTTAAATAAATATATTGGAGGGTTTCGCCCTGCTGCGCATTGATTATCGGAACAATAAAAAAAATAAATAAAAGGGTAAAAAAAGATTTCATGATTGTTGGTTGTTGGCTGTTGCAGCTTGCGGCCGTCTTTTAAACAACTTTGCAGAGCGAACCTCAATACAACTGAAAATTAGAATGCGATTGGGTTTTATATTTTTATGAAAAAAATAATTGGCTAGATATTTTAGGGGGATATATTGTTGCTTTTTTCAAAGACGGGCAGGACAAAAAGAAAGGTTGGGGAGGCAGAAATATATTTCTGCAATTAAAATAAACTGTTCCAATGGCGCCGCTTATTCCCCGCCCTGCAATTTCCCATTGCAGGGCAAGTTGTTTTCCCAAAAAAAGCCCCCCTTATTTTTCAATAATAACGGGGGCTTATATTTTCAATTATAGAACCATAATAGGTTTTCCAGAAGGGTCGGGACAAGTCGTGCATTTACCATCACCCACCCCCAGCCCCTAAGGGGTCGTCGAATAATAACCTTCCGATTTAGGCGACATTATTTTTGATGCAGGCGATGCAAAAAAATAGAGCATAGTGGTTCTATTTGACATTTTTTTAAAGAAGCCTGCATTAAAAAGAACAAGCATAAACGGAAGGTTATTATTCGCCGACCCCTAAAGGGGAGCATCAGCCCACAATGCACGACTTGTCCCGACCCTTCGGGAAAACCTATTATGGTCGAGTATAATTAAATTTCCATCATTGCATCAGCATCACGTCACCCGTAATCCGTTCCGATTTCATGATACCGTTCAGCGTGGCCTCATACTCAATGACCCACAAATAAATACCCTCCGAGGCCACTTCCCCTTTCGCCTTTCCGTCCCAGCCATTTTCCATTATTTCTGAATAAAAAACATAGCCGCCCCACCGGTCGAATATTTTCATCCTGAAATTTTCAATCGGGCAGGGAGTATATATCTGGAACAGGTCATTGATGCCGTCGTCGTTTGGGGAGAAGGCATTTGGGATATAAATGTCGCAGGTTTCGCAGGGAAAAACATGGACGGTATCCGTCTCCACCTCGCAGCCCGATTCCGCCCGCACCCAATAGGTGCCCGGTTCTTCGGCCATTATTTTGGAGCTGTCCGACCCGTCCTGCCAAGCATAGGTTGCAAAGGGGTGTTCGCCCACATCGAACAGCACCGGGCCATTGCAGAAATAAAAATCTTCGCCCAGTTCAAACTCGATGTTCGGCTCAAAAAGCACTTCGATTTCATCCGTCAAAGTACCGCAGTTGTTTTCCACCACAACCGAATATAGCCCCGGCCCCGACACCGTATATTGAGCGCCCGTTTGCCCGTCCTGCCAAGTATAGGTACTGCCGGGCAAGCTCGCATCCAAGGCCAGGGTTTCCCCCTCGCACAGCACTTGGTCGTCGCCAAAATCCAATGCGCCGGGGTCAATTATTTCCACATTTACGCTGGCCGTTTTTTCTTCGCAATCGTTGGAAACGGAGACGGAGTAAAGCCCCGTTTCATCAATAAAGCGCACCGGTGCAGTGCTGCCATCTTCCCAAAGATAATCAAGCACGAGGCCGTCGTTGGTCACATCGAGCAGCACGTCGTCGTCGAGGCAGGGAGTAAGGTTGGCAGGCAGGTCGAGGGTGATTTCGGGGATATAATCCACCGTGATTTCATCAAAAGAAGTGCCGCAGGCATTGGTCACGTTGACGCTGTACGTGCCGCCCGTCGTGACCGAAATCTGCGGCGAAGTAGCCCCGTTGCTCCATTGGTAGGTCGAAAATTCGCTGAAGGCATCCAGTTCCAAAACCACGCCCGGGCAGAGCGTTTCCGCAGGGTTTCCAATATCTATCACCGGGGGAAAATCAACAGAAACCACCGAAAAATCATCGGAAGAAGTGCCGCAGGCATTGGTCACTGTGACCGAGTAATTGCCCGTCGTGGAAATATTGTAAACCGGGCTGGCCGTCCCGTCCTGCCACATATACGAAGCACCTTGTTGGCTGAGGTCAAAGGTCAGCACCGTCCCGTCGCAAAAAGTAGTATCGGGGCCAAGGTCAACAAAGGGCTGCGGGTCAATTTCAATTTCAGCCGTAAAACTGACCGGGTCCAGCTCGTTTCCGCACACGTCTTCGAGGCAGCACAGGGTCAGTGTAAAAGTCCCCGATTCATTGATCGGTGGGTCAGTTGTTATAACGAAGGTCTTGTCGTACAAGGCGTTGCCATTGCAAAAACCGGAACTGATATTGAGCGCATATGGCCCGCCCGGCCCCTCCAGTTGAACCGCACCGCTGCTCAAGCTGCTGCATTTTATGTTCTCGTTCATGGCCACTAATATTTGATCGCTGCCGCAGCCGGACGGAAAAACCACGCTCGATACCTCGGGGTTTTGGAAGTCAAAAATACCCACGTCGGAGATGCCAAAATCGAGGGTATAGCCAAAGGGCGAGCCCGTCCAATTGGCCACCATCAAGACATAGGTGTTGCCTTCAATGACGGGAACGAGCGCATTTTCAGGGGTATATCCACTGCTGACGGTGGGCGGGAAAACGTCGCAGCCCGCACCTTGGATATTGAATACAGTCCCGCCCGTGGCCCCCGTCGGCGCATCGCAATCATTTTGCACAAAGCCGCCCGCGGCATTGCAGCTTACCAGCAAAGTGGGGTCGTTGGCAATGTCCCCGCACTCCGCATCGGTAATGTCGTACAGCCCCCAATCGTAGTCGTCGTCGGAGTTGTTGGGCGTCAGCAAAAAGCCGAAATCGCCCGACTGGTTGACCGTAAAGATGTACCAGGTAGAGTTGTCCTCTCCCGAGAGGCAGGAGCCAAAAGGACTCACTTCGCCGGGGTAATTGCCTTCCCCAGAGGTAGAAGTGGTCTCCGAATAAACGGCCTGGCAAACAGGGATAGCCCCGAGGCAATCGGAGACGGTAGGCACCTGTGCATTCAGTTGAAATGCCGCAAAAAAAGCAGAAAATAAAAGAGAAGATAACTGGGGGATCGTTGATTTTTGGTTCATAGTTTTGATTTTCGGTTGTTGGTTTAAAAAAGATAAACTAAGGTAAACAGTTTCCACAAAAGAAAAACCTGTTTTTCCAATATGGCAAATGGCTGGCAAAAAAATGCCGGTTTCATTGATCTCCTCACAAACCAGAAAATCATGGACGGTCCATATTGCCAAACCCCCGTCTCCCTGCCCTTCCGAAAGCGGGGGAATTTATTCCCCCACCGCTATGGTCGGGGGAATAAATTCCCCCGCTCCCAGAAGGGCACGGAGACGGGGCATTTGCATTTGGAAGCCTGTTTTTCCCGGATGCCCGTGAGACGCCCCCTCCTCACAAACCAGAAAATCATGGACAGACCATATTGCCAAACCCACGTCTCCCTGCCCTTCTGAAAGTGGGGGAATTTATTCCCCCACCGCTATGGTCGGGGGAATAAATTCCCCCGCTTTCAGAAGGGCACGGAGACGGGGCATTTGCATTTGGAAGCCTGTTTTTCCCGGATGCCCGTGAGACGCCCACTCCTCGCAAACCAGAAAATCATGGAGCATATTGCCAAACCCACGTCTCCCTGCTCTTCCGAAAGTGGGGGAATTTATTCCCCCACCGCTATGGTCGGGGGAATAAATTCCCCCGCTCCCAGAAGGGCACGGAGACGGGGCATTTGCATTTGGAAGCCTGTTTTTCCCGGATGCCCGTGAGACGTCCCCTCCTCACAAACCAGAAAATCATGGACGAACCATATTGCCAAACCCATGTCTCCCTGCCCTTCCGAAAGTGGGGGAATTTATTCCCCCGCCGCTATGGTCGGGGGAATAAATTCCCCCGCTCGGCCTATTAAAATGATACGATCATTGATCATTGCCCGTACACCTCCTCCAAACTCCGCTCATACATCGCCTCTAAATTTCCAACCCCTTTTATATCAAAAGTCTGCAACAGTTCCATGCACGCCCGGTAGCGCCCCAAATTAAAATAGCACACCGCAAGTTCCCTTTTTATGGACACATCAAAAGGCGTGAATTTCAATGCGCGCTCAAAATAAGGAGCGGCTTCGCCAAATTCTCGCTGCGTCATATATACGGTGCCGAAGGTGGATAATATTTTGGCAGAATTGGGGTGGTATATTAGAGCCTGTTCCAGTTCATTAATTGCGGAGCCGTATTTATTTTCACTGATATATGCCTCCGCCGAAAACAATTCAACGGGTTCGCCAAAATAATTTAATTTATGGAAAATAGATTTTGCTTTCGCAATTTGCCGGATGGTGTTTTTATAATTTCCTGCTTTATTGTTGTCAATAATATTTTTAAAATTTTTGTCGAATTTATATCTCGAAAAAGACATCACCAAAGAATACAGCAATATAGCGGCACTGCCCGCAATTATTATACTGCGCCACTTTAGGTTTTGTGCATCGAGCGCAGGTTCTCCCCTTTTGGGGCTGGGGGCTGGCGGGGGCAAATGCACAAAACCTAAAGTGGCGCAGTATATTTTATTAAAATATAGCGGCCGCACATGCTTTCCTTTTTCCTGTTTTTCATGCAGCGACAAAATAGCTGCAACAAAAAAAGCAAACAATATATTTTGTTCAATTCTGGCAACCGAAAAAGAAGGGATCATATCGAACAAAAAAACAAAATACCCCGTCCCGAAAAACAGGAACAAATAGCGGTCTTCTTTTTTTGTTTTTTTTGAAAAAATATTTTTTACGGAAGTATATGCCACTGTAATTAAAACAAAAACAAACAACAAAAACCCGACAAGGCCCATTTCGCCCAATATTTTCAAATAAACATTGTGCGGCCTCGCCCGCACCCGCAGCCCTGCATCCACGGGGTATCCGCCAAGCCCATATTTCGGCACCACCACTTTCCAATTGTCCAATCCCACCCCTGTCAGCGGGTGGTCTTTGAACATTTCCACCGTTTGCCCCCAATTCCTGAAGCGGAACTGCACACTGCCCACCGCCTCGTCCGTTTCTGGGCCGTGGGCATTTATTTTGGCAAAAGAGGCCAGCCGTTTCCCTATCGAAGACTTCACTTCCGGGCCGGCAAATACGGCAACAATGACGATCAACAAAAAAGCCAGAAGCCCCGCCGTTATTGGCCTCGCCAAGTGCTTGACATCAGACAGGCCATTAATGCCCACCCATCCCAAAAGCAAAACAAGGAGGGTCAAAACAACCTCCATCCAAGCCGCCCTTGTTTGCGAAAAGGCAATGGCCAGCAGGCAAACGAAAAGCACCACAGCACCAAGCCACTTCCAAAAACCTTTTTCTTTGACAAATAAAAAAATGGGGAAACAAAGGCCCGCGGCAATATAAGAACCGAATAAATTCCGGTGGCCCATAAAACCGTTCGGCTGCCAATTGCCTGGCACACCGGTAAAGGCAATTTCCGCAGTTTGGCATATGCCCACAAAAGCATGGAACAACACGAGCAGCGTAAATATTTTAAAATATACAGCCCATGATTTTATTTTTGAAAAAGAGGCCAACATAAAATAGACCAGCAATCCAAAAATTAATATCCGCGAAATGGGAATTAAAGCCTGATAATAATTGACCGCAAAAAAACTGGTAACGACTGCCCAAATTGAAAATAATATTCCGGCTCCAAAAAACAGCTTCCCCGTTCTTGATTTTACGAAATAAATATTGTCGTTTTTATAAAAATATAGTATCGAATGAATGCTCAAAAAAAACACGGTAAATAAAAAACGAACATCCTGATACGGCTCAACAGAACGGCTGTCGTATATAAACGAAACAATTGGCAACAATATCAGCCATGCTAAATGGCTTTTTTGGAAAAACATGTTTTTCGATTTGATGTATTTTTTTGCTAGCACAGCCTTCAGGCTGTCCCGGTCAGTGGCGTTCACGCCGCTCCATCCCACTCCCCGATCCGACGTGAACGTCGGAAACCAGGACAGCCTAAAGGCTGTGCTACCCATGCCCCCAAAGCTAACATTTTTACCAAAAAACAAAGAAGTGAAACAACATATATAAATTTGGCATAATATTAGTATTTTTCTTAATGTAACTGTAAACGGGGTAGCCCAACACCCAAATCTATCTCCCGCCCTGGCGGGAAATTTCCCCTTTTTCAGCGGCTGCCCAAGCTGATTTCCATCCCGTACCGATTGCCGCCATGTGCCCGACTCAGCGAGCGCAGGGCAAGTTTCATTTTCTAACAAAGAGTAGTGTAAGGTTTGTTCAGCGGCCCGTAGCCGCGGTATTCGAATAGTTGTCCCACTATCGCCAACCGCCCATTGGTTGCTGAACCATGTAATGAAAAAAGGCTGGATGTTAGTTTAAAGGAAAGCAATTGCGCCCTCCGCGCAATCAGGAAAGTTGCTGCCCCTGTCCGCAGCAACTTTGCCTAACTTTTTTTATGCTTTTCCTTTAGTAGTGCAATGGCAAATTAAACTCCGAACCCGTTTAATGCACTCCCGAAAATTCGGGACAAGCTATTCACCATTCACCATTCCTTCCCTGCTCCCAATTGGTCCTCATTTCATGAACACAAAGAATTGTAATCCAAGACCGGTTATCCCTTTCTGGAAAGCCACTGCGCTGCTCGTTCTGAGCATCCCACTTTTCGCCTCATTTACTGAACACAAAAAAAACGAAGGCCCAGCGGGCCCGCCATCCATGATGATGTGCGCCGACGCCGAGCCGATCACCCGTTGGAACAGGCTGAGCTCCAATGAGCGCTCCCGGCTCAACGACAACGACCCGCTGACCAATGTAACCGGGTTTCACTCAGGTTTTGAGGACATGATGGGCAACCCCATCCTCCTTGACATCAGCGTGGCCGGCGCGCCACATGCCCTCGACCCGACGGACATCAACAACCGGTTCACCAACCGCTGGGGGCTGACCAGTTTCAACAATTCCCGCGAAAGCGCTGGCCAGTCGGGCACCAAATATTGTTTCGATTTCTCTTCGCCTGTGCCATTTGAGGTCAACTCCGAGGAGCACAAATATTTTTTCGACGGCGAAAACGTCCGGGTGACCGCTTCCCTCGGGGGCGTCCCGACCGTCCTTTCGGGCAGCCTCCACGCACCGCCCTCCCCCGCGGCGATGATGGGCAACAACAGCACCGAAATCCATTTCCAAGCCAACCAGCATTATGGCACCGGCGTCTGGTGGGCCGTCAGTTCTTCGGGGCAGGACGTGGACCGGGTCTGCGTCGAATATTACCGCGAAGGCCTGGGGCAGGGCTATTACGGCCGCGAGCCCTTCACCTTATTGATATGCAACTCCGACCGGGTGCTTTTCGACGACCCCTTTGCCATCGCAGACCCCGACAACAACCCGCCCGTGGGCAACATCCGCGACAACCTTTCCGCAAGCCTCGAAACCTATTGCGTGGAACAGGCAGCGAGCGGCATCGCAGGCAACATGGACGTGACCTTCCGTGCCATCATCCAAAACAACAGCACCAACAGGCTCACCAATTTGCAGTTGGAAGACGACCTGCGCGACCACATCCCGAGCAGTGCTTTTGTGCAGGTAAAAAATACAACTATTGACCCAAGCAGTACCATTTCCCCTGCCAATTACCCCTCGTTCAACCCCGCTTTCGACGGCATCAACGCCATCAAAATATTCGATGGCCTTTCCGGACGTTTGGAAGTGGGCGAGACCCTCGTCCTCGATCTCGTGGTCGAAATGAACCCCAACATTTTAGCTCAATACGACTTCATCGTCAACCAGTCATTTGCCTATGGCATAGACCCCAACGGCAGCCACTCGACGGCAACCTCCGACGCCCCCGCGGGCGCACCGGGCGACACAGGCGGCCCAATGGACGGCCTCGCCCTTTACATCCCCTCCATCAACGGGGCGATGCGGGCTTTCGATTATACATCAAGCCCGACTTGCGAGGCAGGGAACGCCGTCGAGGTCACTATCGAACTCAACATCGTCAACACCGGCAACGTATGGCTCGACCAGCTTTCGCTTACGCAAAATTTTGCTGCGGCCTTCGGTCCGGGCTTCATCTCCCTGATCGGAAGCCCTGTCATCACGCAGGCCAACTTCGCCCCCGACCCCGGCATCAACCCTGCATTCGACGGCGACGCCGTGACCGAAGTTTTTCTTGACCCCCTCTCGGCCATGGGCCGAAATGACAAAATGCAGGTCCAGTTCCGCGTGCTGCTCGACCCCAGCGCACCGGGCGCTATTTTACCGCTAAAAAATGACGCCGTGATCTCGGCAAGGGGCTTGTTCGACGGCCACCCGCATGTGGCACTGCCCAGCGGCTGCCTGCCTTCGGGCGAGCTGATGGTCTCCGATATTTTCGACGGCGGCTTTGTGCCAGAGAGCCAGAACACTGGTTTTGCAGGCGATACGGGCGGCCACGACGACGGCCTGCCCCTCGATGTATTTGCCATCGGCCTCGCAAAAACCATCATTTACCAAAGCCCTGCGGGCAGCGGCATTCCCGGCAACCTCGACGTGACCTTCCGCCTCGTTCTGGAAAACACGGGCGGCATCGAAGTGGACGGCCTCAGCCTGACCGACGACATCCAAACCATGCTCGGCAACAGCTTCGTCGGCATCGCCCAACAACCCGCCATCTCCTTTTCTTCGGCTAGCGCCAACCCCGGTATCGTAGGTTTTCCGAACATTTTTGACGGAACGGGAGGCCTGCTCGAAACCGGCCAAAGGATCATCGTGGATTTTAAAATAGAAATGGACCCCGACGCCCCCGGCACGCCTGCCCCGCTCACCAATTTTGCGGAAGCAAGTGCCTCCGGCATTGATTTTTCAGGAAACCCCTTTCTGGTCTCCGACCTCTCCGACAGCGGCCACAACACCAGGGGCACCAACCCCGGCGAACCGGGCGACCTCGGCTGCGACGACGACCCCCTCCTCATCAACCTCCCCGCTATCCGCTCGGCCATGCACATCGCTGGCCTCGATTTTGCGACCAGCGGAACGGCAGGCCATTTTGACGTAATTGTTGAGGTGCTGACGCAAAACACGGGCAACGTTGACCTCGGCCACCTCAGCTTGATCGAAAACCTGAGCATGCCGGGCCAGTTGGGCAGCGCCTTTTTCAGCTTGGTGGGCGCTCCGCAAATATTGGCAGTCGGCGCAAACGGAACAGCCAATACAGCTTCCATCAACCCGGCAATCAACCCCGCCTATGACGGCACGAACGACCTCTTGGACGGAAGCTCCGGCCTGCTCAAACCCGGCGAGCTGTTCATCGTCCGGTTCAGGTACGAGGTAAACCCCGATGCCCCCGGTGCACCTGTTTTTTTAAAAAACCAAGTGACTGCCTTCGGAACGGGCACCGGTATTTCTGGCGCAAATACCACCGTTAGCGACCTCTCCGATTCGGGTTTTGTGCCACAAAGCAACAACCCCGGCAGGCCGGGCGACAGCGGCAATTCCAATGACCCTACCCCGCTCACTGACTGCCACAACCTGATGAGCGGAGGCCTCACTTGCAACAACAACGTGCAGGTGTCGGTCAATGAAAACTGCACTGCCGAACTAGACCCCACCATGGTGCTGGAAGGCGAGGAAGAAGCCTGTGCCGACCGCTCCATCTACCCCTTGGGCACCTATTACGAGGTGTTCCAAGTGATGACCCTCCAGGGCTTGCCCCTAGCCGATGCCGACCCCTCGACCGCCGCTGTTTTTGAAATAGACGGCAGCTATGTAGGGCAGACCCTTTCGGTCAAAATCAAAGATGTGGTCAACCAAAACTCTTGCTGGGGCTACATCCATCTGGAAGACAAGCTCGGCCCCGTTTTCGACTGCCCGACTGCCCCCGTACAGGTGGCCTGCGATGCCTCCATCCCCTCCGTCACCGCCCCCGGCCTCAACGACAACTGCGACCCCGACCCGGCCATTTTACTGGTCGGCGAGCTGGTCATAGACAGCGACATTTGCGACGGCGATTACCGCATCCGACGAACTTATACCGGCAGCGACCTCCACGGAAACCCCGCCGCCAACCAGTGCATCGTAGAAATACAATTGAACCGGGGGGCCATCGCATTCCCGCCCGACGTGGCATGGGCCTGCGAGCAGTACAGCAGCTTTCCCAGCATCGTTGACCCCATCCCATTGCACAGCTCCATTACCGACACCGACTTGGCCGACGGCCAAAACGACATAGACGCCAGCCCCAACCTCTCGGCCTCTGTTTTACAAAATACAGGCTCGGGAACAGTGGCCTACACGGGCGGCGAGTGCGGCTACAACGTGACCAACAGCGACGAGGTGCTGAGTACTTGTGGCAACAGTTTTAAGATCATCAGGACGTGGACGGTCATTGACTGGTGTACCGGCAACATCATCACCACCGACGCCGCAGGCAATGACAACCAGCAGCTCATAAAAATAGAAGACGAGGTGGCGCCCGTGATTGCCAAAACGCCGTTTTCGGTCAATGCCAATATCGCTGCGCAGCACCCCTTCCCTTGCCGTTCGCAGGGCTTTTTGCCCCCGCCCGAAACCATTGCCGACAACTGCAACAACGGCGTGGAAATACAGATCATCACCCCCATTGGCGGAGCCGACCTGATTGCTGCCGACGGCAGCAGCGGCGGGTTTATCCCCTCGCCGGGATTGCCTTTGGGCACGCACGACATTGTTTACCGGGCTACCGATGCCTGCGGCAATGTGAGCGAAATAACGGTCCAGGTACAAGTGGCCGACAACGAAACGCCCGTCGCCGTCTGCGATGAACTGACCGACGTGAGCATCGGCACCAACGGGCTGGCAGAGGTCTTTGCCGAAACTTTCGACGACGGCAGCACCGACAACTGCTGCCTCGACCACTTCGAGGTGCGCCGCATGAACGACCCCTGCGACGACGGCCACAACGACCTCGTTTTTGGCCCCTCCGTGATGTTCTGTTGCAACGACATCGGCGCCCCAGGGGGGCAGGCAGGCAACCAAATGGTCGTCTTGCGAGTATTCGACTGCTTCGGCAATTTCAACGACTGCATGGTGGAGGTCGCCGTGGACGACAAACTAAGCCCACAGCAGGTCAGTTGCCCACCGGCACAGACCATTGACTGCGATAGCTACGCCAATGATTTTGAAACACAATTAGCTGCGCTAAACGGAGACCCCGCTGTGCAAAACACTTTTTTGGACGCGGCTTTTGGCACGCCGTCTTTTTTCGACAATTGCAGTTTTGAGGTCACCAAAGGCATCAGCTTCAACCTGAGCCAATGCCTCGAAGGACGGGTGCGCCGCACTTGGTCGGCCACCGACCCGCAAGGACTGACCTCACTGGTCTGCCAGCAGGACATCAACGTTTACACGACTTCCGATTGGGTGGTCGAGTTTCCAGAAGACCTGATCGTCAATTGCGGAGCTTCGCTCCCTGATTTTGGCGAGCCGCAGGTTTTTAACGAAAGCTGCGAAATGATCGCTATTTCATACGATCAGGACACCTTCACCGTGGTGCCCGATGCCTGCTTTAAAATAGTACGCACCTGGGCAGTCATCAACTGGTGCACCGTCGGCGACGACGTGGACCAAGAGGTAGTGGAAGTGCCCGAAAACCAGCTTGGCCTGCCCTTCCCGCAGTGCGACCTCGATGGCGACGGCGACTGCGACGGCCGTACTTTCAGGGATAGCTGGAATGCTTCGGTCAGACCGGACAACAGCATTGCCAACCAGCAGTTTGGCCCCGATACCGACCCCGACTCTGACCCCTGGGACGGCTACATTATTTACCGGCAGGTGATAAAAGTGCTGGACGAGACCGACCCTGTTTTTACCAATTGCGACATCCCGCAGGTTTGCATCGGCGGCAATACCTGCTCGGCCACGGTACTCCTGCCCACGCATAGCGGCTCGGTCATTGACTGCAGCCCGAGCATCAGCGTAACGGCCTCCATTGACTTCGGCGGCGGCAATGTGGCCAATGGTTTTGGCCCTTTCCTCAACGTGCCGGAAGGCGTTTACGACGTGACCTACACCGCTACCGACAACTGCAACAACCAGACATCTTGCAGCACTACGGTCACGGTGGTTGACTGTAAAAAACCGACCCCAAAATGCAAGGACGGGCTGGTGGCCGAACTGATGGAATTCCCGACGCCGATGGTGCCCGTATCAGCTTGGATGCTCAACGACGGCAGCAACGACAACTGCTCGGACATCATCTTTTCCTTCTCTCCCGATGTAGCCGACTCGGTTCGGATTTTCGATTGCAACCATGTTGATTCCATCGCCCCCGTCACAGGCGACACTATCGAAATCTGGCTGACGGACGCCGCAGGCAACCAAGACTTCTGCCGCACTGTCCTCGACATTCAGGACAACTTCAATTATTGCGCTGTTGACGACGACCTCGTGGTGAATGTAGGTGGTGGCATCCGTACGGAAATGGGCATACCGGTAGAGAACGTGGAGGTAAACCTCAGCGGCCAAAACACCGGCGATTGGATGACGGGAGAAGACGGGCAGTTCCAGTTTTCGGGCATTGCCCGGGGCAACGACCTGAGCATCACGCCCGAAAAGAACGACGAGCCGCTGAACGGGGTCACTACTTACGACCTCGTGCTAATCAGCAGGCACATCCTCGACGTGGAAAGGCTCGATTCGCCCTATAAACTGATCGCTGCCGATGCCAACCGCTCGGGCGCTGTCACTACTTTTGATCTGGTGGAAATACGCAAGCTCATCCTGCGGGTGAACGATGAATTTCCAAACAACAGCTCGTGGCGTTTTGTGGCAAAGGACTACCAGTTCCCTGACCCGAACAACCCCTGGGCAGAGCCGTTCCCGGAAGTCATCAACATAAACAATGTGCCGGACGACCTGCTCGACGCTGATTTTACAGCCATAAAAATCGGCGATGTAAACGCCAGCGCAGAGGCCAATTTTGCCGAAGGCGGAGAAGAAAGAAGTTATGAGGGGGCGCTTGTTTTGGAAACAAATAACCAAGCATGGGCGGCAGGCGAAAGCGTTTTTATTGATTTGAAAACGACGGATTTTGCGGCCATCGGATTCCAGTTCACGCTGCAGTTCGACCCGGCTGTTCTGGAATTTGAAAACGTGATCCCATCGCTGACCGAGGCTGGCCATTTTGGTCTCCGCTTCGCAAACGAGGGCTTCCTGACCATCAGTTGGAACGACCACCACAGTACTTGGACACCGGAGGAAAGCATTGTAAAACTGGCTTTCAAAGCCAAGCAGAATGGGCGCTTGAGCGAAGCCTTGCAAATCAACGGGCGCTATACTGCCAACGAGGCATACGATCTTTTTGGTGAAACAATGGCCGTGGAACTGGCCTTCCCCGACCTGCCAAATGCCGGGTTCGAGCTGCTGCAAAATGTGCCCAACCCGTTCAATGACAAAACGGTGATCGGCTTCCGTTTGGGAGTTGCGACTTCGGCGGTGCTGTCCATCACGGACATTTCCGGCAGGGTGGTGAAAAGGATAAATGGGGAGTACCAAAAGGGCTACAACGAGGTGGAACTGAGGCGGGACGAACTGCCGGAAGCGGGTATTTTTTACTACCGGCTGGACACGCCGGAGGCTACGGCCACGAAGATGATGCTGCTGATGGAGTAAGCCGCCCAAATGAGAACGGGGGAATAAATTCCCCCGCTTTTGGAAGGGCATGGAATAAATCTTCCGAGAATCGGATATTTTAAAAACCACATGTGTATCAATATGGTTTTCAAGCTGCTATGACTGCCGCTCTCACGTGAACGGGTCTTTCCAAGATAGCCTGTCCCGAAAATCGGGAACAAAGGGGAGGAAATGGAAAACAAAAGAAATTGGATTTTAATACTTTGTGAATTAGAAGCCCCTGTTCCATGATTTGGGACAGGGGTTGTTTTTTGGGCGGGGGAATATGAGCGGGGGAATAAATTCCCCCGCTTTCGGAAGGGCAAGAAGTAAAACCTATTTGATTGGCATTTTTCCAAAAATAATAAAGCCCCGGTTGCATGGGCAGCCGGGGCTTTTTGGTATATAAAAATGCGGCAGTTTTTACGCCGTTTTAGGTAGTGTTAATTTTGAAGTGCTTGGAGATCACGTCAAAATT
>DROJ01000491.1 GCA_011321935.1 Bacteroidota bacterium | reverse complement strand
GTTGCTTGCGCCGGCGACCCGGTTTGTTTTGAAGTGGAGGTGGAAAATGAAACGGGGGTTGGGGATGTTTATTATCGGTGGGAGTTTAGTTTGGATGGAATAAGCTGGGTCAATTTGACCAGCTCTTCTATTTATTCGGGGCAATTTAATGGCGAATTTTGCATACAAAACACTACTGGTCTCTATGGTATCTATTATAGGTGTAGGGCATATACGAGTAATTGTGATGTGGCCTATTCTGGGATTTTCCACCTAAATCTAAACGGCCCATATACCTTCTCACAACAGCCAGAAGATGTAGAAATCTGCATTGACGATGCAGAAGAAGTGTCTTTTTCCGCAGAAGTCGAGTACCCTTTCCCATCTTTCCAAGAGCCTGATTATCAATGGCAAATGAGCGCCGATCACGGCAATTCATGGGAAGACGTTGATGCCGATCAGCCTGATTTCAGCAATACCTTTTCGGGCATCAATACAAATCTGCTTTCTGTAAAAACAGCAATTGTTTTGAGTGGTTACCAATTCCGTTTGCGTGCCTTTGCTGGCGATTGCGAGGAGTATAGCGAACCCGCAACAATGACCATTTCCGACCGTCCCTGCCTGTTTACCAACGGCTGGCCAAACATTCCTTACGACGAAATAGACCTCCCCACCGACGGGGACGAAGACCTGACCATGCTCGTCGCCCCCAACCCTGCCCACGACGAAATTTTTGTCAGCATCAGCCAAAGTACACCCGAGGGGAAAGCAAGCATAAAAGTGCTGAACCTGCAAGGTCAAGTCATTGATGTACAAACAATTGACCTGAAAAACAGGCTCCAGCTTGACCTGCAAAAATACCTGCCCGGCATCTACTTCCTTGTCTTGGAAAGGGGCGGGAAAATACTGGGGCGCTCCCGTTTTGTGAAGCAGTAAGTTGATTGGTTGAATGGTTTGAATGGCTCAAATGGTTGATACCCCTCCGAGGGAAATCAACCATTTGAGCCATTCAAACCATTAAAACCCTGCCTACGGCAGGCAGGCATTACGGCAAGTTTTTCAAAGAAAAACTTGCCGTTCTCTTTTTTTTACCATTACTTTGCAATTCAAAGTACTTTTCACAAAAATCCATTTTACGGTGAAAACGCAAAACGAACATCTCGAAACCTTGACCCAGATCCGCTCGCTGATGGAGCGGAGCAGCCGCTTTATATCATTGAGCGGGCTGTCGGGGGTCGCTGCCGGCACCTGTGCCCTTTTGGGGGCGGCGGCAGTTTATCTATATCTTGGCCTGCCATTGTTTTCCAATAAAAGGCTTTTTTATTACGATGTGCTGCAAAACGGCAAATGGGGCATTCCATACGAGACTTTTTTTGTGATGGATGCAGCGCTTGTTTTTTTTATGGCATTGGCATCTGGTATTTTTTTCACTACGCGCAAAGCAAAAAAACAGGGGCATAAAATATGGGACCCGATGGCCCGCCGCATGTTGGTCAATTTGGCGATCCCCTTATTTGTCGGCGGTATATTTTGCCTCGTATTGTATAAGCATGGCGAGTTCGGTTTGGTCGCCCCGGCCACGCTTATAT
>DROJ01000490.1 GCA_011321935.1 Bacteroidota bacterium | reverse complement strand
GAAGACCTCTTGCAAACCATCCACCAATTGCTTTTCGATAAAATGGACAAGCGGCTTTATGATTATTTAAAAGAAAAATCAAAAATGATGGACAAAAAAATACTCGACCTGCGCCACCATCAGATTGCCCGCGAAATGGGCACGGCAAGGGAAGTGGTCAGCCGGGTAATGAAAAAACTGGAACGGGAAAACAAAGTGCGGCGGCTGCCCAAAGGAATAGAAATTTTATAGCTGGTGACCGTAGTTACTGCATGGGCGCAGCCCCTGCCCGTAACTTTGCACCGAACAATGAAAAAAAGATGAAAACAAAAATCTTTAAATTCATCCTTGTCTGTTTGAGCTGTATAGTTATCATTACAGGCATTGTATATTTGGTAAAATATTTTTCAAACTAAAAACTAAACGTCATGAAAAAGAACATGGGATCAGCAGACCGGATCATCCGCGTCATTTTGGCAATTGTATTTGCCGCACTTTATTTTACAGGCACCGTTACCGGCACTTTGGGCATTGTATTGCTGGTATTTGCTGGCGTATTTATATTGACCAGCCTGATCAGTTCTTGTCCGTTATATTCGATATTCGGCATAAGTACCTGCCCCATTGATGGGAAAAAGGCTTAATATTTTGTCTATATTATGCTTCCAGGACTATAATGTTCTGGAAGCATTTTTTTGTTTTTTAGCAACTGTTCAGCACCCAAAACATATTTCCCGCAAAGGCACGCTAAGGTTTCGCTAAGTCCCGCAAAGTTATACGTAGATCGCCTTGCTTTGCGGGACTTAGCGAAACCTTAGCGTGCCTTTGCGGGAAATATGTTTTCATTTGCCTATGCTGAACAGTTACGTTTTTTATATCTCCCCATCCAATAGAATTACTTCTCCATATTCGTTTTCCAAATCCAAAAAGTAAGTTCCCGAATAAATATAGTTGAAGTTCAGTTGCTCCCGCAATACTTCAAAGCGGCCTTCGTCGTCGGCATGTTGGGCGATCCAATCAATGGCATCGAGCCGCGTGCTGAATGTGATATTGTTCATTGTTGAATTGATTTTTTATGCAGCCCTATTTTCAAAGGCCTGCCAGTTTTTTTTTTCAAGATGTACAAAAACATCATGACCATAATTGATATTAACATGGCAATATATTATTGGTGAACAATTAATTAAATCCAATTTCAGTTGAAAAATCCAGCGCAGCAATATATTCTTCCTGAACAAGGAATTAACCAGGGCCAATAAGAAAAAAGCAGGGTTGAAAAAAAACATGGAAGGACGGCAGGTTTTATAAAAAAGGGGGCTGCGCTATATTGACGGAAGAAATCTTTTTTATAATATTGCAGTTCCAATCAACAACGCTTAAAACAACAACAAATGAAAAATATTTTTGAGAAAAAAAACACCGACGAAATCATTGCCAGGATAAACCAACTACGCCCTGGTTCGAAAGGGCTGTGGGGAAAGATGAGCGTTTCCCAGATGTTGGCACATTGCAACGTTACTTATGAAATGGTATATGAAGACAAACACCCCAAACCAAATGCCCTGAAAAAACTTATTTTGAAATGGATCGTAAAACCGAAAGTCGTGGGGGAAAAAATGTATAAAAAAAACAACCCGACCGCTCCGCAATTTATTATCAAAGGCGACAAAAATTTTGAGGCAGAAAAAAAACGGCTTATTGATTTCATTATTAAAACACAACAGCTTGGCGCAGATCATTTCCACAACAAAGAATCCCATTCTTTTGGAAAAATGACCAAAGAGGAATGGAACAATATGTTTTACAAACACCTTGACCATCATTTGCGGCAATTTGGCGTTTAGGGTCAAAACTCCAGCAAAGTCGTAAAACCAGAAAAACATGAACAAAATAATCGTATTGGGGGCAGGCATGGTCGGCAGCGCCATGGCCATTGACATGGCCAAAAAACACAGCGTGACATTGACCGATATCAATCAAAACCTGCTGGCCAAAATCCAAAATAAATACAGCAATATATCCACCCAACAATTAGATGTCACAGATATAGAAAGATTGCAAAGCAGCATCAAACAACATGACCTGGCCATATGCGCTGTCCCCGGTTTTTTGGGCTTCAATACATTAAAGGCAATTATATCGGCAAAAACAAATGTAATAGATATTTCTTTTTTTCCTGAAAACGCACTGGAGCTGGATGCCCTCGCAAAAGAAAAAGGAGTGACGGCAATTGTAGATTGCGGAGTGGCCCCGGGCATGGGAAATATTATTTTGGGACATTATAACGAAAAAATGAAACTGACCGGTTTTGAGTGCCTGGTCGGAGGTTTGCCCAAAATAAAAAAATGGCCCTTTTGTTACAAAGCACCATTTTCGCCAATTGATGTGATCGAAGAATATACCCGCCCTGCGAGATATGTCGAACATGGAAAAACAATCGTCCGCGAACCGCTGACCGATTGCGAATATATTGAATTTGAAAAAATAGGGACTTTGGAGTCATTTAATTCCGACGGTTTGAGGTCGCTTATATTTACCATGCCCCACATCCCGAACATGAAAGAAAAAACACTGCGCTACCCGGGGCATGTGGAATATATTAAAGTATTAAAAGAAAGCGGTTTTTTTAATACAAATAAAATAGAAATAAAAGGCAGCATGGTATCCCCTTTGGATTTTACGAGCAAAATACTTTTCAATGAATGGAAACTCGGTGAAACGGAAGAAGAGTTTACGGTAATGAGGATCACCTTAAAAGGGAAAAATGCAAATGGACAAACCGAAAAGATAGTCTATGACCTATACGACGAATATTGCACAAAAACCAAAACCTCGTCAATGGCACGGACGACAGGCTACACGGCCACCGCAGCCGCCAATTTATTTCTGGACGGTTTGTTTTCCCAAAAAGGCATTTTCCCGCCGGAACTGATCGGAAAAGACGAGGCTTGTTTTGCATATATTTTAGCGTATTTAAAAGAAAGGGATATACACTATACAAAAAGCGTTTCGCCCGGTGACTAACCAAAAACACAAACCCAGTGCTGACTAAAGAAATAAAAGAATCCATAGACAGAAGCGTCCTGTGCTGGCTGGCAACATCTTCGGAGGGCAGCCCCAATGTCTCGCCAAAAGAGGTGTTTACCTATTATGGGGAAAAAAGTATCATTATTGCAAATATAGCATCTCCGCAGACCCTCCGGAATATAAGGCGGAACAATAGCGTTTGCATAAGCTTTATAGATGTGTTGGTACAAAAAGGATTTAAAATAAAAGGAAAGGCGGAGATAATCAAAAAAACCGATGCCCGGTTTCATGCGATGGAAAAGGTTTTATCAAAGATAACGGAAGGTAAATTCCCTTTTCCGACAATTACAAAAATAACAATCGGACAAGCAGAAAAAATAATAGCGCCGAGCTATATATTTTACCCCGGCACTAGCGAAGAAGAACAAATCGAGAGCGCAAAAAAAAGGTATAAAATTTAAATCCCCAATATGCACTTTGGTAGCATACCGGGGATTTAAGGGAATTTGTAATAAATAACCTAATGCTTCGATTCGAAATTAGCGGACTATTTATTTTTTGGCAAATACCACATTATCAAGGATTTGGCGAACTAATCACTAATCAACTAATTACGAATCACTGCGCTAAACTTCATCCGATCATTTTTTCTTTTTCTTTTTTTTCGGGTTCAACAAATACCTGATGCCCAGGTCAAGGCTCAATTTGATATACCGCTGCGAGACCGAATAATCTGAGTTGTTCAACGATTTCAAGGGCAATTGGATTTTAGGGGCAAGGGCCCACTGCAAACGGTCGGAAAAAGAGCGGTTCAATTCGCCGGACAACCAAAGCCCCACCCCTGTTTTTTTCTTAAATACATCTTCATAATCAGTCCTGTATTTCCTCCGCACATATTCCGTTATCTGCAAATTTTCGTTCAACAAAGTGCCCCTGAACGAATAATGCAAATTAATATCAAGCCCCCCATAAAGCAGGAAAGCACCTTTTGTGTTTTTCCATTTCCTGCCTATCCCCACAGGCATATTTACAAAGCGGTAATGATTAGTGGCTTTGGTAATACTGGTCGTGATTATCTCTACATCTTTAGGCCCGCTGGTCGAAGCGATCACTTCTCCTGCCGCATTTTCTGTTACCGTCAGCAAACCTACCCTGGTCTCATTTCTAACAGTTGTTATATTTTGATCAAAGCGTTCATTTAATTGTTGCCACTCTATGCCCGACACCAATACAAGCCCGTTTTTGTGTTCAAGCCGAAAGCCGAAATTAATGCCATAAGCCTCCAATTGTTTTTCCGTTTTTTTCCTTTCTTTTACATATACGCTCTCGACATTTCCAAAATTGTTTTTCATCACCCTGACCGGCAATATAGGGGCTGCCCCAAATTGAAAATATGACCGCCATTTCTTTCTTCTGACGGGTTTTATTTTCTTTTTCTTTTTTACGGCATTTTCCTTTTTATTATTTCTTTTTTCGGTTGTTCCGTCTTCTTTCAGCCCTTCGTCAACCGGTTTTTTATCAACGACAGGGGGCACCTCTTGAATACCCGGCAGCTCTTCACCGGCAGCCAAATTTTCTTTTCCGGCATTAATGCCGGTCGGCATATCGGCAGCCCCGTCTTCTTTTGTGTTTTTGTTTTTTTGAATGTCCAATATATTGGGCGGCCATTCTTTTTCGGCAATTCCGGCTCCGGCAACAGTGCCGGTTTTTACGGTATTTATATTATCCAGTCCAGCCTTGTTTTTTTGTGGCCGTGGTTTTTTATTGTTTTTAAAAACACCTGTTTGCCGGGAAGGCATATTTTGCGGAGCAATGTTTATATTGTCATTTAGGGAAGAAACAGCAGCCTCGTTTTTTTCTTTCTCAACAGGCAAGCCTTCTTCCTTTTCGTCGGCAGCGCTTGGCTTTATATTGCCCTCCCCGATATCGGCCACCGTATTGTCCGGCAGAACGGGGGCTTGTTTATTATCATAAAAAAACAATAGCCCGAGGCCGATACCGGCCGCAAGAAACCAAACAATAAAGAACCTCCGCTTTTTCTTTTTCTTTAAATGCGGTTCTATATTTTCCCAAATCTCGTCGTTGTCGAGTGCGGGGCGATAATTGTCAAAAGCGTTTTTTATATTTTTTTCTAAATTTTTGTTTTCCATTTTTCAATCTATTTCTTGTTGATAAATCATTTGCTGCAAAGACTGGCGGGCGCGCGTCAAGAACGTCCGGGAGCTGCTTTCTTTTACGTTCAACAGCTCCGCAATTTCCCGGTGGCTATATCCATCTACAATTGCCAAATTAAAAGCAAGCCGTTGGTTTTCAGGAAGATATTGCAGCAATTGGAGAATATCTTCCACGTTCAGGCGGCTATATATATTTGGATGCACGGCCTCTGTCAATTTTGAGTTTTCCATTGTTCCAGTGGGAATATGTTTTTTCCTTTTTTTCGACAAGGCCGTATTGACAGCAATGCGCCGGCACCAGCTTTTAAAAGGCGCTTCCTCATCCGATTGGCATTTTTCAATATTATTGAAAATCAAAATCAGCGACTCTTGCAGAAGGTCTTTTGTGTCTTCATGGCTATCGGAATATCGGCGGCAGACGGCATACAGGAAAGGCGAAAGATGGTTGACCATCTCCCGCTGCGATTTTCTATCGAGGTTTTTACAGCCCTGAAGGAGTTTTTTCATTTTTCAGTTTTGTTGGTTATTGATAGAGAGGATATAGGACTGGCAATTTCGATGGATATCGAAATTGCCAGCCCTTTTTTATTATGGCGCACGCCGTATTTTAAAATCAGCAGATATATTGCCCGCCCCTCCGGTGCCGGATATATTACCTGAAATATATTCGCCGTCATCGTCGGTAATTACCAAAACAATATCGGGGCTGGAAGTATTCAACAACGGGTAGTCAGGAAGCGGCACATCGTTTTCTGTTTTAAAAAACACGTTTGCCGTATAAGTGCCCAGGCCCTGGTAGTCCCGTATATCCAAAATAAATTTCCCGCCGCCGCTGAGGCCTTCCAAGACCAGCCAATTGGTCGTGGTATTGTTCTTGAAAAAATACCTCGTCGGTGAAGTCCAAAAATCAACGCCGTCAACATTGAGGTTGAAATAATCGGACAGGGTGTCGCAGGTCTGCAGTAGGCCCAGGTCAATATCCGACATGTCATTGTGGTTTATTACTTCGGTCGCAAATTGTTGGCTCGAACTATAAGCCCTGATTTTAAGCTCGGGAAAATCAACGCATTTTAATGCGAGGTCTATATCGAAGCCGCCCGCCTCAAAGGGGTATATCCTGATTTTTCCGGGATAACGGATTGCCACGTGACCAGAAGGGACATCATTGGTGACGCAGTGCATGACCGTCCCCGTTATATTGACAAAAAATGCCTGGACCACATCGTCCAAATATATATCGTCCAATTGGAAATCTTGCGAATAAGGGCCGATGTCCGCAGTATATATAACGCTGTCGCAATGGTCTATAATTGACAGTCGCAGCAAGGCAGCCTGCGGCACCGAACCACAAAAATATCCAATTGAATCAGTATATCCCCAATAAATAAAATTGTCGGTCAGGTCTTCCACAACCACTTTCATATAACAGGCAAAAGTGCTGTCGCTGTTGAATACCTGCCCCGACAAACAGATGGCAGGCACCGCCACATCGCAGTTCCAATATCCAGTGGAAGTAATATTGCAATGATAATAACTGCCCACTTTTGTGCAGGTGCCGCTCTGGAGCCATTGCTCTTCTTCGAGGTCGAAATACCAGAGCGGGATTTCGTCCGGCGCATTGGCCAGCAGGCTGGAAGGGATGGGCATTTTCACGGCCACTTCCGAGCCTGGGGCGACCTCCAGCGGCAGCCCGTTTTCGGCTTCCAGTTCCATCGCGACCATGCCATAAGTAGCGAGCGCCAAAGGGTTCCCGTCTTTGTCGGAAGCAGTGAGCGCGCCCGGCATGATGCCCGCCACGTCTGCGCTGCTGGGGTCGAGCCAACGGGAATAGACCTGCACCGCGCCCGTAAATGCCGAGCCTGTTTTAGTGGTTATGGCCCCGGCGGGAATGGTGATTTCCATGCCGCCGTTGGAGGTAAAAGTACCGCCGTCAACACTTTCGACAGTGTTGGGCGTGCCTTTTTTCATCAGCCTTATTTCCACGAAAGAGCTGCCGTCCGCATTGAAATTGGAATGCGATGAGCCACTGAAAAAGCCGTCGGTTTCTGCTTTTACGATGGCGCCTGATTTCTTGACCTCTATTTGTTCAAAAAAGAAATTGCCGTCCCCGTCGGTCGTCAGCAGGGCACTGCCGACACTCACCTCGGCATTGCTCACCGGAAAGCCCTCCTCGTCCACAACCTTGCCCCGGATGGAGTTTTTTATCAAAACCACGGGGGGGGCTTCGTTGTCGGTAATGGTGAATTCATTGATTTCTTTTCGGCAAGAAAACAAGGCCAAGAAAAGAAGTATGCTCGGAAATATTATTTTTTTCATTTATTGATCGTTTGATTTTTGGCCGCTTTAGCAAAGCGGCATTTCAGTCGGAAAACAGAAAATCCAGAAAGGTACCTGAAAGGATTTGGTGATAAGATGTTGTTTAGCGCAGGAACGCTACAAAGGGCAGGATTTTTTTTAACTATTCAGCATCCCCCATTAAACTGCCGAATTCATTAACCCCCGACTTCCCGCCTACCGGCAGGCAGGTAACCAAAAAAATACTCATAAATTTCGGGTTAAAACCCAGGTTTGTGTTTTACCCACCCCCGACTGCCTGCCTGCCGGTAGGCGGGAAGTCGGGGGTTAATGAATTCGGCAGTTTAATGGGGGATACTGAATAGATACGATTTTTTTTGCGTCGGCGAGGAAATTATTATTGGCAGGATGTATTTAATTCCCCTTTTTTAAATTCTATTTTATGATAATTTCCATCAACTATAACAGTGGCATCAAAAGGCGCTGATTCTGTTTCCAGATCAGTTGGAAACCAATTTTTTTTCAGGCCGTTGTTTACCAAAAGGAAAAGCCCGTTTTGTGTTCCGTTGGTTGCAAAACGTTTTAAATTCCCTTTCCAGAATTTAGAGCCGAGCTGCTGCTCCAGTTCCGAATTTATTTTTCCGACATTTTTTGTCGGCATCCCTATTTCGTTTACACAAAGTATCTGTGATAAATTAAATTCATCTTTTTGTTCATTTTTCAAATCGTACCTTACAATAAACTCGGCCACATTTCCCGCTCCGTCATAAAAATAAACAGACTTGGCATTCCAGCTTTCAAAGTATTGGGTAATCCTATCTCCTTCTATTTTTATTATTTCCAAACGTTCATTTAACCATACTATAGATTCGTCCAGTTTATTGGATGGGATTAAAAAGCAATAATGGTATTTGTGATTTTTTTTGCTTTTTTTAAAAGACAAAACCGAATAGCCGACTTGGACGCTGAACCCGTTTTCGTTTTCCCGTAATATTTCAAAACCCAAAACATTTCCGTAAAATATTTTTTGGCTTTCGATTTTATTGGTGAACAGTGTTATCTCTTTTATTTTCATTTATGAGTTGAATCTAAGATGAATAAAGTTGACAACTTTATACTGAACCACTTTAGGTTTTGTGCATTGAGGGCGGACTCTCCCCTTTTGGGGCTGGGGGCTGGCGGGGGCAAATGCACAAAACCTAAAGTGGTTCAGTATAAACACCCGGAACATTGGATTTGTTAAAACTGCATTTTATTTTTTTGTCCAATCCGAGTCAGGCCGGGCAAATGGTTCTGCAATAAATTTTCCGACCATCGAATTAAACAATGCGGGGTCCCTTTCGGGTATATAATGGGTCTGCCCCGGCAAAATGCAAAGTTGTGCATGGGGGATACACTGGAACAGTTCGACGGTATGTTCCTCTCGTATAATATCTTTGTCGCCCGCTATTATCAAGGTCGGTGCGGCTATTTTTGCAAGGTCGTTTTTTGAAATGGTCGGCTGGTCGCCCAAAAGTGCAAGCTGTTGTTTTAATAAATCCCAATCCTCGGTAGTATCTTTTTCTTTTATTTTAGCATCGGTTTTTTTTCTGGCATCAATCACAAAATTGACGGCATATGGATATACGGCGGTCGAGTCGGGCCGCATGTTCGCTCCCATAGCCACTATTTTTTTCGCTTTTTCTGGATGGTTGATCCCTATCAACAAAGCAATGATCCCGCCATCGCTCCACCCTATTATGTTCAGCGAATCTATTTTCAAATAATCGGCCAAAGCGCTCCAATCATTTGCCATATTTACATAGGTCAAGGAGTCGGTGTTCAGTTCTGATTTTCCGTGCCCCCGGCTGTCGGCTATTATCACTCTATAATTTTTCCTGAAATATTCGATTTGGTTGCCCATGTCTTTTATACTGCTCCCATTTCCATGAATTAAGAACATGGGCTCGCCTTTTCCATATTCTTCGTAATACATTTTAAAGCCATTGACAAGTGCATATTTGCCCACCTGTTCATTGCTGCCGTATGGCGCACTGAATTGAGGTTTTCCATTGCTCTGCGAAACAGCCATTCCGCTCGCCGAGGTAAAAACGAAAAGGATAAATATTTTAATAAAATTTTTCATGATTTTTGATTTTGTTCAATATTATGGTTTAAAATAATACTGCACCACTTTAGGTTTTCCCGAAGGGTCGGGACAAGTCGTGCATTTGCCCTCGCCAGCCCCCAGCCCCAGAAGGGGAGAACCAGCCCTCAATGCACGACTTGTCCCGACCCTTCGGGAAAACCTAAAGTGGTGCAGTATAGTAACGGTCAAACTAAAAGGAACCGGTTGCCTGTCCCACCAAAAATTCCGCCCCGTCAAGGCTCGTCCCATGCCCAAATTTACATTTCAAATAAACCTCCACACCAGTCTTCAGTCCGCAGTCTTCAGTCCGCAGTCCACAGTCCACAGTCTTCAGTCTTCAGTCTTCAGTCCACCAGTCCTCAGTCCCGCTGGAATACTACCTTAAGAAATAGGATTCCAGCGAGACTGTGGACTGGTGGACTGAAGACTGTAAGGCGTGTTCAACTGCGTAAAGGGCGGCGTGATGAAAAGGGTTTTCTTTTTCACGGAAGTGGATGATTGGTGAGTGCCGGTTGCAGGCAAGCAGGGCGAAGGTACAAAAGGAGCGGTAATTGCAAATGGCTTGTGCCAGATGGGCGGCTAAATTAATTTTTTCGAGGGATATGAATCCCTCGAAAAAAAGCATTACATCTGATACGCCGCCAAATCGGGACAAACTTCAAGCACAGGCATAATCTGTCCCGAATTAACTTCGGGAGCCTAAATTACGGCGTCCTGAAACACTTCGGGACAGTTGCAAAAGACGCAGCCAAAAAGTCCGAAAATCAGCCTGATGAAGTATGACGCCAGCCCGATTAATTTTATACCTTTATGCCGCCCCTTATATCTGCACCTTTCAAAATTTACAAATGAGAAAATCAATCTATTGCCTTGCCCTTGCCTGCCTGCTTTTCACCGCCCTTTTGCCCGCCCAAAACCTGGCGGAACTGGAAGCGTCCTTTTCCAAAACTTCCGACCCGGAACAGCAATTGGAACTATTGCAGAAAATGGCCAAAACGGCCGAACAGACCGACCTCGGACAGTCCCTCACTTTCATCAAACAGGGCGTGGCACTGGCCGAAAAAACGGACAGCAAAGAACAGCTCCCCCGTTTTTATGAAATGGAGGGCCGGGTGTATGCCAACACCCAAAAGTTCGATTCGGCCACCGTGTTTTTTGACAAGGCATTGGCGGGATATGTGGCCGTGGGCGACAAAAAAGGCGAGGCTTCGGCCTGGCTCAAAAAGGCATATATCAGCCGCTGGAGCACCGATTTTGGAAAAGCATTGGAATACGATTTCAAGGCGCTCGCCCTCATGGAAGCACTCAGCGACGACAGCGGAACGGCAGGTGTCTATGAACATATCGCCCAAGACCTCGGCCATCAAAAGAAGCCAGAAAAGGCCATGGAATACGTGCAAAAATCCATTGCCCTTGCCAAAAAAAGCGGGGACAACAGGCAATTGATGTACAGCCTCGGCACTGCCGGCACGACCTCCCTTTTGACCGAAGATTTTCAAAAATTTTATGACTATATCAATCAGGCCATCAACCTCGCCCATGCGGAAAACATGTCTCCGGGCGAAATTGCGCCACTGTACAATGACCGGGGAAATGCCCTTAAATTTTTGGGCAGATATGACGAGGCCATTGCCGATTATAAACGCTGCCTGAATATTTCAAAAAAGACCCATTTTAAAG
>DROJ01000489.1 GCA_011321935.1 Bacteroidota bacterium | reverse complement strand
TGCCTGCGCCCAACCGACCATTTCACCGCAGGTGAACTGACAGCAACGAGCGGCGACTGCGATGATACCAACGCCGGGGTGAACCCCGGTGCGACGGAGGTCTGCAACGGCATAGACGACGACTGCGACGGCATGACCGACGAGGGCGTGCTAACGACCTTTTATGCCGACAGTGACATGGACGGCTTCGGCGATCCGGCCAACAGCACCATGACCTGCACCCAGCCAGCGGGCTTTGTGGCCGACAACACCGACTGCGACGACACCGACGCCAATGAGCACCCCGGCCAAGTTTGGTATAAAGATGCCGACGGCGACGGCTATTCCGATGGCACGTCGCTGACGCAATGCCTGCGCCCAACCGACCATTTCACCGCAGGTGAACTGACAGCAACGAGCGGCGACTGCGATGATACGAATGCAGCGGTGAACCCCGGCGCGACGGAGGTCTGCAACGGAATAGACGACGACTGCGATGGCATGACCGACGAGACGGGCGCACCAGCCACTTGGTATGCCGATGCAGATATGGACGGCTTCGGCGATCCCGCAGTGACCATGGTCTCTTGTACCCAGCCTGCGGGCTTTGTGGCCGACAACACCGACTGCGACGACACCGATGCCAATGAGCACCCCGGCCAAGTTTGGTACAAAGATGCCGACGGCGACGGCTATTCTGATGGCACCTCGCTGACGCAATGCCTCCGCCCGGCCGACCATTTCACCGCAGGTGAACTGACGGCAACGAGCGGCGACTGCGATGATACGAATGCAGCCGTGAATCCCGGTGCGACGGAGGTCTGCAACGGCATTGACGACGACTGCGACGGCATGACCGACGAGACGGGCGCACCAGCCACTTGGTATGCCGATGCAGATATGGACGGCTTCGGTGACCCCGCAGTGACCATGGTCTCTTGCACCCAGCCCGCGGGCTTTGTGGCCGACAACACCGACTGCGACGACACCGACGCCAACGAGCACCCCGGTCAGGTTTGGTACAAAGATGCCGACGGCGACGGCTATTCTGATGGCACCTCGCTGACGCAATGCCTCCGCCCGGCCGACCATTTCACCGCAGGTGAACTGACGGCGACGAGCGGTGATTGCAATGACGCCAATGCGGCGGTGAACCCCGGTGCGACGGAGGTCTGCAACGGAATAGACGACGACTGCGACGGCATGACCGACGAAGGTGTGCTCACCACTTTCTACCGCGACTTCGACGGCGACGGATTTGGGGATGCGGCAGACAGCCAAATGGCCTGCACCCAGCCAATGGGCTATGTGGCCAATGCAGATGATTGCGATGACGCCAATGCTGCGGTCAACCCGAACGCAGATGAAATATGTGATGGCATAGATAATGACTGCGACGGCACCATTGACATCAACCCTGTGACCGGCCCAGTTTGGTTTGAAGATGCGGACATGGACGGCTTTGGAAATGCGGCCAGCAGCGTGGTGGCCTGTGCGCAACCAGCAGGTTTTGTCAGCAACAATTTGGACTGCAACGATGCAGATGCCAATGTCAACCCGAATGCGGATGAGGTCTGCAATGGTATTGACGATGATTGCGATGGCGATATTGACGAGTTTGCCATTGATGCCCCAACATGGTACCAGGATGCGGATGGTGATGGCTTTGGAAACTTGGCCGTCATCCTTGTTGACTGCAGCCAGCCGATGGGCTATGTTGCCAATTTTGACGATTGCGACGATACCGATGCGGCCATCAACCCGAACACTGTTTGGTATGTTGACTTCGACGGCGACGGCTTTGGCAACCCTGCCTCCAGCGTGACCACTTGCGACCCGGGCCCGGGCTTTACTTTGGACAATACCGATTGTAACGACAACATTGCGGCCATCCATCCGGGGGCTGCCGAGCTGTGCAACGGGGTGGACGACAATTGCGACGGGACGATTGACGAGGGCTGTTTTTGTAACATAACGGCCATTGTGGTCTCCAATATTTCTGCTTGCAACAGTCAGGGAACAGTTGATCCAAACGACGACACTTTTACTGCCGACGTTACTGTCGAGTTTATGAACCCACCAGCGGGAGGTACTTTGGAACTCAGCGGCGACGGCTCGGCTTCGGTTGGTGTGGGTGGCTTGAACGGGCCTAGCTCGCATACTTTTGTTGCTGTGGAAATGGCTGCCGATGATACACCTATTAGCCTTACGGCAAATTTTTCCGATGATCCGGCCTGCACGTTTACCAATACAAATGCGGGCCTTGCGCCTTCGAGTTGCTCGGTATGTTCTGTTACCATTACTAATGTGTCGGTCGTTGATGAATCTTGTCCTGGGTATGGCGATGGCTCGATCATTATCACGGCGGTCGGCTCTGCCCAGCTCGAATATTCGATTGACGGCGGGGTAAACTACAACCTCACCGGCGTTTATGCCAACCTTGCCCCCGGCACTTACAACATCGTGGTCAGGGTATTGGGCGTGCCGACCTGCTCGGCCACTCAGGTGGTACAAGTACAGGCAGCTCCGGCCAATGCCTTGAAAACATGGTACAAGGACCTGGACAACGACGGCTATTCCGATGGCATTAGCCAGCAGTTGTGCAGCCAGCCGGCCGGCTATAAATTGGCGGGCGACCTTACCGCTACCAACGGCGATTGCGATGACACTGACCCGCAGGCCTTCCCCGGCCAAGCATGGTACAAGGACACTGACGGCGACCTTTATTCTGATGGGACGACGCTGACGCAATGCCTGCGCCCGGCGGGTTATTTCACCGCAGGTGAACTGACCGCCACCAGCGGCGATTGCGACGACAGCGACCCGGCCATCCACCCGGGCGCACCGGAAATCTGCAACGGCATAGACGACGACTGCGACGGAATGGTGGATGAAGGCGCCGCGGGCGGGCTTACTTTCGTTGGCAATGTGACCTTTTACAATCAAGCGCAGGTGGACGCCTTTTCGGAATGTTACTCGGTCATTGATGGCAACCTGAGCATCACTGGATCTACCATTGACAGTTTGGCGGCCCTCATCAATCTGGAGGAAGTGACCGGGGCTGTGACCATACAGTTCACTGGCCTGCCAAACCTGACAGGGCTTGACAGCCTGACCACGATTGGTGGCACGCTGACCATTTATTTCAACAGCCAGTTGACGAGCCTTGCTGGGCTGCAAAGCGTCAACAGTGTTGGCGGCTCGCTGCTGCTCTATTACAATTTTGTGCTGACCGATTGTTGCCCCATCCATGACCTGCTCAACAACGGCGGCATCGCCGGGGCGAAGTTCATTTTCTTCAACAGCACTGGCTGCAACAGCGAGGCCGACATCAACAGTGCCTGTGCGGGTTCATCTTTGTTGGCGCCGTCCACGGGCGGCATACCGCCCGCCACTGTTTCCAGTTTTGAAGGTTTCAAAGAGATCAGCCTCTTCCCCAACCCTGCCGATGGCTTTGTCAATGTAGTGATTATGGGCAGCTACGAGCAGGGGCGCCTGCGGGCTTTCGACAGCTTTGGCCGTTTGGTGAAGGCGGTCAGATTGGAGGACAATAGGGCAGAAGTGAGCATTGAAACGACAACTTGGGAAGAGGGTATTTATCTGCTGCAAGTTGAGTTGGACGGAACGTTTGTAACCAAAAAATTGGTGGTGAAATAACTGGTTTTTTGAAACAAAAGAGCCCCCGGTTTTTTTGGGGGCACTAAACCTTTGCAAGGCCCTGTCAGCATTAGAGCATGTTGGCAGGGCCTTTTTTATTGGCTGGCTTACTCGGTGCGGCCTATAAACAAATAATTTATCGAACCATTGTTTTTTATAAATTATATAAAAAGTTTTATATAAAAATATGTTTTTCAACGAATTGGGGAGTGGTAAAAAAAACGACGGGAAAACCCTGCATGAATTCTTGAAACGGGAAGAAGCGGGGCAATAAATCTGGCACAATTATTCGTTTGTTTTTCTGAAACAAACTAACAAGCGACTTCTATGCAACAAACAAAAAGTCTTTCCAATTACGCACCTACCAACCCTTCTTCAAATTTTCAAGATTGGCTGAACGGAGAAAAAGAGGCAGCCCGCCTCCACCGGTCACGTATATTGAAAACCACTGCTTTTTTTGCTGTCATAGTCTTGGCCGTCCTTGTCAAAGGAAACGGCGCCGCTATTTTGGAACTGCTCAATCATGCTGTCATGATTGCTCAACCTTGATATTATCTTCAAATTGTATCAATAAATAAAGGCCCTCTATCTTGCGGTGAGGGCCGTTCATGGGATTACAACAAATTTTCGGACAAGCCTGCCAATTTTTGGCGGGTTTTTTTTATGGGGTTAGTGCAGTGATTAGTAATTAGTTGACTAGTGATTAGTCCGCCAAATCCCTGACAATGTGGCATTTAACAAAAAACTAAATAGTTCGCTAATTACGATTTGTACCATTAGTGAAAATATAAAGTGCCAAAGTAGAATTAGTTGGCTAATTAAAATAAGTGCTACCCGCGATATTTTTTTATTTTAATTGATATTTTAGATTAATACCGACACCGTAGCCTTTCATGGTTTTAGTATCAAATGGAGGAGGAAGTTTGAACGGTTTTCCAACGGAGGTCAGGTCATTTCTATAATATAGGCCAAGGCTGAAGTTTTCGTTTATATGGAAAGAAACGCGGGGCACTATTGACAGTACAAACCTGTTCACCTCTCCGCCGAGGTCTTCCCAATCGTAAGCCCTTCCATTACTACTATCAAGCCTCGCCAAGCCAACAAAATAGACGGAGGGGGAAATACCAACAGACCAGCGGTCAAGTATTTTATAATCAACAAACTGGTCTAAGGTTGCCTAATACACGTCAATATTGGAATCGCCCGAAGTGCCGAAATTACTGATATAGATGCCCGGCTGATAAGACCACTTTCCTTTTAAATTAACATTATATCCATAGCCGACCAACGGTGTCAATTTGAAATTACTGGTCTTTTGTTTTCCGAAAGGAAAATTGTACGAAAAAGACTGCACGGTATAATTGGCGCCGGCCGTAAAAAAGGATTGCCCGTTCGATAAGAACGAGGATAAACAAAAAAAGATGAATAACAATATTTTTTTCATGTTTTGATATATTAAAAAGATGAAACGCATTAGCATAAGGAAAGCCCTGTAAATACTTTACTGAACATCAGTATGCTAATGCGTTTCGACATTATTACGTTTTTATCCATAAAGGTGTTCTCGGAGAAAGGAATGGTTGTTTGTTTTTTTTGATTATTGAAAACATAACTCTATAAAAAAAAACTACTGGCCAAAGCCATGATTTCCCAACTTTTCGTTTTTAGTTATAAAACATTTTCCACACCTTTGGCATAAATTCAAAAAATGAAAAAACTCCCACCCACCTTTTTCCTTGTTTTTTTCTTTTTAAATGTCTTTTCACAAGATATATTCCATGCCGAAATAAAGCCCTTTTTTAAAGAGGATTTAAAACCTTTTTATTTCGGCGTAGCCTCCGGCGACCCGCATCCCGACGGCATAGTTATTTGGACAAAAATTATTTCGGAAAATAATAAAACCGAAACAGTTGATTGGGAAATGGCCACTGATACGGCGATGCAAAACACTGTCCGGTCCGGTACTCAGGAAACGGATATTTCGAGTGCATATACCGTAAAAATTTTTGTAAAAAACCTCTCCCCCGGTACTACCTATTATTACCGTTTTAAAAATAAAAACATTTATTCGCCCATTGGCCGCACCAAGACGGCCCCTGCGGGCAGCCCCCGGTTATTGCGCTTGGCCGTGGTCAGTTGCGCCGATTTCCAGATGGGGCAATTCAATGCCTATGGGCACATCGCACAAAGGAACGACATTGATGCCATTGTCCACCTCGGCGATTATATTTATGAATATGGCAGTGAAAAATGGGGGCGCAAGCGCACCGACCGAGCCATGATCCGCGCACACATCCCGGCGCATACCTGCACCACGCTGAAAGACTACCGCACCCGTTATGCGCAGTACCGCCTCGACCCGCAACTGCAGGAATGTCACCGCCTGCACCCCTTCATCACCATCTGGGACGACCACGAAATATCGAACAATATCAACGCCGGAAAAACGGGCGAAAAATGGGAACAACGGGAGGCCGCTGCCCGGCAGGCATACTTTGAGTGGCTGCCCATCCGCGACAACCCACAGCGGAGCATCATCCGAAGTTTTAAGTTTGGCGACCTCGCAGAAATGTGGATGCTCGATGGGCGGCTGGAAGGCCGCAGCCCACAAGCGAGTGGCAAAGACGACCCCGACCTGAAATCCACCGACCGACATATGCTCGGCTCGGAGCAGACCGAATGGATGCTCAATGGCATGAAAAATTCGACGGCCAAATGGAAGGTCATGGGCAACCAAGTCGTCTTTTCCCCACTGAACGACAGCAAGGTGTTCGACCGCAGGCCGGCCATCCGCATGGACCGCTGGGACGGCTATCCCGCCGAGCGGCAATATATTTTTGATTTTTTTTATAAAAACAATATCAACAATGTCATCGTGGTAACGGGCGACGTGCATACGGCCTGGGCCATTGACCTGGTGGGCAAGCCTTTTGACAAAAATTTTTACGACCCAAAAACCGGGAAAGGGGTCATCGGGGCGGAGTTTGTAACGCCGAGCATCACTTCTTTTAATTTAGATGAACTGGTACCAAAAGCATTTGCAACAATTGCTAAAAGACGCCTTAAAAAAAAGAAAAACAACCCGCACCTGAAATATCTGGACCTGGTGAGGCACGGCTATTTTACCCTCACCCTGACGCCCGAAAAAGCGCAGGCGGACTGGTACTTTATCAAAAGAAAAGACCGCGTGGACCTGAAGATCGGAAAACGGAAAAAGTGGCATATACTGGCGGACGGAAAGAGCTTGATGAAGCGATAAATATTGGCAGATATACTGCTGCTGAATAGATGTTGGGGGGAAGGCAAGGCAGATTAAACCAATAAATTGGACATTTTGACGGGGTTCAGGTGGCTTGTTCGCCGCATCCTGCCAATCAAAACGCTACCCGGTAACCACCAACGGAATCAACCCCAACTGCTCCTTCGCCCGCACCTGCTGCAAAAAACCGTCATAATAAAGGTAGGCATCGTTTCTTGTGCCCGACAGGTTACCACAAAAAATATATTTGCAAAAAATATAAAAAACACGTTTCTCATGGAGGTACTATCTTTGGTGCAAAGGTTTTTTGGTTTACAGGTTTATTGGTTTACAGGGAGCATTGCTCCAAAACCTGGAAAATACTCCCTGTAAACCTGTAAACCAATAAACCAATAAACCTGTAAACCATTGCACCGACAAAAGAAATGAATCAACATTCAGAACAAGTCCCTCACTGCTACTTAAAAGAGCTGCCCCCCGGCGGCTCGACCTGTTCACGCAGGCCATCCTGCTGTTTGGCGACATGACCACTCAACTGGGCTGGGCATTGCTTGCGGCGGGTTCGGTTTTTTTCTGGACAGTGGCCGTCATCTCGGAGGCGAGGCTGCTATTGGAAGAGCGGAATGTTGAATGGCAGGAGAAGGCAGGAGTTGTTTTGCGGGCCGATTCCACCCGTTCGCTGGAGGGCAAAGAGCGCGTTTGGAAATATGTGCATTCGGTTTCAGTGAATGGGAAGCGCTACAAGGGGACGAGCTATTCGGTCGGCAAAAAATTTGACTCTGGGCAGATTGCCTACATCTGTTATGATGCTGCCGCCCCCCGTACAAATTACGTGACCGGGCTGCGCCGAAATGAATTTTCCTCAAATGTAGATTGGCTGCTGTTGTTGCCTTTTTTTACGGTGGTTTTCAATTTGGTGTTTTTGATGTTGGCTTGATGTGCCTGATGAAAAGTGGTCGTTTTTTAGTATAACTGCGCTTGATTTTGTGCCTCTTACCTTTTTTGGCTTTGTGAAGGATGCTTTTTACCTTTACAACAAAACAAACACAAAGACCAATGCCTTTAAATCACCCTGCCCGGTTCCTTGTTGTTTTTTTGTTGTTCCTTTTGGGCTGCGCCTGTCTGTCTGCCCAAAGTTACCACCTCACACGGCACTTCACTACCGAAGACGGACTTGCCGGCACCATCGCCAGAAATGGTTTCATGGACTCGAAAGGCTACCTCTGGATTTCCACTTTCAATGGCCTGAGCCGATACGACGGGACTACCTTTAAAAATTATTATCACGACCCTGCCGACCCCACCTCTCTTTGTTGGAACAGTACCGGTGGCTTTGCTGAAGACGATGCCGGCCACCTGTGGATAGCCACAGGAAAAGGGCTGGCAATGTTCGATTATGTCACCGAATCTTTCAGTTGTTATACCAACGATCCAAGTGATTCTACCTCTATTTCAGGGAACTTGGTACAAGGTGTTTTTCAAGACAGTGAAAAACAGCTTTGGGTTTTTACCCATTCAGCAGGGATGAATTTGTTCGATAAAAAAACCGGGACATTT
>DROJ01000488.1 GCA_011321935.1 Bacteroidota bacterium | reverse complement strand
TGAAATCAATAAAAAAAATTATACCATATGCCCGAATATAAAATACCTACCTCGCAAAAAGATATAGAAAATGCCTTCGGGCAATTAAAGCCATATATGAACCCGACGATGGCTTATTATGAAAGTTCGAGGTGCCTGTTCTGTTATGATGCGCCCTGTGTGCAGGCCTGCCCCACAGGCATTGACATCCCATTGTTTATCCGGCAAATAAATACCGACAATATAGCGGGCGCGGCCAAAACTATATATGACGCCAATTATTTTGGAAATATATGCGGCAAAGTTTGTCCGACGGAAGTGCTGTGCGAGGGGGCATGTGTGTATAACCACCAAAATGTAAAACCTATTGAAATAGGACGGCTGCAAAGTTTTGCGACCAATGCCATTATTGAAAAAGATAAAAGCCTTTTTGATTTGGCAGAAAGTAATGGAAAAAAGGTTGCTATAATCGGTGCAGGGCCATCGGGTATTTCCTGTGCCTGTGAGCTGCGGTTATTGGGATATGAAGTGGATGTATTCGAGGCAAAGAAACATTCGTCTGGTTTGGCATTATATGGTTGTGCGCCATATAAAGTAGCCAATGAGGATGTGATGCGGGAAATGGATTATTTGCAAAAACAATTTGGGTTTAATATTGAATATAATTCGCCCATTGATTCAGAAGAACAATTAATTAATTTAGAAAATAAATACGACGCTATATTTTTAGGGATTGGATTGGGCAATACCCGTTCGCTAAATATAAAAGGCGAAGATTTAAATAATTGCATCGGCGCAACGGAATATATTGAGCCAATTAAATTAAACCCATTAAATGTAAAAGTCGGTAAAAAAGTAATTGTCATCGGAGGCGGAAATACGGCGATGGATGCAGCATCTGAATCCGCCCGTTTGGGATCGGAGGAAGTGACCTTGGCCTACCGCCGCTCGAAAGAAGAAATGGGCGCATACAGTTTTGAATATGAATTGGCGAAAGCGGCCGGGGTGAAAGGCATGTTCAATGTTTCGCCCGTGGCTATATTGGGGAATAATAAGGTGGAAGGTGTTCATTTTATAAAAACAAAAACGGAAGATGGGAGAGTAGTGAATATAGAGGGCAGCGATTTTAAATTGGAATGCGACACCGTTATATTGGCCACCGGCCAGCAAAAACAAACTTCTTTTTTATCTAAAATAAACAATCTGGATTTTGATAAAAAAGGAAAAATAATAGTGGACGAAAATACATTGCAAACGAGCAATGCTAAATATTTTGCCGGAGGCGATGCAATGAACGGCGGGGCGGAAGTAGTGAATGCAGCGGCAGAAGGGAAGAAGGCGGCACGGGGGATTGATGCGTATTTGGGCGCTATAAAAAACAATTAATTGAGCATTAAAATATTAAATGATGGTACAGTTGAAATCCATTACAATAGATAAAGAGGTATTAAGCGGAACTCCGGTTTTTACAGGAACGAGAGTCCCTGTGAAATCACTTTTCGACTGGCTTGAAACAGAGCCTCTGAATGAATTTTTAGAAAATTTCCCCAGCGTAAAAAAAGAACAGGCACTGGAAGTTTTGAGTAAAAAACCATGCAATCAACTGTCCGCATATTGCGACCAGTTGCCACAAAAAGCCATTTAAACTAAAATAAAACAACTAAATAATATGCCCGATATATCCGCCAACCTCGCAGGAATAAAATCCCCCAACCCATTTTGGCTCGCCTCTGCGCCGCCGACCAATTCTGGTTACCAAGTCATGAAAGCATTCGATGCCGGATGGGGCGGTGCCGTTTGGAAAACGCTCGGCGTGCCCGTCGTAAATGTTTCCAGCCGATATGGTGCGGTCAATTACCGCGGCAACCGGATGATGGGTTTTAATAATATAGAACTGATAACGGACCGGCCGCTGGCCGACAACCTGCGGGAAATAGAAGAGGTGAAAAAACACTTTCCGGACCATGCCGTCGTCGCATCATTGATGGTGCAGTCGAGGGCCGAATGGCACCAGATAGTAAAGGATGCCGAGAACGCGGGAGTGGACGGATTGGAACTGAATTTTGGCTGCCCGCACGGCATGTGCGAGCGGGGCATGGGCTCGGCAGTGGGGCAAGAACCAAAGGTCATAAAAACAATTGTCGGCTGGGTGAAAGAGGTGGCCAAAACGCCCGTCATCGTAAAACTGACGCCGAACATCACGGACGTAACGGTGCCTGCCGTGGCATCGGCCGAGGGCGGTGCGGATGCTATATCTTTGATAAATACCATCCAAAGTATTGTCGGCGTTGACCTCGACAGGTTTGTTCCAACCCCTATCGTTGATGGCAAAAGTACCAACGGCGGATATTGCGGCCCAGCGGTAAAACCCATCGCCCTGAACATGGTGAAAAATTGCGGGCAACACCCCGGCGTCACCATTCCCATTTCCGGCATCGGCGGCATCGAAAATTGGCGCGACGCAGTGGAACATATGATGCTCGGTGCGAGCAATGTGCAGGTTTGCACGGCGGCCATGCACTATGGCTTTGGCATTGTGCGCGAGATGATTCCGGGGCTGGAAAACTATATGCGCGAAAAAGGTTTTCAAAAATTAAATGATTTAATTGGTATAGCATTGCCGAACGTGATGGCATGGGAAAACCTGAATTTAAAATACGATGTAAAGGCACATATAAATGCGGAGAAATGTATCGGCTGCCAGCTATGTTATACGGCCTGCGATGATGGCGCACACCAGGCCATAGCATTGCCGACGAACGGTAGCCGGGTGCCGGAAATAATTGAAGAAAATTGCGTGGGCTGTAATTTATGTTCGCTCGTTTGCCCGGTGGAGGAGTGTATATCAATGGTGCGCAAAGACGACGGGAAGCAGCACGAAACATGGGGCGACTATATGGCCAACGGAAAAGCACCGACCACATTCAATGATGACCGGGCAGGTGGAAAAGGGCATTGGGTGCCGGAGCCGGTGGCGGGTTTGAAAAAATAAAAGCAATTATTCAGCTTGCCGCTAATTGCGCGAATTTACGCCAATTAATTCAAAGAAATTCGCGATTTATACTGCACCACTTTAGGTTTTCCCGAAGGGTCTGGAAACCCTAAAATGGTTCAGTATAATTAGTGAAAATTCGCGTAATTCTCGGCAAGTAATATAGCAAAAAAAAACACTTCCAAATTTTATTAACAAACGAATATATTTCAAATAAACCGCTCCCATTCCATTTCCGATATATTAAATTCTTTTTTCCAAGCCTCCAATACTTCTTTTAATTCCGCCTCGCTTTTTGCGGCAATGGCCAAAATAAATTCTCCTTCTTTTTTGTTTTTTTTCAATTCTTCGTCATGGTGTTGGTGGGGTGCGCCCTCGCTGCATTGTTTGCATATTTGGCGGAGGGAGTTGGTCCAGTTTTCAAAGCCAAAACCTTTTTCTCCGCACCTTTTTTCTAAACTGTTTATTTGAAATTCTTTTGCATCGGCCACCCATATTTGGAACGACATATATTCGGAAGGTTTTAATAATTGCAGTTCATCAAAAACATGGAAGGGCCTATCGTCAATAAACCGCATCCCGTTTGGTGCGCCGTCATTTAGCACTATATCGAGGTACCTTCTTTTGCTTTCCGGGGTCGGTATATTTTCGATCATGACCCTCGCCGGGTCGAGCCGTTTTGTCCATACAACCTCTCTGTTTTCAATTAACCTGACCGGGGTGATTCCGATTTCCATTTTGGGTTCATCATCTTCCTTTCCGTCTGAGGGCACATTTATCCCAAAACCTTTCCAGGCCCTTTTTGCCATTTTCCAATCGCCCAGGGCAGAGGCGGCAATGCCCATGTTCCACCAAGCGGCCTCGTCGCTTTTGTCGAGCCGGGCTGCGTGGAAATTATAATAAAAAGATTTTTTCCAATCTTTTTCGCGCTTATATAAGAGGCCCAAATTATAATAAGATACTGACCAGTTTTTATCGTTTTTAATGGCCTGCTTATATGCTTTGATGGCGTCTTCTATTTTGCCTTCTTCTTCTAATTCGTTGGCCAGCCTGTTCAGTTTTTCTGCCTTTTTTTTTGACATGTCTATTGGTGATGATTTTTAAGGAATGACGAACTAATAATTGGCATCTCGTTTTTTTAGCGTACCAAAGTAGAAACTAAAGAGTAAAATTAATTAATTATTGGGAATTGTACCGAAAGATAATTAAGATTATGAATAACGGACTTAAACATACTGAACCACTTTAGGTTTTCCCGAAGGGCCGGGACAAGTCGTGCATTTGGGAGGAAATTGCGGGGCAATGGATGTGCCCCGCAAAGTGGCTGCATTGCGGGGCAACTTCCTGTTGCCCCGCAATTTTTTCAAGAAATGCACGACTTGTCCCGGCCCTTCGGGAAAACCTAAAATGGTTCAGTATAATATACAACAACTTGTCGTGTTTACCGATATTTGTATTTTTGCATTTAATCACCAATATAACAAAACAAGCCATGCCATACGACATACTCGACACGCCGGAAAAAAACTTAAAAAAAATAAAAGCCAAATTAAATAAAAACGGCATAACGAATACCTATGAAAAAAAAGGGTGGCTGATCGTAAAGGAATCAGAAGCCGTTCAGGTAAAAGTAGAACATACTGGCCAACAATATAAAATAAAACCATTGTTTCCTTCCATTGGCAACCCTGTGCAAATAATAGCAACTATAATTTTATGGATATTGTTTAACTATTTCAATGTTCCGCTCAGTGTTGTATTTGCTATATTGTTGGGGCAAGTGATATCTTACGGCGTTAATTATCCCAAAATAGATAAGTTGAAAAAACGGGTTTTGGATATTATGCACCAATGAATACACACTGAACCTATTATGGTCGAGTATATACCGCACCATTTTAGGTTTTGTGCATTTGCCCTCGCCAGCCCCCAGCCCCAGAAGGGGAGAACCAGCCCTCAATGCACAAAACCTAAAATGGTGCGGTATATAAAGAACCCTGAATCGAAAACTATGGGCTACTGCTCTTCCCTGCCCGTTCACTGATTATCCGCACCCCTAGCTCTTTTCCCATTTCATTTATTTCCGTCAATTTCACCCGCAGCAATTTGTCCAGTTTTTCCAGTTCCACATCCAGTTCTGCTGATATTTTTTGCCGCACCTCCTCCGCTTGGTCGGTCGGCGGAAAATCGCCCCGCTGCTGGTCGGCCATTAAAAAAGCCAGCCTGTTGTTGATGCGGATGCCATAATTGAGCGGGTCTTGGAAACTTTGGTTTTTGGTCATGTGTATATTGTTTTCTATGACCGACATATCTTTGTTTAATTGCTCTGCCAATTTTAATATATCAGTATATTTTTCTTTTCCTTTTAATTTCTTTTTAAAATACTCAATATCGTCCCGGATGCTTTTGATATCAATCATGGCTTGGTGCGCCTCGCTCACTTTGTCGCGCACGGCCAATAAATAGTCCAATTGTTTTTTATAATCTTCGTCTGTATTGGGCAGGCGGGGGTCTTTTATTATTTCAAAATCAGTTTTCGATTGAATGCCGTCCACCGTTAATATGGCCCTATATTTTCCCGGCACTGCGCGCGGGCCTTTATTTGGGGAAGAATATAAGACCATGCCCGGAAATTCTTTAAATCCCGGATAGCGCATATCCCAGACAAACCGGTTTTTTTCTTTTCCGATTTTCAGTTTTTGTTTTTTCTCTTTTGCCTTGTTGCTGAATTTTTGAATTGTATTTCCGGCCATATCCAATATTTCCAAACTCACGTTTTTATCCTCATTATATTTTTTTATAAAAAAATTAAACAGCACGCCGTTGGGGTGGTTGTGGCCTACCAATTTATAATTGGGCTTGCCCCAGCCCCTCGACTGCGCCATACGGTAAGCAGGTTTTGGTTTATATAAATAATGCGGTTTTTCGGCTATATCTCTATTTATTTGCCGCACCGGCCCGAGGTCGTCTATTATCCCAAAACTCCTGCCATGTGTGGCAACAATTAAACTTTCGTTTTTTATACAAAGGTCGCGTATGGGCGTGACCGGCAGGTTCAATTGAAAGGGCTGCCAATTTTCGCCGTCGTCAAAAGATATATACATGCCCCGCTCAGTACCTGCGTACAATAAACCTTTGCGAACGGGATCGGCCCGCACGGCGCGCGTATAATGATCGGCAGGAATTCCGTTGGTTATTTTTTTCCATGTTTTCCCATAATCCGTAGTCTTATATATATAAGGTGTATAATCACCAAATTTATAATGCGTGGCCGCCACATATGCGCCCCCTTTTTCAAAAGGGTTGATGTCAATGCAGTTCATCATGTTCAGTTTCGGCGAACCTTTTGGCGTCACGTTTTTCCAATTTTTCCCATTATCGGTAGTGACATATATAAGGCCATCGTCGCTGCCCGTCCATATGACGCCCGGCTCCAAAGTTGACTCGGCAATGGCAAATATATTGGCGTAAAATTCCGCCCCCGTATTGTCCTGCGTGATGGCGCCGCCCGATGAACGGATGGTCTCCGCCCCGTTCCTTGTCAGGTCGGGACTGATGACCTGCCACGACTGCCCCTCGTTGGTGGTCATGTGCAGGTGGTTCGAGCCGGCATATAATTTCTTCGGGTCGTTGGGGCTGAACATAATGGGGTAGTTCCAATTGAAGCGGTATTTCATCACTTCCGCCCCCGAGCCCGCCGGGTTGTCGGGGTAAATGTTCACCGAGCGCACCTGTCCCGTCGCATGGTCCTTGCGCATCATGTAGCCTTTGTAAGTGCCGCCGTAAACGATGTCCGGGTTGAGCGGGTCGGGCGCAAGGTGGGCACTTTCGCCCCCAGCCGATGGCTCCCAATCGCGCTCCGTAATGGTGCTTTCCGCGGAGCGGTGCAAGATGCGGACGGAGCTGTTGTCCTGTTGTGCGCCATAGATGCGGAAGGGGAAGTGGTCGTCGGTGGTCACTCTGTAAAATTGAGCAGTGGGCTGGTTGTGGTAGGTAGTCCAAGTGTCGCCTGCGTCATAGCTGACCTGTGCGCCGCCGTCGTCGGCAATGGCCATTCGCTCGTTATTGTTTGGGGCAATCCACAGGTCGTGGTGGTCGCCGTGGGGGGTAATTATTTTTTGAAAAGTCTTTCCGCCGTCGTTGGAACGCCAAAAACCGACGTTCAAAACATAGACCCGATCCTCGTTTTGCGGGTCGGCATAGATGCGGGAATAGTACCAGGCGCGCTGTCGGAGGGAGCGGTTGGCGCTGGTTTTTTTCCAAGTCTTGCCCGCATCGTCGGAGCGGAAAACGCCGCCTTCTCGCGCCTCGATGATCGCCCAAATGCGGTCGGAATTTAGTGGCGAAACCGCAACACCGATGATGCCGAGCACACCTTTTGGCAGGCCGGGGCGGTCGGTAAGCTTGGCCCAAGTGTCGCCGCCGTCGGTGCTTTTCCAGAGGTGGCTACCGGGGCCACCGCTGTCCATTCGGTAGCCGTTGCGCTTGATCTGCCAAGTGGAGGCATAAATGATGCGGGGGTTGTTGGGGTCGAGCAGGATGTCAACCGCGCCGGCCTTGTCGCTCTCGAAAAGTATTTTTTTCCAAGTATTGCCGCCATCCTTTGAGCGGAAAATGCCGCGCTCTTTGTTGGGCTTCCACAGGTTGCCCATCGCCGCCACATATACCCAATCAGGGTCGGCCGGGTGTACCCGGATGCGCCCGATGTGCTCCGTTTTTTCCAGTCCGATATGTTTCCACGTCGCCCCCGCATCGGTCGAACGCCACAGGCCGTTGCCGGAGGAAACATTGCCGCGGACGGTCTCCTCGCCCTCGCCGACATAGATCACGTTGGGGTCGCTCCCGGCCACTGCCACCGCCCCGATGGAGCCGCCAAAGTAGCCGTCGGAAATGCAGCCCCATGTGTTCCCGCCGTCTTTTGTTTTCCAGACGCCGCCGCCTGCTGTGCCCATATAATATAGGTTGGGCTTGTCGGGTACGCCCGTGACGGTGCCGGCGCGGCCGCCCCGGAAAGGGCCGATGAGGCGGTACTGCATGGTGTTGTAAGTGGATTCGGGGTAGGTAGGTTTTTGTTGGGCTTTTGTTTCGGTGAGGCTGAGAAGGGCAAGGAGGAGGATTGTTGTGAGTTTTTTCATTTTGGATGTATTGTTTAGATTTGTGTTTGGGGGATAAAGGTAGTGTTCTATCCTAAAAAACAATAAGGAAATTTTTGTTAAGGGAATTTGTAATAAATAACCTAAATGGATAAGTAACAGGAGGAACTTTATTGTAAAGGGTCAAACGGTTAAATTAATGCGTTTTAGTTCTTTATAATTTCACCTTGAAAAAAAATCACACTGGCATATTAGACTTTATTCTAAAATTTTTTGCATGAAGCCTTTTCAAAAGCAATGAATTTGGACGGTTTGTGTGCTGGCGCACACAAATCCGAATAAGGTCTATTATCTTATTTCAAAAATGAAAAACAATCAATTCAATTTTAACCAAAAGGTTTTAATAAATAAAATAACAAAATAAGTTAGTGAAAAGAATATCCTTTACACATTCCAACTTGATAATGGGTGGAAAAAATATAAAATAATCACCAACTTAGGTACAAGGTACGACAATCCTTCTTTTGTTAAAAAGAACATAATGAAATATGTACATGAAAACATTCCAGAATATGAAACCAAAATAAGACTGGATTTAATTAATGTTTTTGGTCGATCCGTCAACCTTGGTGACAATTTCGAATTTGTTTTTTCTGATGACCAAGATAATATTTATTTAATAAATACCGACAATGGATATGATCCATACGTAAAAATAGTAGCCACCAAAATTGAGAATATTTTTGGTGATATAGACTTTGATAATTTGCCAAACACATCCTACCATTTTGAATTTCCTAAAAAAATAAAACGAATTGAAGACATTATTGACAAAAGCAGGGTCGTCACTCTAACCATGGAAAGAGATTTCCATAATTATGTGCCAGATTACGAGAGGTTAGTCAGAGACGCAATAACGGCAAGCAATGTAAATATCAATTTTATTGGATTTAATCAAATTAAATTTGAATCAAAAAATGGAATTCAAAATGTTATACTAACTATAAACAACAATAAACATCACATCCAGATTAATACAAGTTATATCTTCGATTTCAATATTTCCAAGGAAATAAATCCAAAATTAAAAGAAAGTGGGATCAATATGGCTTTTCATATTATCCAAGAAGAAGACTGGGAAGAACTATACGGAGCCGTTTTTTTGAACGAGAAAGAGTTGAAAAAATTTAAAAAAGAAAAAATGATAAGAAGTGCCTTTTAAAACACTTGTTGCCCCCCCCGCTGCCACCGAGCCATTTCTCCTTCCATCCTCCACATTAAAAAACGAGGACGGCTTGCCCGTTACGACGCCGATGATATTCGTCCACGTTTTGAAAAAGCGAATAAAGAAATTAATTAATAAAATAAAAACGCTTATACTTGTCCCTTGAACAGCTATATGTTCCAATATATATACTGCACCACTTTAGGTTTTGTGCATTTGCCCTCGCCAGCCCCCAGCCCCAGAAGGGGAGAACCAGCCCTCAATGCATAAAACCTAAAGTGGTGCAGTATATAACATAAACCTTTTCATCCAAACACCTCCGTCTATGAAAAATCCAATTATTTATTTTCTGCTCCTTGCCTTCCTCTTTTTTAGCACCAATTGCAATATCAGCAATTATATGAGCGACCCAGAGGACAGTACTATCCATAGTATGCGTTCTGATAGAAATGCGGCCCCTCATCATATGCGCAGCGGTGGGCAAGAAAGTTTGCCCAAAAGCCCAACGCCCGGCAAATGCTATATCCGTTGCGTAACGCCCGAATCATACAAAATGGAAAAAGTAGTATATCCCGTTTATACAGGCGGCGACATTGACCCAAATGATTTAGATACACTGACATTGGTTTTAAATCAAAAAATAAGCCGGTGGGAATATAGGTCAAGGCTTGAAAATTGCAAATCGAACGACCCTAGGGATTGCATGGTGCTGTGCTATGTGGAGTATCCAGAAGAAACAATAAAAATTGTGGTAGTCAACAACACAGAAAATACAGACGTATTTGAATACCGGACTTTTGGGATAAATGGATTAACAGACCCAGGGGGTGTGGCTGTATGGGAAGAAATAGATTGTAAATTGACAGACTATAATGACCTGCCCGTATATTTTGAAAAAAACAGCTCGATCTTAAATGAAGATAGCAAAAGGTCCATTAATAATAAATTATTAGGACTGCTGTTGGACAAACCAAATATAAGGATAGAAATCAGTTCGCATACCGATGCCCGTGGCGATGCCTTGGAAAACCGCAAATTATCAGAATTGCGTGCCAAAGCAGTCGTTGACCACCTTATTTCAGAAGGCATCCAAAGAAGCCGCCTCGTTGCAAGAGGCTATGGAGAAGACCATCTGAAAAACCACTGCAAAGACGGCGTTGAATGCACAGAAGCCGAACATGCCGAAAATCAAAGGACCGAGTTCCGCGTATTATTTAATTAATAGAAGCATCCATATTGACTTCATAAAGGCAAAAATATCTATCCCTTTATAAGCCCAATAATTGTTTACAAATGCATTATTTTGGTACTGTTCGACAATATGAGGGTGACTCAATTTTCCAGATTTTAGAAATCTGGAAAATTTGTGCTTGCCCAAAATAATGGAATTAAATTTTCCAAATTTTTAAAATTTGGAAAATTGGCCGCTACCCTAATATTGTCGAACAGTACCATTATTTTTAGTAACGACCAAATAATAAGTCTGCCTTTTCTATTCAGGTTACCTACTTTTACTTTTATTTTTCAAACGTATAAGAATACGTTAAGAACGGTGTTATATTAAAATTCGTAACTGTTTAGCACCCTCGAAATCCCGAAGGGATTGAATATGAATAACCCCGGATACAATCCGGGGAAAGAGGTCGTTGCGGGCGGCAACCCCGAAGGGGTTGAATGTGAATGTCTGCCCCTTACATTCAACCCCTCTGGGGTTGTCACTCGCCGTTACTCCCCCCCGGATTGCATCCGGGGTTATTCATATTCAATCCCTTCGGGATTTAGAGGGGTGCTAAACAGTTACTAAAATTCGATAAACCATCAACCCATCCTATTTAAACTCAATGCGTTACGAAAGAAAATACCGGATCGAAGATGCTTCTTGGAGGGAGGTCGAAGCGGCAGTGCTACGAGTCCCTTTGTCATTTCAAACGTCCTATCCTGACCGGACAGTTAATAGCATTTACCTAGACAGCAGTGACCTCGAAGCTTTGCAAGATAATCTTTCCGGCATTGCCAACCGCATTAAATACCGCATCCGTTGGTATGGCAAAGATTTAAAAAACGTTAAAAAGCCTAGCCTTGAAAAGAAGATACGCCTAAACCAACTAGGGACAAAAGAACACTTTGCAATGCCAGATTTCCATATTGAAAAAGGGTTTGACCTCACCGATTTCATTCTAAAAAACAGTTCCGTTGGCATGACCCTGCAACCTGTAGTGTTGGTACAGTATGTCCGAAGTTATTATGAGTCTTTTGATAAAAAAGTGCGAGCAACCATCGACCGGGAATTGACTTATTTCCACTTTCAAGGGAGCTTGTTTTTTGAAAATAAAAAAGTAGAAGACGAAGCTGTTATTTTAGAAATCAAATACGCAGCGGAATTGGATGGGCAGTTAGACGGCGTATTCCAAAATTTACCGTTCCGTCTGGGAAAAAATTCAAAATTTGTGGCAGGTATGTTTGGCCATTATTATTAAGAAATTAAAGGTTTAAATACCAACGGTGATAAAATACAAAAACTAAAAAAGGGTTCAAGCCCCAATGAGGTTGAACCCTTTTTTAGTTTCCAGAAAATTTAATCAATAAGACCAAAGGTCATGTTCGAAATTGAAAATTTCCTGTTTGATTTTTTCAGCTTCCAAGAGGATGTCTATACCTGTTAAGTAATCTTGGATACGACGGTCCCTCACGTTGCTTTCTTTGTATATATAGCTTGAAAAATACCTCATTTCCATCAGGTCTTCCCAAGTGACAGAACTAGCATCGTTGCCAACATTGAATACCTGCTCACGGGCCAGTATTTGGCGTGCTTCGGGGTAATAAACCCAGAACATTGGTTTTTCGTACAAAAAGTTACCGTTCTCATCTGTTTTGTCGATAAGTGGCGCTATACCGAGTATCCTCACTTGCAGGGTAGAAGTTTCTTCATCAAAAAACCAGACTTCTTTGATACGGAAACGCTTTACATCTTCAGGATTAATGTCGTTGCGCACTACCTGTATTTCTTCTTCATAAGTTTCGGGGTCGAAAGTAATTACGGTATCAATCGTTGCCCCCATTGAGGCCACTTCATCAGGTGTGAGCTGAGAAGTAAATTTATCGTCCTCTGTACCGTAAACTGTAATTTCACCAGCAGTCGCTGCATCCATTAAGATGGAAAAGAAGGGCCTTTCTGGATAGGCAAAAGGCAAGTTCATTTTTTCACGGATATCAATGACCCTCCAGATTCGTTTTTCCCAAAAGATGTCTGCTTCACGAACGTGATCATAAGGAAGAACCCTTTTTTCGTCAGTAATTTTTTTTGAAGTAATGTCATCCAAAGGTCTTCCTGCATTTGGATCAGATGACTCGGTAAGTATGTTGTCAGGTTGTTGGGCCATTGCAACGTTACCTAAGGTGAGTAAAAATACGAGGCCGAACAATTTAAAAACGACTTTCATGTTTCTCAATAATTTATACAAAATGATAAAAAAACTAACTACCGGGATTAAACTATAATTTCCCGGTAGTTAGTATTTAAAGTATGAATTTTATTTAATCCTAAATACAAGCGAGTTGATCTTACGGCCAGCAGCGTCGCCAGGGCATCTTGCTTTCACGTTTTCAAAGTAATAGGTGTCGCCTGGTTTTGCAGCCCTTACCAAATTGGCAGCTTTGCTGTTGAACCTACCACCTTGATTGGTTGCTTCTACAGGGTCGGCCCTTTTGGAAACTTTTACGAGGTTGAAGCCTTGTATTTTGCACTTGGCATCGAAGTCAAAGTTGTCTAGCCAAGGGATAAGCCCCTGCTGCGCTTTGAATTCACCGTTGCCCATTGAGCCGTCGCCCTTTTTCCCTAACCTAGCTACTGGGTCAGGAATACGCTTTACCCGAAAGACTTTGCTTGCGTTCATGCCTCCACCAGTTACATTGATCTTGCAATCATTGGTTGGTTTGGTCACACTTATGTCCCAAGAGTTGCTACCTGTTTTGGTCATTTTGCCGCCGCCGCCGCTGATGCTCACTTTAAGGTCATTACTGGAAACACCTGCTGCGGATACTGATATCGGGTTTTTTACACCAATGTAAAAAACGTTCATTTTATCGGCAGAGATGGCGACAGAACGCTCTCCCACTTCGTAGGTATAGGTGGCATCACCTTTTGATATTTCTCCAGTCAATGGGTTTTTCACTTCAGCTTTCAGCTTCAGGGTGGTTTGCCCAACCCTATTTGAAGAGCCAGTGTATTCAGCAACTCCATCTTTATTGACCCTGAGCTTTTGACCATTTACATAAATCCCGATATCCGATGGGTTTAAGGAAGAACTGTAAGTTCCGACCGAAATTTTTGCTTTAAAAGGCTCCCCTTTGATCACGTAGGATTTTTCAGCTTGAACCACGGGGAAGAAAGCATCAAACTCAACGGTACGTCCACCTGCGAGTTCGGCCATGCTGTTTACCAATGACGCCTCGGAGCTTTTGGCATCGGATTGCATCTGGCTCAACAAGGGCATCACTGCGGCAAGCGGCATTTGACGGAACTTGAAATCAGCCCAGCTTTTTTTGTCTTTGCTGGTTTTCCAAGTCTCGTCATCTATTTTGAGCGGAAGGTTGTTGGCGATGTTCTTGATCCTGTTTTGGATTTCTGCTGGCTTGAGGCCAAAAGTTTCGCCATTTTCATTGAGCAGGGTCGTATAGGCATCGATCATTTTCTGCTTCACTTCAAGTATTTTGCCTTTCAATTCTTCACCGACACCTTTTTCAACAAGGATATGAGTGGTGATGTCCTTGTTTTTTTTGCCTTTGGGTACGGTTACACCGTGGTGGGTAATGTAGTCCCCTTCGTCCTCTTTTCCGTTTTTGTTCCCACCGGCATCTATTAACTTGTGGCGGAGATCTTCGACATAGGCGCTAAAACTGTTCACATCGGCGCGGACTTTATCAACGGCTGGCTCGATAGGCTTGTATTTAGCTTTGGAATCATCGCTCAACAGTTTTTTCAAGCCTTTTACGGTTTGGTCAAGCTGCGAGTTTACGATGGAAATACTAGCTTGATTCCCTTTGTCGAGGGTAAAGAAGGCATTCATCACCTCAGCGGACACGTTCAAGGCAAGAAGGGCGGTCAACACCAAGTACATGAGGTTGATCATCAACTGCCTGGGTTCCTTTGGAATAGACATGTGCTATTAATTTTTAAGTTAAAAAATGAATGGTACGCATACTTGCGTTGGCTTGGATTACGACTGTGGACGGAAGGGGGCCATTGCATTGAGCATGCCGCCATACACATTGTTGAGACCAGACAGGTTAGAGTTCAGGTTCGCAATCTCTGCTTTGTAAGCTTTCGTGTCTTCCAAAGAATCGCTGAGATCAGCCATTGCTTCGTTCAACTTAGCGTAGAAGTTGTTCATGGACTTGATCTGTTCAGATGTGCCAGAGAAATCAACTTCTTGCAAGGCCTGGAGGGAACCGAGGCTTTTAGACATTCCCTGCAGTTCGGTAAGCATACCGCCCAATTGTGATTCAATAACGTCTCCGTGAAGGGGAGTACCAAAATCCTGTTGGTCGCCTGCGGTCAGCGGTGCAATATTGGAGTGGTAGTCTGACAATCCGGGATAAAGCTTATCCCAATAATAATCGGGTTCTGGCCCTACTATACCGAGGAATAAGAAGATAAAGGCTTCAACGCTCAGTCCGATGGTAAGCATGATGCTGGCACCAGGAAGGCTTTCCAGCTTGAAGAGCGCCCCGATCAGTACGACCGCTGCTCCAACTCCGATAATTAGATTTTTAATGTACTTAAAACCTTTCGTTTTCAAGAAACTCATTTGTTGTCGATTTAAAAATGGTTAGCTAAAATAGATTTCGAATGGGGGATGTCATAGAAATTCCCTTCAAAATAATGCCGTTCTGTTAAAAAGTAACAGTGGAGGATTGGAAAGAATTAAAATTTTCACCCACAAAAGAAGATTGAATGCAAATTTTGCAGCGCAAATGTAAAAAAAGAAATGGATAGTAGAGTGACCTACTATCCATTTCAATTTATATTTTATTATAATTTAAAAGTCATTGATTGAGCGGCCCAAGAAGGTGAGGGCGCAACGGAATCCAATATATGACTTTGTAGTATCTTGGTACTCCCAATGGCGGTTGCCCGTTTGCAAGAACCAAGCAATATCTTTCCATGACCCCCCGCGAATAACTTTGCGCTTGTAGGCATCCGGGTCATCACTTTTTGCATCATAGCGAATATCAGGATTTAGGTCGTGGAGAAAAGAATACGCATTTTCATAGTAGGCAGTGGAAGTCCATTCTGCAACATTGCCGGACATGTTGTAAAGGCCGTAGTCATTCGGAAAATACGCATCGGCTTTCACCGTATATAGACCGCCATCTTCTGGATAATTGCCACGTCCAGGTTTGAAGTTGGCCAAGAGGCAACCTTTTGAATTTCGGGTATAATAGCCGCCCCAAGGATAAGGCGCAAGGTCATGCCCGCCCCTTGCAGCATATTCCCACTCGTGTTCTGTTGGCAAACGAAAGTCTTCAGAGTTGATACCTCCGTTTCTTGCGGATTGATAAGTATCCCAAAGTTTAGTCCTCCAATAACTAAAAGCATTGGCCATGTGCCAGTTTACACCTACTACGGGGTAATCGTCGAATGCAGGGTGGTAGAAATAATTACGGGTCATCGGTTCGTTATAAGAATAGGCATAATCCCTTATCCAGACCAAGGTGTCTGGATATATATGGATATTCCTGCGCCGGATGAAACTAGTCCGGGGGGATTTCCCTCTGTCGTGGGCAGCAGCTTTCCAGTCGTACCTTTCATATTCGTATTCCAGTTTTTGAACATCCAGCTCCTTCCTTCCTGCAAAGCGGTCTTCGCCTTGGTAGAAAAGGTCTTCCAATGTTTCATCAGACCAGTCTATTTCGTAATCCCAATCAATGCGTTCATCCCCGGTAGCTTCATCTTCAATGAAATGGTCGAGGTAGCTGTGGGCGATGGAATCCTTTACCCAATAGACAAATTGGCGGTACTCATTGTTGGTGATTTCCGTGTCGTCCATGTAAAAACCCTGGATGGAGATGGATTTCGGCCTTTGTACGAATGTGTTGGATATGTCTTGATCGCTGGGCCCGATATGGAGCGTTCCCGAAGGGATGTAAACCATGCCGTAAGGATTGATGCCCTTCCAATCTGGGCGATCTAGGACACCGAGCAACTGGCCGTTTTCTTTAGTGCCGCAAGAGGAGAAGATAGCTGCAAATACCAGCAGCGCCAATAAAAATTTTGATAGTTCTTTCATTTTAAACACCCGAGTTTTCCTTGCTATTTGTGAAAAGAAATGTAAATGTAGTGCTTTACGGTCAAAATCAAACTATGTGCTTGCCTTTCTGCCGTTTGGCTGGCAAAATTAACATTTTGTGCCATTCCAAACGTAAAGATTTTGCACTTAGTGTGATTTTGTCAATTTTTTATTGAATTGTCCATGTTTGCACAAATTTCTTTTTCAAATAGTGTGATGATAATATATAGGCTTGTTTATTGATTTTGAGAAAAGAAAGAAACAAGTTTTCCATTGCTTCATGGCCTCTTCCAACCAATAATATGAAAGGGTTTCAACAATGACAAACCAATTTCCAAACCAATTTCCGAATTGTCTCCGTGGTTTATGAAGGTTTCTACGGGATATCCTTTTATCCAAATGTGATTTATAACGAACGGGGGTTATAGATAATAATAGGAGGTTTACCTTTTCCGACCGGCTTGCCAAGGTTATAATTGAGGAGGATTTCATGAGTGCCGGTGCTCACATTGCTCAACCCAGAAAGGGTCAGGTCGTAGGCATAGCCCAAGTTTATTTTTTCACTCAGTTTTATGCCTGCCAATATAGCTACCGCATCTTGACTATTTGAATCGTAGCCCCTAAACGAAGCCCCGATAGAAATATTTTCATTGTACCGGACGATTGCCGAAAAATCCATTTGCGTTTGATAAACATCTGACTTCAAGAGTGCCGAAGGCAGGATTTCCAGCTTCCTGCCGAGGCTGAGTTTATAGCCAAGGTACAAATAATAGGTGCGTTCAGGTTTGAAGGTGACTTTCGATAGGCTCACTTCGTTTTCCAAAAGATTAATAGCGGATAGGCCGACTTCCAGTTTCTCTCCTTGATAAAAAGCCCCCAGCCCCACAGTGGGGGCAAGCCCTCTTTCAACACCAAGAAACGGGAGCAGCGGATCATTGTGCGAGATGTACTCCCCCTCAATTATCTCTCCTTCTGGTGTCCTGATTTTTGCCCCGTCCAATTCCCGCTGTATCAAGCCTGCCGACAAACCAATGGACAAAACGCCCGACTTGCCCATCAGCATTTGGTAATTATAAGACAAAGTCGCCGCTGACTGTTTCCATGAACCTATGCTCTCGTTCTCGAACGAGATGCCCACCCCTCCCCCTGCTATGTATAGCGGCATGTGGGCATTGACGGTCTGCGTTTCGGGGCTGCCGGGGAGGTTGAGCCACTGGCTCCGATAAACACCTGTGATGCTCAATGAATTTTCCATGCCTGCGTATGCGGGGTTGAACACGTGCTTGTTCCACATGTACAGACTGTACTGCGGGGCTTGCTGCGCAAAACATACCGAAGCAATGGCCAAGTAAAAGAGAATGGAAGTAATTGTTTTTTTCATAGACTTCAGGATAGCATTTTATACCGAGCAGCTCTTTTAACCCTATTTCGCTGCCACTAATTGCTTGAACTCTTCAATGGTTTTAACGGGCTGCCGACAGGCAAAGTTTTGGCACACATATATATAGGTGTCGTTTTCTGCCCTTTTACCTGCAAGCAATGGAAACTCATCCTTCCCAACAGCACTCGCCATGATCGTTTTGTTCGGTAAAAAAACCGCATTGATCGCTGCTGCTTTGGATAGCGCATCTTTCCCAACAACTGCAATTTCAGGAATGCCACAAGCCTTGCCGATCAGGGCAGAGGCCCACCGCCCAAATGAGCTTGGGTATTTTTCAACCGACGGTTTCATGGTCAGCAGCATGTCTTCGGCTAAATCCGAATAAGCACCTTTGCCTAAAAATATGCCCAAGCGCTGCAAATTGTGAACCATCGTTGAATTGCCGGAAGGAGTGGCAGAGTCGTAAAGGTCTTTCCGGCGCAGCGGAACATCTTTTTGTTTCTGCGATGTAAAGTAGAACATTTTATCCGTCCGGTCAAGAAAGTTATCAATGGCATGTTCAGTATAGCGCCCTGCTTGCAATAAATAACCGGTATCAAAAGTGATTTCATACACTTCGATCAGCGCTTCGATGAGATAAGCATAGTCGTCCAAAAAAGCGTCGTACTGCGCTTGCCCATTTTTATAGGTGTGGTACAATGCGGGCTTGTCAGGGCGGGCAAATTTATCGGTCAAAAACTTCAAGCCATCCACCGCAGCCCTTTTGTACTCGTCGTTGCCGAAGGCTGCATATGCTTTTGCGAAAGCACTGCACATGAGGGCGTTCCAGTCCAAAAGGATTTTATCGTCGAGGCCGGGGTGTACCCTCTTGTCCCTTTTTTCAAAAAGCAGCTCACCCGCTTTTTTCATCTTTTCTTTTAAATCAGCAACCGCCAGTCCTTTCTCTTTGGCAAAACCTTCAAAAGTATGCCTCCTCCAAAGGATATTTTCCCCCTCCCAGTTCCCTCCTTCCGACACGCCGTAAAAGTCACAAAAAAGCGGCGCCCCTTCTCCCAGTGTTTCGTCAATCTCCTTTTTGCCCCACACATAATATTTGCCTTCCACCCCTTCCGAATCTGCATCTTGGGCAGCATAAAACCCGCCTTCAGGATGGGTCATTTCTCTTTTCACCCATTCCAGAGTTCCCTCAACGGCTTCTTTGTAAAGCTCTTTTTTGGTCAATTGGTAAGCCTCTGAAAACAAACAAACCAAGAGGGCATTGTCGTAAAGCATTTTTTCAAAATGGGGCACCAGCCACTTGGGGTCAGTGGCATAGCGGGCAAAGCCGCCGCCAATCTGGTCGTAGATACCGCCCATCGCCATTTTGTCCAACGACAGTTCCACCTGTTGCAGGGCAGCCTTCTCAGAAGTATGGAAATAATACCCCAGCAAATACCGGAGCGACATAGTGCCCGGAAATTTGGGCGCGCCACCGAAGCCCCCGTTTTGCCTGTCAAAAATACGGTGCAGGTTGTCGTATATTTTTTTCAAAACCCCTTTGCAAAAAGGGCCGTCGCCCCTCACCACCGCCAATTTATTGCCGGTAAAAGATTTCCCTGAATTTCGGATGATTTCCATCAAGCGGTCAGCCTGGCTTTCCACCGTTTCTCTTTTGTTTTGGAACGCATCGGAAAGGTTCATCAAAACTTGCAGCCACGAAGGCCGGTTATGGGCGGGCATGGGCGGATAGTAAGTGCCCGCATAAAATGGCCGTTTATCGGGGGTGAGAAAACAATTGAGCGGCCACCCGCCGCCGCCCGTCAAAACCTGGCATGCCTCCATATATATCTGATCCACGTCGGGGCGTTCCTCCCTGTCCACTTTTATACAAACAAAATGCTCGTTCATAAAATCAGCAATTTCCTTGTCCTCAAAACTTTCCCGCTCCATTACATGGCACCAATGGCAAGTGGAATAGCCAATGCTGACCAAAATAGGCTTGTCCTCTTTAATTGCTTTTTCAAAAGCAGCAGGTTTCCACGCATGCCAGTCAACGGGATTGTGGGCATGTTGGAGGAGGTATGGAGAAGTTTCGTGTTGAAGTAGGTTCATAAACCAGCAGAAGTTTAGAGCTGTTGGGGGTCTATGTTCCAGCGAAAAACCATGCCTCCCGAATCGCCGGGATTGATGCTTTTCCATTCGAAATATAAACCCCCAACATACCCTAGATGATAACAGCAAAGGTGGGCATCTGTTGAATTTTTAAAAAATAAATTTTCGGCTTGTCAAGGGCCAACGCTTAGAGCTTGTTTATATCCGGTCGCTTTATTTAGCTTCGCTTTCTATCCAGCGCACCTTTTTTATTTTTAAAATGACGAACCGCAACCTGACATGTATCCTTTTTTTGCTGCTGACCATAGATGCAGCATATTCTTTTTATCAGCATTATCAGATGCCTTTGGACGGCGATCTGGCAAAAATTGTTTTGCCGGTAAAGGAATACAAAAAAGTATTGGACGACCCCTTTGGGTTGAATGTATTATTGAGGGCCGAATCCTATCCCGCCCCTAACCGCTTTTTTGCCCATGCTTCCATGCTTGCATATTTTAAAAACGTGCCCCTTCTTTTGCAAAAATTCACAAACCCTCTCGACAGCATATACCTATCCTGTGCCATCGCCAAAACGGGAATCCAATTGTTCTTGATCTGGTTGCTGGCCAGGTATATCAGCGGGGAAAAAAATATTTTCAGGAAAAATTTTTTGCTTGCGGCTATTTTAATAACACCTCTTTTTCAAACAAACGGTTATAATATTTCAATGGGCATTATTGACAAGTCCATTACCTATACTTTTTTTTATGCCCTCCCTTTGGGTTTATTGCTTTTGTTTTTCCTCCCTTTTTATAAATATTGGTGGGAAGGGAAACCGCTGGGTTTTAATATTTATACAAAAGCAGGTTTAATCCTGCTGGCCATATATTTGGCCTTTAGCGGGCCTTTGGTCCCTGGTGTGGTATTGATCCTGTGCCCCTCCGTTTTAATATATTTTTTTTG
>DROJ01000487.1 GCA_011321935.1 Bacteroidota bacterium | reverse complement strand
TCGTTGTGTTGATATAGATCCTACCATCGGGGCCAAGCTGCATCAACAGGAAATTGGTGCCAAAAGGTGCCTGGAAGCCGTCATAGACTGCCACCGTGTCAAGTGAAGCCCCGATGTCTTCCGCCCAGAGGTCGAACTGGAAAATCTCGAATGCGGAAGCAATGTAGAGGAAGCGAGAATTGGGGGAAAAAGAAATGCCTCCTCCTAATGAAGTGTTCGGCATCGGTATGAAAACCGGGTTTTCAAAAACACCATTGCACCTGTTAAAATTATATATATAGACCCCGTTCTTGATGTAAAACCTTGCAAATTTACTGCCGTCCGATGAGAAGGCCGTATATCCAGAACTGTACAGAAAGGGGAACTCCGGCTCCAGTTCGGTTTTCCCTAAAAAAATCATGCCTTCTGGTGATAGATAAAAACGGTTGTACTTATTCTGGCTCTGAAATGAATTAAAAATCCACCAATCTCGGCCGTTGGCATGTTTCACAGCCCTGATCCCTCCATATGAAGTTTCTGTTGTTGATAGTTCTCCGTTCTTGGATATAACACTCCCTTGTTCATTGTTTGGGTTCAGCTTGATCTTAGTTTGTAACAAATACCTACTAGAAATGCCAAATACATTGTCAAATTCGATGCTTTCATGGAACAGCATCAAGGTGTCGGGGGCATCAGGTTTCTGTAAAAATATCTCACTCTGTGCTACCCTGTACCCTGATTCATAATTGGTCGATACAAAAGGCTCTAGGTTAAGGCTATCCCCGTTTTCAAGCAAGTTATGCCCACTGTCAACGATCCTGATCCCATTGGTATATACGAGCAGGTTGCCAAGAGAATCGCAAAAACTGGCCACCGTGGCACTGAAGTTCAGTTCCCGGTCTTCCCGGTATATCTGCGGAGGGTCGGTATTGAAATCCAAAACCGTCCTCCCGAAACTGGTGTCCGCTTCAAAAGAAAAATAGCCCATCGGCCAGTAAAAGTCGTGGTTTTGGGAGCTTGCCTTTTGAAATAGGGAAACGAGCAAAAGAAACGTAAAAACTGCCTTCATGGACAAGGTTTTTAAATAGCCCGGTACCGGCCGGCATGAAGCCGCCGGCACCGGGCCTGGTGAAAGGTTACTGTACGATCAGTTTTTCGGAAAAGACGGCTTTGCCTTCTTCCAGTACCTTCACGAAATACATACCAGAAACGAGGCCGTTGGTGTTGACCACGGTACTGTGCTCCTCTTCGGCCAATGTCCGTTTGAGCAATAGCTTGCCCTGCAGGTCGAGCACTTGCAGTTCCCTGAGCATAGGCTCTCCACCGACCACCTTAACCGTAAAGCTGCCCGTGGCAGGGTTCGGGAATATTTCGAATGCTTGTTGGTCCAAAACGGAAGCATTGTTTCCGGGGTTTTGAAGCAACGGCATTTCCCCGGCACCACATATTTCGCTATCGTTGAAAACCAGTTCTGAACGGCCTGTCAGCAGGCCCCTCGCCCGGAACACGGCCGTGCCGCCGGTGTAAGGGCACTGGGAGGCAATGCTTTCGAGTGCGGTTATCTGCCCTGCTTGCAGGCTTCCGTTATTGGCAATGGAGGCCAGCAACAGGTCGTTCACCGTTTTTTCATTTTGTTCAAAAATTGCCTGCGCATTTATGGCATTATTGGAGGCCTGTATATCGGCCACCCGGCCGATGCGGTCAGTCCGGATCGTCTGGACAAGAGCCACCGCTGTCTGGGAAAGACTGGTCAGTTGATCCACGTGCACCTCCCTGTCAACGAGCAGTTGCAGGCTGTCCTGTCCCGAAGTGGACTGCAATTGATCGTCTATCAGGGCAATGGCATCCAGTTCTGCCAAGCGCTGTACGTAAAGGTCTTCCAATTGGGCGGAGGTAGCAGTATCAAGGGTGAAAAGGCTGCGGATAGTTTCGTCAATGCCCGCAAATGCACCGATGTTCGAGACGCCCATACTGTTGTAAAAGGTCTCGAAATCACTGCCCGGCACGATCAGTTCCCCGTCTTCCCGCAACCGGCCGTAGAGGTAACGTTCGGCGATCCAGGTCATGGTGGTATCGTACCCGTCCGTGGCAAATTCCCCTTTTGCGATCTTTTCTTCCATGCCGTCGGCCGGTTTCATGCCGACGGGCGGGTCGGGGTCTGTGACATCAAAACAAGGAACTTGACATATGCCTTCTTCTTTTTTGTTTTCCTCATAGATAAACCATGGTGTTACATTAGTATCTTACCAACAATATTCGTGTTTTTTTTGGCAAAATATTTTAGCGGCGAGATTTTCCAGATTTTCAAAATCTGGAAAATCTTTCGCTCACTCATTGAGTTGGGGGCTACATATTCAACTCGGGTTAAGTTGTTCGAGGAGGCAAAAAAGCTGCTATTATAAGTGGACGAAGGGGGGCAGTTGTTACACTGGGAATAGGAGGCATTCATTGTGCCGATAACCAGTGCCAAAATAATAAGTTGTTTAAACGATCTAAAAAGATCATTTAATCGGTCATGTTCCTTAGTTCGAAATTTGAAAAACATTTTCATAATTAAATAAATTTTAAAAAGTTAAAAAATAAACACCCACCCCCTACCGACCAAAAAGCCAATAAAAGCCCATCCCCTTTCAAAAAGGCAACAGCTCCGCCCCGCACGAAAAAGCCATTTCATGCCAAGCGCATATGAGTGCACAAATAAATCCTGCACATATAGGCAGTGCCTATATGCGAGCGCAGTATTTCTCAATAATGTAATACAGGATTTTAGAAAATATATGGCATATATGCCGCTATAAAAGCGGCCACATCATATATCCCAAAACAGATGCCCACCATCAAGTGGCAGGCCGGACGGCAAGCAGGGACAAGCCATATAATTTAAAATAGGAAAAGGTGCAGAACGGATAGAGCAGAAGATCAGCGCATTCATATAGAAAGCGTTTTATAATGGTTCACGGTCAATAGTCCTTGGGAAATAGCGAGCGCATGCTGGCAAGTATTTTTTTATAAAAACCACAGACAAAAAACCATTCGGTTAACAATGTTCATAATTCCAACGTATATTCTGCGGTGCGTTTT
>DROJ01000486.1 GCA_011321935.1 Bacteroidota bacterium | reverse complement strand
TCAACGACGGAATGTGAAAGAGGGAATTCAAAATTTTTGTTGCCATATGTTTGCAGCAGGTACTCCGCAATGATGGGTTCAAAATTGACGATCAGATCAAAAAAGAGATCGTTCTTTTCATCTTTCGTAATATTTTCTTTTTGCAAAAAATCAATAGGGCGGAGCATGTCATTAAGTGTCACTATGCCCACGCCTTCGGCATAAAACATACCGTAGCTGCCATAGGCCGGCAAAGAGGACAGGCCACCTTCCTTTCCTGCCATTTCCTTTTTATAGGCTTCTCTTTTGCGCTCAAAATCAGGGTCTGGTTCGCCCAGTTTTTTATGGTAATGCAAAGTAAAATCATCAAACCCTTTTTGCAGTTCTTCCCTGTTTTTGAACAGCACGAGCGGCGAACCAAAAAGCTCCACAAATGCCCGGTACATTTTGTCCACCGATTCATGCAGCCTTTTTTTGCGTTCTTCCGGCAAAGCCCAAAATGATTGCACAGGCTCTCTTTTTTCTTTTTTGATATCTACTTCCGACGGCGAATGACCGAACATGCCGCCCGTCATCATCCACTCGCCTTCCCATTTTATCAATGACATCCGGTAAAATACTTTGCCTATTTCTCCAATATCTATTCCGTCCTTAAACGAAGTTTTCAAAACGCGATAAGTTTGGCCGTTTTTTAAATGGGTAAAAACAAAGTGGTCGGCCTCTATTGCATCAAAGCTGAACACCCCGCCCAAGCGGTATTTCAGGTTTTCGATTTCTTTCTTTTTTTCGTCCGGACAGCGGACTATCCTGCTCAGCCATTCCGGTGCGTTCATGGCCGCAAAGGAACAGCGCTTGGCATACAGGTAATCTTCGGTAACCGTATATTTTGCCATGCTCACGATTTCCGGCCTATATTCGCCGGCCATTTCTTCTTCGACCATTCCAAAGTCCTGTTCCAGCAAAGGCCCCATTTCCCAGCCCATCAAATACGATTGCGTGCTGAACCAGAACAACTTGGTTTTGAATTCAAAAAAATCTTCGCCCTCCGCTATCGTGAGCAAGTGGTCATAAGATTCCAAGACCGGCAGTTCCTCTATCCGCGATTCTAAAAGGTTGTATATTTCATATGCCATGGCAGAGAAAAAAGGAAAGTCGGGCGCATAGATTGTCTCGTACTTGCACTTGGTCACCATGTGCCAGATCAGGTAGGTTATATCTTCCACATTGATATATTCAGGGTCATATTGAAACAGGTCGTAAAAGGGGAGGTAAGCCCCGTGCAGCTCTTTGTTGTAATCAATAAATGCGCGCCATATCCCTATCTCGGCCATAAAGTCCTCGAAATAAGAAACCAGTACACAAGCCATTCTTTTGCGTTCTTCCCGGTTTACCGCAGCCTTGTTGAACCAATCTTTGCGGAGGTTCAATATGTCAAAAACCTTGTTGCACAAATTAAGGTAATGGCGGTCGTAGCCCTCGATGGAGGAACTGTAAGGCTTGAACTGGAGCCAGTCTTTCATGGACAACCTACCCATCCTGATAAGTCTTCCCTTTCTTTTCATTGCTTGAAATTTATTTATTCGAGTACCGATGTGCTTACTTGCCTACTGCAAATGTTGCAATTTAAAATTAATTTTTTAAAAAAAACTGACAGTGGGACAAGAGGCTGTGCGCCCCGGAGAACCTGGACGGGCAATTCTGCTACATTGGAATACATTTATGCGATAATAAAATCTTGCCCGATAAACTGCAAGCTGAAAATTTCCGTATTTAAAAAATATGGAGCAAAGATTTCGTTTGCAATCAATCGAAAACCGAAACAAAATAGCCCACCTTCTTTATCTGCGTGAATATAAAAGAATACATATCGTCTGGCATTTTAGAACTTTATGTTCTGGGGCAAACTTCGGCACAAGAGTCGCAAGAGGTAGAAAAAAATGCCGGGCAGTACCCCGAAATAGCAGACGAACTGGAAGCCCTGCAAATTGCGCTTTTGTCATTCAACCAAACGGTAGCAAAAGCGCCGCCGCCCCATTTGGAACAAAAAATATTGGACAGTATAAAAGGCCGCAGCAGTGGGCAAACGGCGCATGGAAACAACTCCAGCCCCTATTTATGGATAGGGCTGCTCGCTTTGGCATTGGCGGGCATGGGCTATTTTTACCAACAAAACCAGCGAAGCACTGCTGCATTGGCCAGTCTCCAATCTGATTTTGCGAAGCTGAAAAAAGATTGCGAAGCGGTACAAAACCATTTTGCGAAGCAAAACAAATACATCGCCGTGGTGGGCGACACCGGTGACCGGGCAGTGGCAATGGAAGGGCAGGAAACAGTGCCCGGGGCATTTGGAGTGGTACATTGGAACCCGAAAAAAAGGCAGGCATTTTTGGAAATAAAAAACCTGCCCGACCCGCCGCCCGGCAAGCAGTACCAACTCTGGGCCATCGTGGACGGGCAACCGACGGACATGGGCGTTTTCGATATCGAAAGGGGCGAAATGGTTTTGCAGGAACTGCCTTTCATCGCTGCCCCGCAGGCATTTGCGGTGACCCTGGAAAAGGCGGGGGGAAGCGCTGTGCCGACCCTCGACCAAATGGTGATGATCGGGAATATTTAATTTTTATTCCAGCAGCCTTTCCGTACTGGCCGTTTTGAGTAGCTTTGTCGGACAATAAAAGGCGGCCTATAAGGGAAGTTGGCAATAATTAAATAAACAAACGAATTATATTCATTTGAGGAATATCCAGAGCAAAATATCAGATCAGGAATTAGTTTCTTTGTTGCGCAACAAGGACAAGAAGGGCATCAACGGCCTTTACCAAAACCATTCGAGGCTGCTGTTCGGGGTCATCCTGCGCATTGTCAAAAAACAGGACATTGCCGAAAACGTGATGCAGGAAGTGTTCCTCAAAATCTGGCAAAACATCGAGAGCTACAATCCTTCCAAAGGCTACTTTTTGGCTTGGGCAATGAACATTGCCCGCAATGCCGCTATTGATATGGTGCGTTCCAAAGCTTACCGCAAAGAGCAACGGACGGACGAGGTAGTGCCAAGCACCGCACAGCAATTTTCAACGGAAATGAAGGTAGGCCACATCGGCGTCCGGGAAGTAGTGGCAACGCTCGACCCGAAATACAAAACCCTGATAGACCTGCTTTATTTTGAGGGCTATACCCAAGTGGAGGTGGCCGAGGAACTGGACATCCCCCTCGGCACAGTGAAAAGCAGGGTGCGAAAAGCATTTTCAGAACTTAGGTCTTTATTGAAATAATTTTCATTCAACACTCAACAGTCCGTTTTTAGGTTTTGGCAACACACGCCGCCCACCGCCCACGCTGGGTTTTCGGGGCCAAAAGCCAAAAACCGGACAGGTAGTCAAAGCAATGTTCAACATTGAAAAATACATATCGTCGGGCATCATTGAAAGCTATTGCCTGAACGCAACGACCCCCGAGGAGAAGGCCGAACTGGAACGCAATTGCAAAGAGTACCCAGAGGTACGGCAAGAACTGGCCGCTGCGCAAGCCGGCCTCATTGCCTATGCCAGCCAATTCGAGCAAGAGGCTCCTCCCGGCGTGGCCGCCAAAATCTTGGACCGCATAGAAGAACTAAAACTCGAAACCGCCAGCCTATCCCAACCTGCGCTAAGGGCCTCCGAATTCATTGGCATCTCTGCCCGTTCCGATCTGGAAAAATGGCAAAAACTAACTGCCTGCCTTGCCCCGCCCGCTCATTTTGGCGACATCCATTCCCACGAACTTTTTGACGACGGGCAACGCCAACTCGTCGTAATGTGGGTCAAAGAAGAAGTGCCCGAAGAAGCGCACGACGACCTCTACGAAAAGGTTTTTGTACTCGAAGGAAGCTGCACCTGCACGGTCGGGGGAAAAGAAATTGACCTGTCCCCGGGCGGGTTTCTGGAAGTCCCGCTTTATACCGACCACAGCTTGCGGGTCACTTCTGAGCAGCCTTTGAAACTGATCGTTACGAGGGTGAAATTGAAAGAAGCAGCCTGACGCAATGCGTTCTGCATTCTGCATTTTTCATTTTTCATTCTGCATTGCCTATCTTGTCGCCGATTTTATTTTTCCCACCAAAAACTTTCCATTCAATGAAAACAGACAACGAAAGGCTCAAAGTCATACTCCACGACGCCAAGCTCATCTGCTTCAGCAAATTCCATCTCGTACAGGCCAAGTTCGGGGAAACAAATGCAGAGGTTGCCGCCATCAAAAAAGAGATGGACGGGGTCATCGGCCATTTCGACAACCCCGCCCTGTGGCTAAGCCCCATCCCTTTCGACGAAGACAAGCTGACCGATTTTTTTATAAAAATAGACGGCGACGACCCTGCCGACCTGCCGGTTTTTTTGCTCCACATGCGCAGCTTTATCGGCTACCTCGACGAAAAGGTTTTGAAAAAACCGCTCGCCGAAATGGAGGCCACCGATACTTCCCATTTCAACGCCAAAGTGCTGGACGCCCTGACCCAAGTGCAACGGAACACCGGCGGGCGAAAAGTGTTTTTTAAAAACAACGGCACCGATGTTGATGCCCACCCCGATTTTATCCCGCTGCAAGAAGAACAGCGGCCGGTAATAGCGGAATACCGCCGGGTCTTGGCAAGCAACGAGGTGGACGCAGTGGAATCGGACGTGCTGATTTTTAAAAGGATCGGGGAGGCCATACAACAGGCCGTGGTGCTGGCCAAATTTTTTGCGCTTTACAAAAAATTCACCACAACCATGAAAAACAAACTGCCCGCTGAACCAGCCCCGCCCACTGCCTGAAGCACTGCCAAAAACTCACTGCCCGAGCCTTCAGCCAGCCCTTTGAGGCGATGCCTTTGGGCGGGGGGGGTAGAAAGGCGTTGCCTCTGGTTTTCTCGAATTGAGTCAACGCCTTTCTGCCCGCTGGCCCCACGCAAAGGCATCGCCTCATAGGGCTGGCTGAAAGGTACTTTTCGGGGCTGTTCGATAAAGTGGGTCTCACGCAAAAGCGCAAAGTGTTGAAATTCAAACCTTTGCGTCTTTGCATGAGACTCTCTTCATTGAGCACTCCCTACTTTTCATTTAATAAACCATGTCAACCAAAAAGATACTGCACATCGGCTTTTTCAGCCTCCTTTTTTCGCTGTCCGCCGCCAGTGGCCAAAGCATTTTTGAAGATGTCGAAAAACTGCTCTCGGCCATTGATGTGCTGGAAAACAGCGATACCGAAACCGGCGACTCATCGGCCATCCAGGCATCGGCCGAACTGTTGGCCATTTTGCAAAATTACGACCAGCCCCTGCTGGGCGATTCTGCCGTCGTCGGCACTTGGGATGACCTGCAAAACCGCTATTCCGGCAACGCCCTCATCAAGGGGCTGATGGACAACAAACTGCCGGCCATGCCCGATTCCATTGCCACCGCTGCCACCGAAATGGCACGGGCGCTGCTGCAAGAAACAGCCATCGGCCCACGGCAAAAAATAATGAAAAAACTCCATGCCGGGCAAGCCATTTCGCCCGCCGACTATCTCTCCGTTTCGAGTACTTTGGAGCGGTACAGCGCACCCGTTTTCCCGCCCATGCAGGCATTGGCCCTCTCGGCCGACAACAGCAACAAAAATGTGCAGAACGGGGGGCTGCTTTCGCAGGCGGCCATCATCGAGGGGCTGTTCCTTTTTGTGCTCGACCGCGCCAAAGACGAGGTGGTCATCAATTACCTCGACCGCCTGATAAATGATGAAACGCCTGATTTCCAATTGCTTTTCCCGACCGTGGTGGCCGAGTTCGGGCATACCGATTTCACCTATTCCAACTCCTTTGTGGCGCGGCTGCGGCAGGCATTTTACGAAGATGTGCAAAAGCTCAGCGTCCGCCTGCCCCTGCTCCTGCTCGAAGATGATTATTTCAAGCCGCTGCAGTCCGACCCTGTTGCCTATAATTTGCTGGCGCTGTACAGCATGATAAGCCTCTCCCAATTTGGGATGCCCGTGGACGAAGTGGTGCCGGTGACGCACCGCTATTTATACCAAAGTTTTGAGGAATCAACCAAAGAAGTGAACTTGATATTGGCCGACAAGGCATACAGCTCGCCCGAATATGCGGCGCTGATCTCGCTTTCCAGTTCGGTTTACAACCAGATGAAAAGCATCTTTTTGGTGCTGAACAAGGCAGAGGCAGACATCGGCAATTCCATCCTCGATTTTCAGCAAAATTTTCCCGATGCGCCTCCTCCCCCTTTCGGAAACGACTACCTCGACCGCCCTGCCTACCGCCTCGATGCCCTGCTCGGAGAGGGCAATGCCTTTGGCCTCAACCTCCTGCCACAGCTATTGGCAGGGCAGTTGGACTCGGCCTACATGCTGCACTACAATACGCTGGAGAGCTACGATAAATTTTTTGGCACAGAGCGCTCGCCCAAGCAATGGCGGGCGGCGGGCATCGAGCTTTCGCAAAAACTGAACGGCACCTGGTACAATGAGCAGTCCATGGCACAGATATTTTACAACTGGCAAAAAGACCTCTCGCAGTACCGATTGGCCACCAATAAATGGATGGAAGAAGCCGACCCCGAAGGCACTTTGCGGCGCGCCGTATTAAAAGTAGAAAGAGACCGGAAAAAACTGAAAAAGACCATCGAGGACAGCAAGGCTTTTTGGTTGCCCAACCTGGACCATGACCAAAGGCTGGCATTCAACGCACTGGCCAATTTGCTCACCGAAAGGGTTTTTCAGTCCATTGATGAAAACGTGGAACTCGACGTGCTTTTGGACGATAATTTAACAGGCAAAGAAGAGGTGCTGAAATTGGAAAAAAAGAAAAAACAATTGGTGGCAGTGGAGGAGCGCCTGATAAAACTGGACACCACGCTGTATGCCCGCAACCCCAAAAACTTCCGGGCAAGTCCGCTCCGCAAATATTTGCTCGACAAAAAAACGGCTGCCCCCTATTCTTATCTGCTGGCGCAAATCGGCGACTTGGAAAAAGAACTGGCCAACCTGCAAAACCAGATAGACCTGCTGGAAAGTTTATTTGCCAAAATACCGAGCAGGGCGAGGGACAATGCCGCCCCCGTTTTGCAGACCACCGAGCTCGTGACCAACCTCATGTATGGCCTCCGCACCAACGGCCTTTCGCAAAAATGGCTGAGCCGCCCACAGCTCGACACCCTGCTCGACGGGGGGCGCAAAGAGGCGGCTTTCCTCGGCCTCTTGCAACAGCGCCTCGGCAGCGTGAAGGGCATCGGCCCCCTCTCTGCCAACGGCCTTTCGGAACTGGTCAAACTGACCATCAAGGACATCCAACTGCTGCCGAACCCCAGCCTGCCCGACTCCCTCCGGGCAATGGACACGCTGGCATTTTACCGAAAAGCCTCTTTTGCCGTAAATACCCTGAACCGCATTTTGGAGCTGCCGCTGGTGGAAAATTTCAACAGACCGGGCTATTATACACCCCTCAAAGACAGGTCGAAAAAACTCGAAAACATACCCCAAATCTCCGGGCAAGCACTCGACTTTATCTATTTCATAAATATAAAAGACCACAGTCAGGCCATCAGTTCGCTCATCCAATTGTTCACCAATCTCGACCTCAGCACTTCCGGTAAAAAGGAGGGCAAAAGAAAATCGGCCATCCATTACCTGCAAAAATACGGCGACTTCATCGCAGGCCTCATTGATGCCCAAGACCAAAACCAAGTGAAAGAACTGTTGGAACACATCGCCGACCCACCGGGCAGTTCGCGCATCAAAAGGAAAAGCCCGTTGACGGTGGGCGTGAATGCTTTTTTGGGCGGCACATTTGGCCATGAAACTTGGCAAGGGGATGCACTCGAAAAAGACGAAGATTTTTTCAGCCCTGCCCCCACCATGCCCATCGGCATTGCGCTGAGCGGCCTTTTTGGTAAAAAACAAACTTCGTTTTCGGCCTTTATTTCTTTCCTCGACCTCGGTGCTTTATTGTCTTACCACCCCGATTCGGCCAATGCCGGCGAGACCGATTTTACGTTTAAAAATGTGTTCAAACCTGGATTGCAATTGCAGTGGAACATCAAGAAGTCGCCTTTTTATCTGGGCCTCGGTGGGCAGTACGGGCCGCAATATCAAAATTTGGACGGAGAGCAAATTTCGGTAGGGGCGGCGCGTTATTTTATCGGCTTTGGAGTGGATGTGCCGATCAAAACGCTTTATCAGAAGTAAATGTCGAATAGCTGGAAGGTTTAAGCAAAAGACCCGATGGAATGTGTCCCATCGGGTCTTTTGCTTAATCATTCAGCTATTCAACCATTTATTTATTTCAGGTTAAACTTCGTTCCGAGGAAAAAGGAGGTCGTATAAATTTTGTCCTTGTTGGTACCGATGCCCTTTGCCCGCAAATAATGTTGGTAATTGGGCTGGAAGAAGATCGTCCATTTGGGGGCAATGTACCTTTCTACGCCGAGGCCGATGTTGGCGGTCATATAGGCATTCTCTTTCAGGCTGCCGCCGCTGAAGAGGGCGTCGGGAGATTCATTTACCTTTCTTATATATCTTGATTCGTCCGGTGAGCTTGGGGGCACAAATGAATTGAGCCTCTTCCGGTCGTATTCAATTTCATAAACGGAAGAAGTGATGAAGTGCCCGGATGCACCTGCGCTAGCATAAAAACGCCATTTGCCGTGGTCTTTAAAGTGGTAGTTGAGATTGAAAGGAATCTGGACAATATCCAACTGGATGCCGTGAAAATCTTCTTTTACCCAATAACCGACCGATTCAAAAATGACAGTCGGGGTATTGGGTATATACCGTTTAAATGAGTACTGCCCGCCTGTCACAAATTCCCACCGGCCTTTCTTAAAGTTTACTTGGACCCCTCCTCCGTAACCACTGGCGAGGGCTGTGTTCAATGCTGTTTGGTAGAGGGTGCCGGACAAGCTCAACTGGTTGGGAGGTGTTTTTACATAATTAAGGTCGGAGGTCGTAAAAATACTGAAACGCAGGGTACTTTTCTTTTTGAACAAAGGCATTTCCACCATTGGAGCTTCCCATGCATATCCAGAAGCGATAATGCCTTGGCCAATGGTTGGCAGTAAATCTATATCGGCATCCTTGTTATTCGCAACAGTGGCCAGTAGGCTGTTCTTGAAATTCTCTTCGGTTATTTTTTCAAAAGAAGAAGGCTTGCCTGAATTGGAAGCTAAAGCGACCTGAGTTTTGGCAAGCGGAGTTAGGTTTTGGCCGGAAGCATACAGTCCGTACTTTTTTGGCCAATCCAATTTAGGTTGAACGGATTTACTTGTACTGTTACCATTATCAATCCCTCCAAATTCCAGCCCGTTTCTTTTTTCAGTTTGACCTTCCTCCCCAACTTCAATATCGGCACTTGCCATTGGAACACCCAATGCCTGGGCATTTTCAGTTTTATCGCTAGGCTGTTCGGGTTTTACTTGGTTTGTGTTTTTTGTAGCCGGAACGGGCAGGCTGTTATTTTGCTCTGTGTTCTCTTGGTCGGCAGCTTGTTGCAACCAATTTTCAGCCAAAGGCAAAAAGCGGAAGATGGTCAGCAGGAGCAAGGCCATGAGGGTTATTTCAACAACTTTGTACCGGTAGAGTTTGTGGCGGAGAGAAAATTCTTCTTCGAGGCGTTTGGCCATCAAGGCCCAATGGCTGTTTTTGAAAGGCACTTCAAAGTTGTGGAGTTTTTCATAGGCCACCTTGTCTATGCCTGCTGCATTTTCGGCCATTTCGGCGGCTTCTGCTGCTTCCATGCGTTGTGCCAAGGCATCCCAACTGCCCGGCACAAGGGTGGGCTCTATATTTCCGAGGCGGCTTTTGAAGAGGTCGTCCACTTTTTGTTGGGCCGCAAAATCCATCTTGTGCTGCAGCATATCCCAAGTGCCCGGATCGTATTCCCGCTCCAAGCCCTCCAATGTGCGCCTTATCTGCTCGTCGAAATGTTTACTTTTTTCCATCGTACATTATGTTCTTGGCCTTCAGCTTGGCCTGTAATTTCAATCTTGCTTTTACAAGGTTCGACCGGGAGGTACTCTCGGTTATTTCCAAAAGGTCGGCTATTTCCCGGTGGGAGTAGCCTTCGATGATGTACAGGTTGAACACCGCCCTGTATGCGGGTGAAAGCTCTTGGATGGCTTCCAAAATTTCCTGTTCCGAAAGTCGGCTCAGTGCGTCGGCATCAGCGGAACTGACCCCGTAAGCAGTATCAATATCCTCGGTGCGGCGGCGTACCATCTTGCGGTAGTAATCAATGGCCGTGTTGACCATGATGCGCCTGATCCAAGAATTGAGGGAGGTGCCGGGCTGGTATTTCCTTAAATTTTTGAATACCTTGATGAACCCTTCGTGGAGGATGTCCAATGCCTCGTCCTGACTGCCCGCATAGCGCAGGCAGACCCCCATCATCTTGGGGTAGTGCTCTTCATAAAGCACTTTTTGTGCCCAACGCTCCTTTTGGATGCAGGCAGTGATAAGGTCATGTTCTTGATAACCGAATGGTAATGTGATATCCATGCAGTTTACTGATTTCTTTGAGCACCCTCCGTTCTCAGTTTAGTGTAGTTTATTCACAAGTCCAAACGCAAAAAAACGGGGAAATGCTGCTTTGGTTTAGGTCTATCCTAATGTCTAAAAAAAATGAAATGGAAAGATAATGAGAATTGGCGAGAAAGGAGGTAAGGTAGGTGACAAAAGATGGGGCGCTGTCGCCAACGGATATTTATCGGGCTAGTGAAGTGATTAGTAATGAGTTGATTAGTGATTAGTCCGCCAAATCCCTGATAATGTGGCATT